>NZ_OY782498.1:376666-743333 GCF_963677845.1 uncultured Pseudodesulfovibrio sp.
ATGGTTTCCAGAATGTTGATGGCGCGCAGCAGGGTGGATTTCCCTGAACCGGAAGGACCGATGATAACGGTTTTTTCTCCAGCCTGCATTGTAAGGTCGATGTTGTCCACGGCTCGGTGAGTGCCGAAGGTCTTGACGATATTCTTAAGTTCCAAAAGCGGTTGCATCAGCGTTTCTCGTATGCGCCCACGCGCTCTTCAAGTCGTTCGAAGGTGAAGGTGAAGACGGTGGTGAAAAGAAGGTAGATAACAGCGGCCAGACCAAGCACGGTAATGTTGAACGAGGCGTTGAACAATTGGTCTGCCGTACGCATCAACTCGACCATGGCAATGGTGGAGACAAGTGCTGTATCCTTGATGAGTGCGATGAACTCATTGCCTACAGGCGGCAGAATGACGCGGTATGTTTGCGGGATGATGATCCGGCGCATCGCCTGCCAGTTGGACATGCCCATGGCTTCAGCGGCTTCCATCTGTCCATGGTCGATGGATTGGATGCCGCTACGGATAATTTCCGCGAGGTAGGCCGAATAGTTCAGACCAAGCCCGATCAGTGCCGCCGGAATGGGTTTTAACGTAATACCGATGGCGGGCAGGCCATAGTAGATGAAGAAAAGTTGGAGCAGAAGTGGGGTACCTCGGAAGAGCCAGATAATGAACCAGCACAGCCGGTTTATGGCCTTGAAATCACCGATGCGGCCAAGTGCGATAAGCAGTCCGCCGATAGGTGAGATGATCATGGTAAAGACCACGAGCAACAGGGTCATGAGGCTGCCTTTCAGGAGGTGCGGGACGAACTTGATGGTGTCGTTCATCAACCGTTTCCACTGGGGCAGCATGGCTTCCTTCACGGAGTCGCGGAACTGAAGTGCTTCGATGTTTTCCGGGTACACTGCTAAAAGTTCTTCTACGACAGCGATGGCGGCAGGGTAATCCTTGACTGCAAATTTGAGACGGGCTGCCTGCATGCGACTGGAGGCGAATTGCCCTTCATCACCGTCCGGGCCGGGGGCCGGGATTTGCAGATAAATGGCAATGGCGGCTTCGAGGTCACCTGTGACCATGACATCGTTGGCCTTACGCATGAGCGCATCGGCATTTTCAGTCGCGGTAGAAGCGGCCTGTGCACCGAGGGCGAACAGGGAAATGACGAGGAGCGCCGCAATAACGGCGCTCCTCAATATTGAGTCAATCGTTGTTTTCACGACAGTCGACTACCACTTGGCGGGGTTGGTGACGTCTTCACCGAACCATTTGCGGGAGATCTTGCCCATGGTGCCGTCGGCGATCATCTCGTCGATAGCCTTCTGGACCATGCCGCGCAGAGCAGCGTCTTCCATGCGGTAGGCAACGCCGAAAGCTTCCTTTGTGATGTAACCGGGCAGAGCACGGAACTCGCCGGGACGAGAAGCCATGTAGTAACGGCCGGTCACGTTGTCGACGACAACGGAATCCAGACGATCGGCTTCGAGGTCAAGGAATGCTTTGGGGTTGGTGTCATATTCGCGAATCTCACCAGCAGCGTTGGGCAGCTTCTTGGCAGCTTCGAGAGCGGGGGAACCGGCCTGAACGCCGATTTTTTTGTCGCCCAGAGCTTCGAAAGTTTTGATTTCCTTTTCATCCATGCGCACAGTGGCGATCTGACCATCGATCAGGTACGGCTTGGAGAAGGCGACTTTTTTCTGGCGTTCGGGAGTGATGGTCATGCCGTTCCAGATACAGTCGAATTTTTTGGCATACAGGGAGTTGATGACACCCTTCCATTCGGTGGGCTGCCACATGATCTTGATGCCCAGGCGTTTACCGACTTCTTCAGCGGTGTCTACGTCAAAACCGACGAGTTTGCCGTTGTCATCGCGGAAACCCATGGGCGGGAAGGCGTCGTCCAGACCGATAACCAACTGGCCAGCACTCTTGACGCGTTCCCAGGAACCGTCAGCGGCGAAGGCAGAGGCAGCGCACAGACACAGAGCCATAACCATAAGAGCAGTGAGTAAGCGTTTCATCCTAGAATCCTCGTGTTAGTTCAAAAAATGAGTACCTCAAGACATGTGGGGATAACAAGATTCCTGCGGATGTGGCAATGAGAAAAACGGCTGGCATTTTGTCCAACCGTTATACTTTGCGTCGTAGTATTGGGTGAGTTTTTTCAGATTGAGCTAGAAAGATGCTCTTTGGGGATAAGAGAACAAGGAGTCCGTTTCCTGCATGAACTTGGCGTTATGCCGTGTTGATCCAAAAATGCCCGCGAAAAGGTTGAGATGCTGTTGTAACCGACAGCCAGAGAGGCTTCCGTGACATTTGTTTTACCGTCTTCCAAAAGAGAACGCGCTTTTTCCAAACGTATTCGGCGAAGATATCCAAATACCGTTGTTCCAAAAGCGTGGCGGAATTCTTGATTTAAGGTGACGTGAGATGTGTTGAGCATCCGGGCCAATGTTGACAGGGATGGTGGACTTTCCATTGAGTGAGCCAATATTTTCGCAGCCTGGTATACTCGTTCCGGGTTTAAGCAATCTGTTGGATTTGATTGATCTGGAGTTTTGTTTCCAAAACGGTTCATGCATACGGCAAGGAGTTCATATACCTTGCTTTTATAATAAATATGGCTGTCTTCAAGCCCTTTTTCCGGGGTCAGAATCTGGTTGAGAATATTCATGGATGCAGCGTCTATGGATCTTGTGTCGATGAATTCGTTGTCGATCAATCCATTGGCTGCAAGTTGGAGATGAAGCGGCATTTTCATTTGTTCGTGGCGGGTTATGTCGTGGAAGGTCTCTGGGGAAACGACAATGGCCAGAGAGAGTCTGTAGCTTTGGGCTTTGTCAATCACGGTGACCTGTTTTCTTTGTCTGTACATCATTGTGCAACTTCCTGTCTCAACGGTTATTCCAGGAATATCCACATCCCCCATCCCCGAAAGGCAGAAGCCAATTTCGAATGCCGGTTTTCCCATACAAACGTGCGAGAGTATTGGTGTTTGCACGCTGTATTTTGTGATGAACAGATCAATACCCTTTTGAATGTGGATTTGTTGCAGCGATCCATGCCCGAATGATTTTGGAATTTTGTATGACCGAGCGAAGGGCTGTCCAAAGGAATCGGTTGCCTTGAGTTTGCATGGGGTACTCTGTGTCATCGGGTTTGAGAGAGTGAATTCCATGAACTGTTCCTCGCGTTGCGCTGTTGATTGTCCGGTCTCACATAAAAAATGAGGGCTATGAGATACTGTCGTCAATTACCTTATTAAAAATGAAAATCAATTTCAAGTGCCTTGTTGAAGCCCCGCCATTCCTTTCATTTCCGACAAATCATAAATCATATGGGAAAGGCATATTGAAGGTGGCAGGTATATCGTGCCTCAGTTTGAAGTGAGGTTTCGGTCTATTTATATCTTCTGATGAAGTCGTTGACGACGACTCATTGGCGGCAAGAGGTGATGAGGAGTGTTGTATATGATTTCCATTTTTCGAAAAGGCCTGTTGGTAGCATTTTTTATGCTGTTCGCCATGGCTTTGGTGAGTCCGGCGGTTGCGCAGGACAAGGATGAGGTTGAGAAGAAGGATTCCCAACCGGTTACTCTCGGTGCGACTGTGGTCACCGCGCAAAAGCGGGAGGAAGATGTACAGGATGTTCCGATCAGCATGGATGTGTTCAGTGGCATGGATATTGACGATGCGGGGATCAGGGATTTGAGTGAACTCACACTCTTTTCTCCCAATGTCTATGCGAAGCAGAGCACGAATCAGCAAATGATTATTATGCGTGGACTATCATCCCATAATGTTGTTTTGAATACCCCTGCGGGGCTGTTTGTCGACGACATTTGTTATCCTTTGACATTCATGCAGAACCCGGAACTGCTTGATATTGAACGTATAGAAGTACTGAGAGGTCCTCAGGGAACTTTGTATGGGCATAACACCGAGGCCGGGGCAATCAGGATTATCACTCGTCAGCCTGACAATACGGTGCGGGGAAAAGTCTTTATTGAACCCGGATTTTACAATTCTTCTGAAAGAGATAGCTGGTTGTATACCGCAGGAGCGTCGCTCAGTGGTCCTTTGGTTGAGGATATCCTCTATATGGGCGGTTCTTTTTTGACCAAGGGGACACCCGGCTACATGGAGAACATTTATGATGGTGACAAACGTGCGGCGAAAGAAGAGTCTCAAAATGGGCAAATCAAGCTTCGTTGGACGCCAAGTGATCCTTGGGACATCTCTCTGCTGGTCAATGCTTCTCATAAGGATAATGGCTATGGCTATATGCATTATGTCGATGGCCCGCTCGCTTCCGATAAGTACACCATCAATTGGGATGGGGCGAATAGTTGGGTTGATGAGAGCAACGGCCAATCCCTTCATGTGAAATATAAGGCCAACTGGGCGGATGTTACTTCCATAACTACACGTAACAATTATAACACCAGATTTAAAAATGATGGAGAGTTCGGCCCACTTGTTTTCCCGGATCAAAAATTCAAATTTACCAATGAATCATACAGTCAGGAAGTTCGTTTTAATTCCATTGAAAGTGAGAATCCTTTTGAATGGCTAGGTGGTGTTTTTGTCTCATACGATGACAATGATGCTAAAGCGGCTTTTTTTGGGCAGTCGCGGGACACTTCATTTGAAAACACCAACTATGCTGTTTTCGGACAGATGGCGTACACCTTTTTTGACGCCTTGAAGTTGTCTGTCGGATTGCGGTTTGATCATCAACAGTCTGATGGAGAGCAGGACCTGACGAGTGCGGGGCAGTCCTACGACAAGAGCATTGTACATGATGACGTTTTGCCGAAAGTATCTCTTTCATATGATGTGAATGATCATTTCATGACGTATGCCTCCTTTTCCAAGGGATTACTCGCCGGAGGGTATAATTACGCGTTTGCAACGGATTCGGACACGCTGACGTTTGGGCCGGAAACTACATGGAACTATGAGCTTGGCATGAAGTCCGATTGGTTTGGCAACAAGCTTACGTTCAATGCTGCCGGTTATTATATCGATATAAAAGACAAGCAGGTTGAAGAATTTTTGAGCGGTCCTGCTGTTCGTAGTGTGACCAATGCCGCCGAAGCTTCTTCACGTGGTTTTGAAGTGGAGATGGAATATCGTCCGGCGCATGGATGGTTCCTTTTCGGGAATTATGGATACGCCGATGCCCGGATTGACCAATGGGTATCTGATGAAATGGGCGGTGGTACCTTTGACTACAAAGACAAAAAACTCCCCCACGCACCTGAGTATACGTATAATATCGGTGCCGAATATGTCCATGATACCGGATACTTCGGCAGGCTGGACCTGCTTGGTGTCGGAGGATTCTACACGGATGCAAAGAACACTACGTGGGTGAGTCCTTACGAGGTTGTCAACGTTCGTACAGGTCGTCGTATGGAATCATGGGATGTCTCCGTGTGGTGCAAGAATCTCCTGAATCGGGAGTATTATCAGGATAAAGGGACGTATATCGGTGGGAATGAAATAGCGAGCGATGGAGCTCCTCGTTCAGTTGGCGTTAACCTTACTTACCGCTTCTAACGGGGCGGAAATGGAGTCAAATATGAAACAGATAATTGCAATACTCGTACTTTGTTTGGGCTTGATGTTTCCGGGAGCCGTTTATGCTCATACCCTGTGGGTTAACGTTTATGAATCATTTTCCCACAAACCGGGGCATGTCATCTCGTCGCTTGGTTGGGGCCATGTGGTGCCCATGGATGATGTCTTCGAGCACTTTGACCTTGCTTCTTATTTCCTGGTCGATCCGGAGATGAGTCGGGTTGAATTCCCTTTGCCCGTCCCAATAAAGAAGTTGGACGGCGAAAGTGAGGTGCAGAAATCCCTTCGCATAGTGGGTGGGGATACAGGTGTGCACAAGATGAGCCTGAAAGATAACGCCAAGAAAGGTACCTATCAGGTTGCTGCGGTTTCGCGGGATAATTTTTACAGCACATACATCGACATGAAGGGGCGTCATAAGTGGAAACACACGACCATGGATAAAGTCCATGATGCCAAGAAGGTGATAAGAGGCATGAAATTCACCACCTACGCCAAATCCTTCTTTACCATAGACCAGTGGACTCAGCCGAGTGCGTTGGGATTTGATCTGGAGATCCTTCCGTTGACCGACCTCAGCCGAGTGCGAGCTGGAGAAATGGTGGAATTCGATGTGAAGCTTTTGGGACGGTCTTTGAACACTGTGCCTGACCGTAATTTTGAATACATGACGTTGACAAGCAATACGTTTGGTGGCCCCGACGGCTTCACACTGGCAACGCTAATTTTTAATGGCAAGGCGTCTTTTCGTATTCCGACTGCGGGACAATGGGTAGCTAATATCTATACCCGTCAGGCAGTCACACCGGATGGGCCTTTGAAGGCGCTAGTCGGTAAATGCACTAACGTTTTGTACGCGGCTACAGTCAGTTTTAATGTGAATCCTTAAGTTTGAAAGAAGCCGTTCACATGATTTTCATGTGAACGGCTTTTGCCTGTTGGCAGATATTATTTGTGTGAGTGGGTTTTTATATCGCAAGCGCCCCATGCTCCCACAGTATTTTGATGCCTATGCAAATCAGTACGGCGCCTCCGAGGAGTTCTGCGTATTTACCAATACTTTGTGCTTTGGCAGCGGTTTTCCCGAATTGCAGGCCGACAACGGTGAAGAGTGTGGCGACAATGCCTATGATCAGTGAAGGCCACCATACGGAAATACCCAGCATGGAGAGGCTGAGACCGACTGCAAGTGCGTCGATGCTGGTTGCAACGGACAGCACCACCAGTGATACCCCTTTGGTTGGGTCATTTTGGCATTCTTCTTCATCTTCGAAGGCTTCGCGGATCATTTTGTATCCGATGTAACCGAGCAGACCAAAAGCGATCCAATGGTCGTATGCTTCAATATAGGAGCTAACCGTCCCCCCAAGATACCAGCCGAGTATGGGCATAAGTGCCTGAAATAATCCGAAGTGCCATGCCAAACGAAATGTTTGTCGAGGACTGACGCATTTGAGTGAAACCCCAGTGGCAATGGCAACGGCAAAGGCGTCCATGGCGAGGGCGATGGCAATGGTGACAAGTTCTATATTTCCCACATTGACTCCTTGGATTCGAAGGAATTCGTAGCGTGCTTCGTAGAATCCCTCAAGTCTTTTAGGGGGGATTCTACCAATCGTCGTCTGAAATATAATCGAGGTCATTTTCGAGGGTGTAGTTAATGACTTTTATGCGTAACTCATCATCATTTTCCATGATGGTGCCGGTGACGGTTACCCATTTCTCGATGTGTGCAGTTAAGCCTTTTGCGTTTTCATCGTGCTCAACGATAAATTGTTCTTCGCCATCTACAAGGATCAAGACTCCTGAAATGATGTCTCCATCCCAATTTGATGGGAGGACCTGCCCGTATAAGGAGTCCTCATAAATATCCAAGGTCATTTTTTTCTCCATTGATTGCCCGTGCTGTTGCTCCTTATCGTCGAGGTTTCTATTCAATTGGTAGAACACACCCCCGGCGATGGGAGCGAAATGTTTTCAAATTGTATTCTGTATCAAAGAGTATGCTTCATAAAAAAGGCTCATACTTCTTTGGCTGCAGAAGTTTCCGGGAGAAGCTTCTACTGCTAAGCGGCAGAATATACAACGTAAAAAAAGCGGAGGATTCGATTCTTGGTGCCGGGGATGTGTCGTGTGGTTCAAGTAATAAGGACCACTTTGGGGAGAGTTTATGTAAAGACACTTCCAACGAATGGAGATGTCATGGATGACAGGAATGCCGTATAGTCTACACTGAATCGGACATGATCGCCTACGTGCAATGGGGCTCTCGTGGCGTCGAGTATGACGTGATCACTGCTTGAGCCCAAAATATCGACATCCATTAATGGTATAAGGCCTGCCACATGAACATCCTGTTTTCCCAACGCTACAATTGCTCTAAGCATTTTACCTTTGTCTTCGACGTGAGGTGTATTGCCAAAGGCATCCAAGCCTGTTTCCCCTTCAGGGAGTGACGGCTTGATTTTGGATTCTATGACTTCTGCAACCAGAGAAAACGCGTCAAGGTGAAGCCCTTCAATGTGTTTTCTCGACAAGGATTCTCTCCCCAGAAGGAGAGATTCGCCCAGTCGAACGTTGTTCACTCTACCTAGATTGTTGTTTTGAAGCATCCAATCAAAGTTTGCAGAATTTCCTCCAGAAATTATATGAAAGTTGATGCCATATTCTTTTTCATATGTGTCTGCCAGACTGGAGAAGTGATCCATGTTGTTTTTTGTTGGTTTGACTCCATTCAGGCACGCCATATTGGTCCCTAAACCGATGAGTCGAATACCTTTCATTTGGTGTACTTTTTTAATTGTTTTGTTGAGATCTTGACGAAGTATCCCTTCCCGAAGGTCTCCCATCTCCACCATGAGAATGATGTCATGGACGAGTCCTTTTTCGAGAGCTGCTTTGGAAAGTTTCGCAATGACAAGCAGTTCAGTGTTAAGGCTTGCATCCGCATAGGTGACGACATCATGTGCTTCACTGGCAGAGGGTGTCCTGATCAGGAGGAACCGTGCTTGAACACCAGCATTTTTCATGCGGATTATATTTTCGATCCGTGAATCTCCGAAAGAAGAAATGCCTGCGGAAACAAAACAGTTGGCAATTCTAGGTTCCCCGAGGAAGCTTTTGGTGACAGCTGTAATTTGGATGCCTCTGTCTCCGAACATGGAGATCAGTTTTTTTGCGTTACTGTGTAATTTTGAGAGGTCTATTTCAAGATAAGGTGTCTTCATCAAGCCAACTTGGCTTGAAGCTGTGGGAAGGTGAGTAATATATTAGTAATGAGCGAATTACAGCCAAATTTGAGAACGTCTGTAGCGGGAATTTTAAATTGGTTTTGATATGCATCAATTGTTTCATCAATATCAGAATTGGACATGTCTTCATGGTTAATTGCGATGCCGATGACAGGAGATTGCGCAAAAACTTCAATGAGTTCTATTTCGTCTTCCAATAGTGGCATCTTGATAGCAGGGTAGTCGCCCAAATGTTCTCGTTTCGGTGGGTGTTGGACAATGATCGCTTCAGGTTTTCCCCCCCGAATAATAAAGCATGAGCTTAAATAGGCCGGGTGGCTCAGTGATCCTTGCCCTTCAATAATGATAATATCCGGTTTCTTCGTTTCCCATGCCTTGACAATAGCTTTTTCCATCTCGCCTGAAATAAATTGTTCTTTCAGAGCGTCGAGAGGAACACCGAATTCCGCCCCTTGAATAACACCTGTCTGCCCTGTTGCTATCATTACGGTATTCAAGCCGAGGGCTTGAAGAGCTTGGGTCAGGATGACAGATGTCGTGCGTTTTCCCACAGCGCTGTCTGTCCCGAGAATGGCTATCTTTGGGCATTCAACGGTGTTGATATCTCCGGTAAACACTCGTCTTTGTATACTTTTTTGTTGTTTTCTGATGTCGTGCAACTGAACTTTGCATTCTGCCGCTTTTTTGACGAAGGATTCATCGTCGGTCAAAAAGTCATGAAGACCGTTGATGATGTCGAGATTTCTTTCCATTGCATAAAACATCACTGCACGGTCTTCTGAAGAAAAAGCACCGGACAAGGGAGCCATTCCATAAATAAAGGCTTTTACCTGGTCTCCTTTTTCTTCCAGAATTTCGTGGATATTTTTGTAGATGGTGATTCCATTGGCGACATTATCTAGTACCTCTCCGGCATCCAAATGCGCTTTAGTACTGTCGATGATCCCTGCAATTTCATATTTGTCTGAATAACGAGTTAATCCATTGGCGGTTTTGCCATCCATTTTTCCAAAGAAACCTTCACAGTATACAACTGCAAGTTCTTTGTTTTTCATAGTAAATCCTCAGTAAAAGATTGATTTAGTAAATTGTGTTTTGATATTTATATTTATATCTTGACGTATTGTTGAGTTTTATCAATTTACTAAAATGCGAAATTAGAATGATCCAACTAAAATACATACCACATAACTTATTTTTAAAATCAAAATTAACATTTTATTTTTTTTATTTTTTGAAATTTCATATTTTTATTCTAATATAGTGCCTAATACGTTCGTAAGTTTGCTAGTTTAGCAGATTATAGACTCATCAACTGCTTTGTAGATTGTTGAGGAATTGACTGGATTATTATTTATTTTCCGTTTTTTTGAAGAATAATGCTTGACTTCTCTCAGTGAGTAGTAGAGTAACACTTCTAACACCAGCCGCACCCGTGAAGGCGCGGTCTTACTGTGACCAGCGCTGGTTTGAATTTTACAAGTCTATCGAGGAGCCGTGTACGCATCTTGTACACGGCTCCTTTTTTTTGGCGCACGGGCGCTATACATTATCACTTTTTGGAGAATTTGAATGTCTAAGAATCTTTATGTCGGTAATCTGTCCTGGTCCTCTACTGAAGACGAAGTACGTGCAGCTTTTGAAGCATACGGCGAAGTTACTTCTGTCAAGCTGATCGAGGATCGTGAGACCGGCCGTCCCCGTGGTTTTGGTTTTGTTGAAATGGATGACAACGGTGCTCGCGAAGCTATCGCAGCCCTGGACGGCAAAGACTTCGGTGGCCGTAACATCAAGGTCAACGAAGCCAAGGCTCGCGAAGAACGCCCCCGCTGGTAGTCTTCGGATCTAAGCCTTAATCGGCATCCAGCGCCTGTCTCTCTTTTGAGAGGCAGGCGTTTTTTTGTGGTTTTTTCTGCATCTTTGTTTGCTTTGAGAAGGTTGTTTATATCATTCAGAAAAAATCACTCATTATTATATTCACCCGGATGTTTTGGTTTTCGCTGATTGTAAAGCTTCAGTGCATTCGCTGCAAAGGCCATAGAACGTTGTCGTGTAACGATAAAGAGTGAATCCTTGTTGGCGGGCTGTTTCCTGTTGCAGGCATTGTATATATGGGTTGCGGATCGGGATGATTTTACCACATCTTTCACAGAGCATATGACTGTTATGGTCACCGGATGGCTCATAGTGGGTGGAACCGTCCCTATGGTGAATGCATCGGGCAATGCCTGCGTGATGAAAATGTTTGATGGTTCTATATACCGTAGATCGGCTGACCGCATCATCGATGTCCTGCACTGCACTGAGTAGTTGTTCTGAGCTCATCTCAGCGCCTTTACTCATGAAAACCTTAAGAATTAAGAGTCTTTGCTGAGTTAATTTGAGCGTGTTGTTTGCCAGATATTTCTTGAACGATTTGAGTGCTTCCTGCATTTTTTTGATCTTTCCGTAAGCGTATTTTGGGGTTTTGAGGCCTTTGTTGACCGAGAGTCTCAATAGGGCAGGGTTTTTGCCATATATATAGCTCAAGTTGACATTGAATCTTAAAAAGTCTTTTTTGTTGACCTCTTGTTGCGTCGGGTTTATTGCTGATATCGAAATTCATTATCAATTGCAACAAATGGTTTTTTCCACGAGGGGAGGTTCGCATGTTTTCTCACAAAACTCTTAAATCCATGGCGCCGGGAGAGACCGCTTTTGTGGTGGCCATTGACGCCGGTTGCAAGGCCAGAACAAGGCTGGAGTCCATCGGTATCATCCCCGGAATTGAGGTTGATGTTTTGAATAACAGCCGAGGTCCAATGCTTGTTTCCGTGGGAGAGGGACGAGTAATGGTTGAGCGCGGCATCGCACAAAAGGTTTTGGTGGCCTAATACGGCGTGCCGTGTCGGGAATACACATATCAAGGAAGTGACAGTAATGACTCTTGACGAATTAAATCCGGGGACTCGGTGCGTGATGAAAGACATCACAACAGATGGTGCCTTGGGACAACGGCTGATGGATTTGGGGTTTTACCCCGGTGCCGAGATCGAAATTGTTCGGAATGCCCCACTGGTTGATCCCGTGGAATTGCATCTTGACGGCTATCATGTCTCCATTCGACATACGGAAGCTCGGCATATTCAGGTGGGCGACTAATGGCTTCGAAAGAACTTGTCGTTGCTTTGGCCGGGCAGCCAAACTGCGGAAAATCCACTGTTTTCAATATGCTGACAGGCGCACGTCAGCATGTCGCCAATTATCCGGGCGTTACTGTTGAGAAAAAGACCGGATCATTCAAATTGGGTGATTCCCGTGTAGAGTTGATTGACCTGCCGGGTACGTACAGCCTGACATCCTACTCTTTGGAAGAGCGCGTTGCTCGTGATTTCCTGTTGGGTGACAATCCCGATGTTGTCATTGATGTGGCCGATGGTTCCAATCTCAAACGCAACTTGTACCTGACTCTTCAAATTTTGGAGATGGAAGTTCCTGCGCTTCTTAATCTCAACATGATGGATGTGGTGGAGCGTCGTGGTCATGCCGTGGATGTCGAAAAACTGGAAGATATTCTCGGTATTCCGGTTGTGCCGACTACCGCCAAAAAAGGTGTTGGCCGGGAAGCCCTTAAGACCGCGATGCAGGCCTTAGCTCAAGGTCGTAAAGAAGACGTTTTCAAGATTGATTACGGTCCGCTTGAGCCATTTATTGCCGAACTTGAGGTGATGTTGGTCGAGGACCCTGTTTCCTGCCTTCGCTACCCCGTTCGTTGGCTTGCAATCAAGCTGCTCGAAGGTGACGCGGAGGCTGGAAAGCAGCTCACGTTGAATCATCCTGACAGCGAGCAGGTTTTTGCCAAAGTGCAATCTTGCAGAGAGCGCTTTGCGAAAGAGAATACGAATGGAGCGGACAGGCATATTGCTTTTACCCGCCATGCCGTATGCGCGAAGATAGCCAAAGATGTGGTAACGTTGCCGCGTGAACGTAGTCATAACCTGTCGGATACCGTTGATAAGTATGTCTGCAACCGCTATCTGGGGCCGATTATTCTGGTCGCCATTCTGGTGGTGTTGTATCAAATCTCCATTGTTTTTGGTGGCTGGCTTGCCTTGCAAGTCTGGCCGGTTTGGGGTGGGCTTGAAGATTTGGCCGGAGATATCTTGCCGCAAGCCGGGTTCATGACAGATCCACTGTTGCGTTCACTTGGTGTGTGGGTGGTGAAATCCATCACGGCAATTTTGAATTATCTTCCCATCTTTTTTCTGTTGTTCGCCCTTATCGCCATTCTTGAAGACAGTGGATACATGCCGCGAATGGCCTTTTTGCTGGACCGGTTGTTCCGTCGTTTCGGATTGCATGGTCAGTCTACATTGCCCATGATTCTCGGCGGTGTATATGTGGGAGGATGCGCTATCCCCGGTGTCATGGCGACCAAGGCCATTCCTGACGAACGGGCTCGTTTGGCGACCATTCTTATTATTCCCATGATGAACTGCCTGGCGAAGGTGCCACTCTATCTGATTCTTATCGGGGCATATTTTGCCGATGTTGCAGGGTGGGCGATGTTTTTTATTGCCACAGTAACCCTGTTCATGGCCTTGCCTGTTGCAAAATTGCTTTCGCTGACCGTACTTCGGAAGCATGACAGTGCTCCGTTTATCATGGAGATGCCGCCGTACCATTTGCCGACCATTTCTGGAATATTGCGACGTGCTTTTGAACGAATCTGGCTGTTTATGAAGAAGATTGTCACTGTGGTTGCAGCCGTAGCCGTGGTCGTCTTTGTGCTGATCAACTTCCCGGGTCTATCTGAAGAAAAAATGGCGCATTACGCTGCCATGCAAGATAAAGCTGTGGCGGGTTTTGTTCAGAAAGTGGACGCAACCCAGTATGCCGGACAGATTACTTCTGAAAATACGACTGCAGTCATCCTGTTTGGCGAAGCGTTGAAGCAGGCTAAGCGAGGTGTGAAGGACAAGGAGACATCTGCTGCCATCAATGAAGACTTTCAGGCGAAGAACCCGATCTATTATGCCGTTGTAAAACGTGTTGGTAAGGATGGCAAAAAGCTGAATCGGGAACTGAAAAAAGTCATCAAGGTTCGTAAGAAAATACGGCGCGAAATGCGTGGTGAGCGTTTTGAAAACAGTTTTCTTGGTTCCATGGGCAAGGCTCTCGAGCCTGTAACCCAATGGGCCGGGTTTAACTGGCGTATCAATATCGCATTGTTGTCAGCCTTTGCGGCTAAAGAAAACAGTGCGGCAACCCTCGGGTCCATCTATGGCATTGATGATTCCGGCCAGTCTGTTCAAGAGAGTATGAAGGCGAATGAAGGCGGTTTTACCCCCTTGCATGCGTTGGCTCTGATGCTGTTCATGGCTTTGTACCCACCTTGCGTTCCTACATCCATCATGGTGAGAAGTCAGTCCAATTCAACGGGCTGGATGCTGTTTTCCATCGGTTATCAGACTGTATTGGGCTTGTTTGTCGCCAGCTTGGTCTTTACCGGTGGCACAGTGCTCGGATTGACCGGTTGGCAGACAATGTGGGCATTTTATGGACTGTGCCTTGCCGCAACCATCGGTATGGCAATGATCCCAACACCTGAAGAAAAGGAAGCGGCTGTGTCCGCTCCTGCGTATAATAAAGAGTGCTCTTAAGGAGGAGTATACAGATGAAAAAAATGATGATTGTTTTGACTTTGGCAGCATTGCTCGGGTTTTCCGGAATGGCTTTTGCCCACAGCCCTTTGATGAGTTGCTTTGATAACGGCGATGGTACTGTTACCTGCGAAGGTGGGTATTCTGATGGTTCTTCTGCATCCGGTACCAAGATGCACGTCAAGAGTGAAGATGGGAAAAGCATACTTGAAGGCAAGATGAACGAAGACAGCGAATATTCTTTCACCAAGCCCGAAGGTGGCTACCTTGTTATTTTTGATGGTGGCGAAGGTCACAGCGTAGAAGTGAATGGCGCCGACATCGTCGAATAGAGACGTGTGATGCAAGGTGTGGCTTGCCTGCCTTGCTTTTTTAAAATGGATATATTGAGAATAATATTCAATTTCAATCGAGAGGAGTTTTTGATGATGAAACGGTTTATTCCCCTTATGGCCGCGGCATGCGTGTTGACTTTGGTCGGTTCCGCATTCGCCCATTTCATGGTTGTGTACACCCCGGAAATTGCCTTGCAGGAAAGCAAGAACTTGGACATGCGCATAATGTTCACCCATCCCGCCGAGGCCGGACACATGATGGATATGGGCGGCGTTGAAGAGTTTTATGTTGTGAGCCAGCGTGGTGATTCCAAAGTGAAGAAAACCGATCTCAAAGGTTACCTGAAAGATATCGTATGGAAGAATCCCGAAGCGCAGGCACCGGCGTTTTCTGCCATGATTCCCAAGAAAGTAGTGCGTTCCATGGGCGACTACGTTTTTGTCATGAAGCCCGGTTACTACTTTGAAAAAGAAGAAGGTCTGTACATGCAGCAGATCACCAAGCTGATCCTGAATGTTGGCGGCGTACCTGGCAACTGGGCTGAGCCTGTTGGTCTTCCGTGCGAAATCGTTCCCCTGATCAAACCGTATGGTTTGTGGACCGGTAATGTCTTCAAGGCACAGGTTCTGTCTGAAGGCAAGCCTGTAGCCGGTGCTGAAGTTGAAGTCGAGTACATGAGTCATATGCCCAACCTGAAAACCAACTCCATGCCCGCAGAGTCCACAGTGACATATCCGCAGGGTTCCTTTGTCACCCAGACCATCTTCACTGATGCTGATGGTTACATCACCTTTGGTATCCCCAAGGCTGGTTGGTGGGGCTTTGCAGCTCTCGGTGTTGGTCCCGAAAAGGAATACAAAGGCAAGGAACTTGGTCAGGACGCAGTTATCTGGGTCAAGGCCGAAGACATGAAATAGAATGGTATTCCCCCTCTAGATAGTGAGAGTCATACCCTCCCCGCAGGTGCGGCGGCTTGCCTAAGAGCCGCCGCACCGACCTGCGGATAGCGGACTGTGATGGACTTTTTGTGCGTGAGAGCTTGGCGAGAAGGCGGTGTGCAGATGGACGAAAAAATACGGGTGACGCAATGCGAGGTGGTTGTTCCACCCGCTGGCGGAATTTTTGAAACTCAGCTCGTCGTGATTGTTGCATTTGTGACCATTGTTTTGTGCGGATGCGGCATCCTTTTACGAAGTTTCGGGGCAGAGGAATATACGGTCCCTGGGTGGCAGGTTGATGCTTTCAGCGATCTTCAACCTGAAGAGCTCGCTATTTTCAATGCGCTTCTTACATCAGCTCCTGAGATTGAAATGATTCATGAAGATGAGTTTGATTGGCCGTCGGTGACGGAATTGGCTGAGGCTCAACTGCCTCCGTTTGTCCAGGATTCATCGTGGCGTAGTGACGGGAGTTATCATTGGATACGGAACATTATCAGTACAGAGGACAAACATATTGTTCTGTATATGGGAAATCCTGGTGATGACATCAAAACAGGCTCTTTTCTGCTGGTGATGTTGCATGACCATGTCAAGAAACAAGGGAATGCGGGAGTGGCCAGTCATGTTCCCTTTGAAGTCTGGATTCATCCTTCTTCCTCTCCTTCGTTTCCGGGAATGAGCACGGATCAGGCATTGATCAATGGTGGATGGCGAGAAGTGGTTGCTCGGAAGGGTGAGCGTGAGATGAAAAAATCTCGAGGCGAGGATTACTTTTAATGATTCGTAAGTTACTATATAGTATCGTTTTTGGTTTGTTTATGGTGAGTGCTGCGTACCCCGCTGAAGATATTCCCCGCATTGGTGTGACACTGCATCCGTACTATAGCTTTGTGAAAGCTATCGTCGGCGATACTGCCGAAGTCGTTCCCCTCATTGGTGAAGGGTTTAATCCTCATAATTACCGGCCTCAGCCCGAGGATATCAAGAAATGCATGACGTTGGATGTCATGGTCGTCAACGGCATCGGGCATGATGAATTCGCTTTTGAAAGTATTGAAGCAGCCAATTTGAAAGGGAAACTCCCACTTATTTTCGCCAACAAGGACGTTTCGCTTATCCCGGTGAGTGGTCATCTGGATGGCAAGAAAGTTGTCAATCCCCACACATTTGTCTCTGTGACTGCCTCGGTTCGCCAAGTTTATACCATTGCAAAAGAGCTGGGAGAACTGTTTCCTGAGAACGCCTCTCTATACCGAAAGAATGGACGAAAATATGCGGCTCGGCTTCGTCGGATGAAAGCCGAATACATGGAGCGTATAGCCGACTTGCCGGATTTGGATTTTCGTTGCGCTACTATTCACGGCGGGTATGATTACCTTTTTCAGGATTTCGGATTGCAGGTGACCGCTGTTATCGAGCCGGGGCATGGGCTGAAGCCTACGGCCAGCCAGCTTGCCAGAATTATAGATGAAATCAAAAGGCTTGGCGTGAATGTTATTTTTACTGAGATGGCGTTTTCCGACAAATATGTGGACACCATCCATGAGGAGACCGGTATTCGGATTCGTCATTTGTCGCATTTGACCAATGGCGAATATACGGAAGAGGGGTTTGAGAAGGGATTGCGAGCCAATCTTGAAGCCCTGACAAATGCCCTTGTTGACGCAAAAACTGCCAAACAGGGAGGCTGATATGTCCAACGTGACTCTGTTGACAAATGGTCCCACCGTCCACTTTGAGCATTTGGGACTTCGTCTTGGCGGTAACACCATTTTGTCGGATGTGAATTTTACGATTCAACCTGGTTCGATTCATTGCATAATTGGTCCCAATGGAGGCGGCAAGACTTCTCTTATTCGTTCAATGCTCGGACAGATGCCCCACACTGGCGATATTCGTATTTGCTGGGGTGGGCCGACAACGATCGGTTATGTCCCTCAGTCGTTGGATTATGATGACACCTTGCCCATGACGGTCTTGGATTTCATGGCAATGCTTTGCCAACGAAGGCCTGCCTTTCTCGGTTTGAAGCGTAGTAAGCGGTCCTTGATTCACGATGTGTTGCAACGAGTCGGTATGGATTCAAAGATTAACCGACCATTTGGCTCGCTGTCCGGTGGAGAGCGTCAAAGAGTCCTGTTCGCACAAGCCTTAATGCCTCGTCCAAAGTTGCTTATTCTGGACGAACCGACAACCGGTTTGGACCAGGCCGGTACAGCGATTATGCATGATGTGCTGGAAGAATTGCGTCGGGAAGGGACAACGGTCCTTTGTATTCATCATGATCTCTCGGTTGTCCGTGAAATGGGTGATGTTGTGACGTGTATCAATCGGCAATTGTTGTTTTCGGGGCCTCCGGTCGAGGAATTGACTCCTGAACGTGTGTTTTCTGTTTTTTCTTCAGTCAAGGCGGCCTGATTTGATGGATTTTATTTACGACTTTCTTCGACTTCCGCTCATGGAGATGGGCAAGGCTGGGGTGCTACCTGAATTCTTTCAATACGCTTTCGTTATCAACGCTCTGTTATGTGCATTGGTGGCTGGACCGCTTCTTGGTGGCATAGGTACCATGGTGGTTTCAAAGCGGTTGGCCTTTTTCTCTCAGGCAGTAGGGCAGGCCGCCCTGACAGGCGTGGCGCTCGGCGTGTTGCTTGGTGAACCCGTGACCGCCCCGTATGTATCCTTGTTCGGGTTTTGTATCCTGTTCGCACTGACTATGAATTACACCCGTAATCGTATGCGCATGAAGCAGGATATTGTCATCGGTGTTTTCCTTTCAGTCTCATTGGCAGTGGGGGCCTGTGTTCTTTTGTATGTCACGGCCAAGGTGAATATGCATGTGTTGGACAATATTCTGTTTGGTTCCATCCTTACGGTGAACAACACGGATATGAACGTTTTGATTGTCATTGCCGGGATATGCGTTGCCGTGGGTATTCCTACCTATAATAAAATGCTACTTGCAAGCTTTAACCCCAGCCTCGCGCAGGTTCGCGGTATCAATGCCAAATTGTATGATTATGTGTTCGTACTCATGATCACGGTTATTACCGTGGCCTGCCTGAAAATTGTAGGGGCCGTACTTGTGGAAGCTTTGCTCATTATCCCGGCGGCGGCTGCGAGAAACGTCAGCCGTTCCGTGCGTGGCTTTTTCTTTTATAGTGTCATCTTTGCCACTGTGAGCTGCGTGCTCGGCATCATTATCCCCATGCAATTTGAAATCCCGGTGCCGTCTGGCGGTGCCATCATACTCGTCGCTTCTATCGTCTTTCTGATGACAGCCGGAGTGCGCATGGCGTCCGGCTCTTTTAAGGAGGCTGCGGTATGAAGAAGTTCCTTATTGTCGGTTTGTTGATGGCATTTATTTCTCTTTGGGCAAGGACAGGTATTGCCGGTAATCCTGAGGAAAAGATCGTTGTTTTGACATCCCTCGGCGCAGTGCAGGCCATGGCTGAAGTCCTGACAGAAAATACATCCATCACGGTGATGAACAGCATCCCGCAAGGATATTCCATGCGAGGACAGGACGCTTATTTCAAAAAGCATAGGGAAGCGTTCTTTCAATCGGCAGCCAAAGCAGACGCTGTACTTACCGTTGGATCAGCTTGGCCGGCTGACCCTCTGTACAAATGGGCCAGACGGAGCAACATCCGAGTGGTCAATATCGACGCGACCAGACCTTTGGACGAATACGGCGCGGGTGTGCCGTTGGTGACGGTACAAGGAAAGAACGTTCCGTTTGTCTGGCGTAGCCCCGCTAATATGACCCGTATGGGGGCCATTACAGCCGATGACCTTTCGCGTCTTGTCCCTGCGGAAGCTTCGACGATCAAGGTCAATCTCAAGAGAATGCAGTCCGTTCTGTTCAGAATCCGGTCAAAGTATGAAGCGGCGTTTACTGACCTTGAGAGTGTGGACATTGCTGCGTTGACTGGTGCGTATACCCCATTAATCGATGAATTCGGATTGGATGTCATTGTCTACGCCCTCAAGCCTGAAGTCGAGTGGACGGAAAATGATGCAAAGGGTTTTGCCGAACAGTTGAAATCCGGCGGTATTAAAGCCGTTGCCTGTGCATGGGAGCCGGATGAGAAGGTGCGAAAGGCTCTTTTGATGGGCGGTGCTGTCCCTGTGGTACTGGAGAAGTTCGTTCGCGAATCAGATGTCGAACCGATACTCTCCTTGAGCAACTGGTATGAGCGCAATTTGTCACGTCTCCTTGTGGCGCTACAGGATTAATCTCGGAGGAAGTCATGGATACCATCTTTGCGATTGTAATCATTGTCGTGGCTGTGGCCTATTTGCTCAAGCGCAGGTTTACCGGGCGTAACAGCGGGAAAGGAAGTGCTACCTGCGGGTGCTCCGGGTGCGATTGCACCTCGTGCGGAGGGCGCGGTGTTGACGGGGATAGTCAATCTCCTTTTAAAAGAAAATAACCAATGTGGACGGGGGTTCATAATGTCTTTTTGTAAATCGAAAATTATGTATGTGAGTTTGCTCTTTGTCGTAGCCATGATGATCACTGCCTTGGGCGTTGACATTGCGTCGGCTCATTCAATGTTTATTCAATCCGGTCGCCACAGGGTGGATGAGGGAAAGAAAACACCGCTCTTTTTTTGTTATGGACATCATTTTCCTGTAGATGACGGTGTGCGTCGGAATAAGCTTGCATCGGTGAATGTTTTTGATCCGTCCGGGCAGGCAACCGCAATTCAGCTGCGCGATGAAACCTGTCTGCATTCTTACATGGTCGAGTACGACAAGCCCGGTGTCTATGTGTTGGCCGCAGAGACCAATCCCGGTTTTTATACCAAGTGGGTAGATAAAAAAGGGCGCAATCGCAGTACCATCAAACCCATGAGTGCGGTTGTGGACAAAGCTTCGAAAATTGAGAAATCCCTGTATAGCAAACAGTATGCAAAGACATATGTTCGTTGTGGCGCTTCTGATGGACTCTATCAGGCCCATGTGGGACTGCCGCTTGAACTGGTTCCCATGCAGGACCCGACAACATTGAAGCCTGGGGATGTCTTGTCCCTAAAAGTCTTTCGTGATGGTAAACGATACTTTGGTTCAGGATCCTGGGATGCCACCTATGCGGGGTTTTCTACGGAATCAGAGGATCTGTATCATCCAAGAGCCACTGCATCCGGCGATACCATTAAGGTTTCCCTCGACCAACCGGGACGGTGGTTTATTCGGTATTTCATAAAGACCGACGCCACACCTGAAAACAAGGATAAATATCTGCAACAGAAGCAGACAGCCACACTTGTGATTCTCGTCCCTAACGAGCGCAAACAACCCGTGGCTCACCATTAGGCATTTTATGTGACCTCAGGGCGTTTGGGGGATCGTTGGAGTGCGTCCTCGAACTCCAGTGGATAGGCGATCCCCCACGCCCTTTTTGAGTCTCTTTTTACATATTTTTCTTCCGTTTCTTATTTGAGATCCGGGGTCATTTGTGAACTATAAGATTCTCAAATCATTTGGGAATTTATCTCGATATTGATACGGTGTTGCAGTTTCTCGTATATACTACTTCTGCGGTATTAAATTAATATAAATTAATGTGTTGACGATATCTTTTTTTATTGGTTATGCACCGTCACTGCATTGAAAATGAATTTCATAATCAACGATTCGTTCGGGATTGGGAAGGCCGACGAGAACAGAAAAGGGGAGGTCGTTTTGAAACGCCTTTTGGCTATTATGGCAGTTGTGACATGTTTAACTTTTGGTGAAGGGCTTCCTTCGGCGCATGCTGGACCTGTTATGGGCGGCGGAAGTGATTCCGAGGCAACCCTGAAGGACAGGCCCGATACAAAACCTGTCAAGTGCGTGGGCTTGATCAACATGTCAAACGGGATAGTTCTCCCTAAAGGGAAAGTAACCGCCAGTGTTAAATATCGGTACGTTCACAAAGATTCTTTGTATGACGGAAGCGAGGAAAAGCATGGTAATTACGGGGGGAAATACGACCGTGTAAATCAAGGATTGCAGTTTACGGCTAAAGCCGGACTGTTTGAAGATTTTGAAGCCCGCGTTATGGTTCCGTTTTGGGATAAGGAGCTTAAACGCAAGGCTGGCAATCCTCCCACATCCACAGGGACCGATTCGGTCAGTGGTTTGGGTGATGTGGTGGTTATGGGCCGGTACGCACTCATGAGTCAGCGGAAAGGCGATTGGATGAGTGTGGCTTTGGGCGCAGGATTAAAGTTGCCTACGGGCGATGCAGATCATGAAAATGATTTTCCGTTTTCCAATGCGCACAAGTACCTTGGGCCGGGCGGTCAGCTTGGTACCGGGTCCTGGGATCCAAAGTTTGAGTTGGGTTTGACCAAATTTGTAGATCGGTCACGATTCGACATGCATTTTATGTACACCATTCCCGGTGATGGTGCGCATGGCTCTCGTAAGGGTAAACAATTCAAGTATAATTTCGGATATGGGTATGCCCTGAATAAGTATTTCGACCTTGAACTCGAATTGAATGGCGTCGAACAAGAGCGTCATCGTTACGACAACGAAATTGCCAAATCAACAGGTGGGCACACCATTTACATTACCCCCGGTATTCATTGGAAGATGGCTGAGAAATGCCATTTGTCATTGGGTGTCCCCGTGGTCGTCTACCGTGATCTCAATGGTTACTCAGCCAACCCAGATCGCAACAGCCGGTATGGGCTGGGTGAAGACTTTCAGGTTGTGACCCGTCTTGCTTTCAGCTTCTAATTATTTGGAGATAAAAATGAAAAAAATACGTTTGCTTTTGATTGTAACATGCCTGTCCTGCATGGCGATTCTCTTTGGATTGACCTGCGCCAATGCCACTCCGTACAAAGCGCCGGAGAAGATCAAGGCCGTTATGGTCGGTGACAGGTTGGTGGATGTGGCCTTGAAGCTTGGTGTTGTCGCAGAAGGGATGGCTGTGCGAGCATCCATGTGGCCCAAAGCCGATGAGATCAAAATGGCTTCTCAGCTTTTGGGATGCCCTAATTATGTAACGGTCAAACATCCTGAGACCATTGCCAATTTCATGAAGGAGCGGGGCATTACTCGGCTCATCTTGGAAAAAAGCGTTAAGTTTTGTTTGTACAAGAAAAAAGTGAATCCTGTGAAAGTGGCTGAGTTGGTCAAGGATGTCCCCGGTATCACCATTGAGTATGTGGATTTCAGCAGTGGCGTCGTCCCTGCCATCTCACAGATTGCCGAGTTGTTTGGTAAGCAGGAGCAGGGACATCAAGTGGCTGCCTCGTATGCAAAAGCCATGAAGAAGGTCGAAGCTTCTTTGACCAAGCAGAAAACCGGCAAACGAGTTCTCGTACTCAACGGCCATTATCTCGCATCGGGTAAAACCTTTATCCGCGTGGAAGCTCCTGGTGGTTATTCTGATCAGTACATCCTGAATCCGCTTGGGTGCAAAAACGTGGCAGAAGCCATGATGACCGACACGATGAAGGTCAGCAAAGGCCATGTCTCTGGTGGGCGTTTGGGTTGGTTAGACAAGGTTAAACCTGACGTGATCGTTGCCACAGGTGACGGATTTGCCGTGCAACTGGCACTGCACAAGGCTTTGCAGAAGAATCCGGCTTTGGCTGATGTCCCGGCCATCAAAACCGGTTCGGTGTATTCGCTGCCTTTTTATGGTGATTCCAGTGTCCTTGAGTATCCGCAGATATTCAAGCAGTGGAGTGCCGCTTTAGGGCAGTAACTTCAAAGACTCCTGACGACGATACTCAAGAGGGACTGTATGTAATTGCAGTCCCTCTTTTTTTCTCGTTTGAAAGAGAATTTACAGCGCAAATGGTGTGAGAATCCTCTCAAGTACTCCCTGTACTTTGGAGATGGCTACGCCGTAGTTGGTCACTGGAACTCCACGGCGCGAACATTCATTCATGCGGCGTAGCATCTCGGTCCGGTTTAACATGCAGGCACCGCAGTGGATAGCGAGTTTGAATCGTTCCAAATCTTCAGGGAAGTCGTGGCCTGAATAGGTCTCGAAGTTCAGGTTTTTCCCTGTGTATTGTGTGACCCAGTGCGGAATTTTGATCCGGCCTATGTCATCTTCCACCGGATGATGGGAACAGGCTTCGCCGATGAGTATTGTGTCACCTTCACTCAGGGTATCAATGGCTTTCGCGCCATGCACAAGTGTTGGAAGGTCTCCTTTGTAACGGGCGAACAGGGTCGAAAAAGTGGTCAATGGGACATCGGTCGGGACGACTTTGGCCACATTGTGTACGACTTGTGAATCCGTGATAACCAGTGCGGGTTTGTGGTTCAGGCCGGACAAAGCCTCTTCGAGTTCTGATTCCTTGGTGGTTAACGCCAAAGCGTCACCGTCTAGGATCTCTCGCAAGATTTGCACCTGAGGCAGGATGAGCCGTCCTTTGGGAGCGGAAAGGTCTATCGGCACGACGCAGACGACCCATTCCCCTTTTTTGAAGAGGTCGCCAGCCAGTACCGGGTCACGCTTCATTTCCGGCGGTGCGATGTCGATGATCGCCTGTTTTATTTCGTCGATATTTGTTTCGTCTTTGGCCGAGGTGGTCAGGAACCGAAATCCCTTTTTTTGACAGTATGCGCGATCTTCGGCTGATGGTTCCCTGATGTCACTTTTGTTGAAAGCGATGATGAATGGGATGTCCAGTTCGATGATGTCTTCGATTATTTTCAGTTCATGTGGCGTGAGCCCTGCCTCGCCGACAACGACTATTGCCACATCCGAACGCCAGAGGACTTTTCGTGTTGCCTTGATTCGCAACTCCCCAAGTTCGCCAGAGTCATCGAGTCCGGCTGTGTCGTAGAATGTGACAGGGCCGAGCGGAAGCAATTCGTAATGCTTGGCAACCGGGTCCGTTGTCGTCCCCGGCATATCCGAGACAATGGCTATTTTTTGATCCGTTATGGCGTTAACCAGTGATGACTTGCCTGCATTCCTTTGTCCGGCGAGGGTTATGACCAGTCGTATTCCGCGGGGTGCTTTGTTGGACATTGTTTCTCCTTGGAGAGAATCCTTTGGATGATGACGGCACAAGGCCGAGGGAGCGGATCATGCTTTTGGCATGTGTCAGAGAATCCGTGATATCAATGTTCGATGCGTTTTTTCCGGGATAGATGGTGTAATCTGCGCGATGGTCCTCCGGGGTCATGGAGGGCATGATGACATTGCATCCACGAGTCAGTGCAAGCCTTTGAGACTCGGGTTTCAAAGCGCTCAAGGCTGATGTAGCCGGGATGTTGGCGTGTGGATTGAGGATACGCAAGATGGCCGTCACCCTGTGTGATAACTCAATGCTGCCGGGTGCAACCTGTGCCAGTGGTGTTTGAGGATGCGGAATGAATGGGCCGACAGCGATCATGTCCAGGTCGAGGGCAGTGAGGAACAGAATGTCTTGGAGCGTGGAAATGAGGTTTGAGTCAGGGAGGTCGGTGATAACACCCGATCCAACTTCATAGCCGAGATGCCGGAGGGATTCGACTCTATGCAATCTTGACGAAAACTCCTCGCCATCCCTGAGTCGTTTGTAAAGACGTGGGTTGGTGGTCTCCAGCTTGAGCAGACAGCGGTCTGCTCCACACTCGCGCCAGAATGCATATTCATCCATACCCCGGTCGCCTAATGAGAGCGTTACTGCCACGTCGTGCCGATCTTTGATCTCTTTGATCAGCGTACCAATGGATTGAGTGGAGTAGCTGAAATCGTCGCCAGACTGGAGCACGATGGTTCCCGCATCTTGGGAAACGGCCATTGAAGCGGCGTTTAATATGGTCTCATTTCCCATCCGGTAACGGGTTATTCCCTTATTGGGAGCACGCAGACCGCAATAGTGGCATTTCTTATTGCAGACGTTGGAAAATTCAATGATGGCACGAAGGAATATTTCGTTACCAAACTCCTGTGATTGAGTCGCGTTGGCGCGTCCAAAGAGTTCTTTGTCATCTGCGCCTGTGAGGTGTGTGAGAATGTCGTGTTCTTTTAAGGTGTACATCGTGTCCGTGGGGTAAGGGTTGTATTCATTGCTCGGACACATTCGTTGATGAGTCGAAACGAGGCGATTTCTTCATTCGTGGCATTGGTCGGAGCCTTGCCTGTTTGGGTCCACTCCAACAGCTTTTCGACGTCCGTATTGATTTTACCCCAGAAACCATGGGGGGCGTGTTCTCCAGCATGCGCGTATTGACCGAATACGATCGTGTTGTCGGCAACGATTATGGGAAGACAGGGCAGTCTGCGGGCTGGGTGGAGATGGATTTTGTCAGGATGTTGTGCAGCCAGTTTTGTCAGGAATTGGTGCGATGATGCGATTTCATCGGTAATTCCCTGAATGGATATGCCGAATCTGAGTGCCTTGAGAAAGGAGAATGTCCATTTTGAACCGTGCTCAGGATCAATGGTGATGATATCCAATCGTTTAAATTCCGGTTTACGGATGGCTGTCTTGAGGCCGTTGCGATGGGCTTTTGACTTTGCAAACGCGCCATATACGGCTGCATGGAGGATGATTCTCCTTTTTGCAGCAGCAAACAGTCCCGGCGTGTTCAATGCGTCGATTCCTGCGACGATTTCCATTTCTTTTTCACCTCACGGTATGCGTTCGGTTGGCAATGACCTCGTCATTGAAAATTCCGAACTCGACCTCCATGTATGCTCTTGCGAAAGCGGCCCTCAAAAAGGGAAGGTGTGTGCCGCTTGCATCCTGCAGATGCAGTGATAGGCGCTGGCTATTTTTTTTGTTCGCCGATCACATCGCGTTTGCTTTGCATGGAGGAAGAGTCCGGGGTCTTCATCAATCGTTGTCTTGGTTAGAGATACAAGTCTCTTTCGCCTGTTTCGATACGGGTGAGCCTGTCCGTAAGTACTTTTTTCTGTTTGAGATCAGCGTATCCTTCAATTTCACGGGCAATGAGAGCTTCTCCCGCTTTTTTGGTCTCTTCGGAAGCGTAATCCATAAGGTATTCCTTGAAGGTGAGTATGCCATTTGGCAGACAGAAGTTCTGGATGAAGCCGGTTTTTGCCAGCTCCATGAAATGCTCACCTGTGCGGCCCAGGCGATAACAGGCTGTACACCAAGACGGGACATAGTCGTGTTCACCTGCGATGGAACGGATGACTTCATCCAGACTGCGACTGTCACCAACACAGAATTGCTGGACGCCGGGTCTGTCATATTCCGGGTCGCTGTATGCGCCGGGGTAGGTGCGGGAACCTGCGGAAATCTGAGAAACACCCATTTGCAAGAGTTCAGCTCGGAATTCGGCAGTTTCGCGGGTGGTCAGTATCAGGCCGGTATACGGGACGGCTATGCGAAGGACGGCCACGATTTTTTTGAATTCATGGTCAGTGGTCGGATACGGCGGGTTGTAGGACATATCCGATCCAAGGGCTGGCTCCAGTCTCGGGAAGGAGATAGTGTGAGGCCCGACTCCCCAATCCCTTTCAAGCTGAAGGGCATGATGGAGAAGTCCCATAACTTCGTACGTGGTGTCATACAGTCCGAAAAGCGCCCCCATGCCAACATCGTCAATACCGGCCTCCTGAGCGCGGTGCATGGCGTGCAATCTCCACAGATAGTCCGTCTTGCGACCTGCCATGTGGACCTTTTCATATGTTGGTACGTGGTATGTTTCCTGAAAACACTGGTAGGTGCCGATGCCGACTTCATGCAGCGTTTTGAAGCCTTCAACATCCAGTGGCGCACAGTTGATATTGACCCGGCGGATTTCACCACTTTTTGCCGAGGTCACGGAGTAAACGTCGCGAACAGTCTGGGCAATCCACTCGGCATTGTATTTGGGATGTTCGCCGTACACGAGCAGTAGGCGTTTGTGTCCTTGATCTTCCAGTACAGTCACTTCTTCATGGATTGCTTCGGGTGTGAGTGTCCTGCGCTCCAGATCGTTGTTAGTGGCTTTGAAACCGCAATAGGCACATTGATTGACACATTCATTTGAAATGTACAGAGGAGCGAAAAGCACCAGTCGGTTTCCGTAAATACCCTTTTTGATTGTCATGGCGGTTTGGAAGATTTCTTCATCCAATTCTTTGTTCGTGTTCTTTAACAGAACAGCTGCTTCAAACGGGGTGAGTCCTTTGCGCTCCACCCCTTTGGCAAGAATATCCCGGACCAGTCCCGGATCGGGGTTTTCCGCTTTTTCCATTTCGGAACGGATAACGGTATCGTCGATAAAATTTTCCAAACCGGTGCCTAACGTACTGTCCTGTTTCATGGCCCTTACTCCCTTGGTTATACCAATAGTGATTTGACTTGAACGCCATCGAGCATGCCGAGTTTGCCCGTCAGGGCTCCAACTTCGTCGGTGGTCGCTTCAATGATCAGATCGATGATGTTCACGCCTCTGTCTTTGAAAGGCAGGCCCATGCGTCCAACGATAATTTCTCCATGGTCGCTGAGTATATCGTTTACCGCTGGGGCTGCTTTGAACCTGTCTTTGATGATGATGCCGATAATTCCCAATCGCTTTTCCATACGAATTCCTTTTTCGGTCATTGATCTCACAGTGCAGGAGAAAGCCCGGCTTAGCACTTCCGGGCGATCTGCAGACGGGGGATAGGGGGGGAGCTTCAAGATGTCGGTCTGCTTGTGGAAAGCGGGTAGAGTCTCGATGGCTCCACCCTGTGGTTCAGGCTAACCCTTACCGCAGGCAGATTTTCTCCGATTGGAGGTGTTCTGGAAAGAAGTGATAAGAGAAAAAAGGACACGAATCAAGAAAAAGTTGCACTTAGTGTATAACTTTTTTAAAATAGTATTACGAAATCTAGACAAAAAGAATACCCAAGGAAAGGGACTGTTCTAAAGAAAGGCATCAAATGGTGTGGGGAAAAAAGATGAGAAAAAGAAGCGTGTGCCCTTGGATCAGAAATATCCTAGCCGCAGGTTAACGCTGTTGGCGTTTTAGAAGTTCAACTTGAAGCCTTTATCCTTGAGGACGGCAATCTTTGCGCTACGATCAATATAATGCGTGTGCAGTAGGTGGTGGGACATGTGTCCACACGGGCCTTCGTGCAGGAAGCCGTCTTTCTTGTCGTAGATTTTCTTGATCATGGGATTGTCCTGAGATTTCCTGATCGCGTAAATCTTGGAGTTGGCGTCAGCATCATATACGGATTTTTGGCGCAGTCCTACGAAACTCATGGAGCTGGCTACAGCTTCTTTTGTGATGTTCATCCCCAGTACGGCGTATCCAGTCATGATACCGCAGGCTTTGATGAAACCGCGTCTGTTCATTATCATATCTTGTTTCTCCTTATGCCGTGACCTTACGTGCTCGGAAGCGTTTATTAATTTGGGCTACCGTGCTTCTGAACAGGGAGGCCTGAATTTCTGGATCAAGAGGCTGACCTCCACCGTTCACACAACCGCCGGGACAGGTCATGATTTCAATGAAGTGGTATGGCGATTTGCCGGCCCTGACTTCATCGCAGAGCTTGGCGGCGTTATCGAGTCCACTTGCCACGGCGATTTTTACGGTGCCGAAACCGGGTACCTTGACGTCAGCGGTGTTGATGCCTTCGTGGGTACGAACGACCTTGATGTTTGGGTCGCTCAATTTCTTGCCGGAAAGCACTTCATAGGCCAGCCTGAGGGCTGCTTCCATGACGCCGCCACTGGTGCCGAAGATGGTGGCTGCGCCGGTGGAGTCGCCCAGAACCGCATCGGGTTTCTGATCTGGCAGGCTGTTGAAGTTGATGCCCGCAGTCTTGATCATGTACGCCAGTTCGCGGGTATTGATGGTAGCATCAGTGTCCCGGAAGCCACTGTCGGCCAGTTCCGGTCTGAGGCCTTCATATTTCTTGGCGATACAGGGCATGATGGACACCGTGTAGATCTTCTTGGCTTCGGTGTGCGTTTCATGTGCGCCGTATGTCTTGGCCAGAGGTCCCAACATGCCGATGGGTGATTTACAACTGGACAGATTTGGCATCAGGTCCGGGTAGAAGGTTTCGGTGAACTTGACCCAACCGGGACAGCAGGACGTGAACTGAGGCAGGGGGCGTGCGCCTTCCTTGCCTTGTTCCTGAACACGCTGAATGAGTTCGGTGCCTTCTTCCATGATGGTCACGTCAGCGGTAAACTCGTTATCCCAGATGTAGTTGAAGCCGAGCTGGCGTAATGCCGTGTGCATTTTCCCGCCGACATAGGTACCGGTCGCAGCGCCAAAGCACTCACCCAGACCATAGCGAACGGCCGGAGCGGGCATGGACACGACGATAGTGTCAGGGTCTTTAAGTTTTTCAAAGACTTCGTCGACATATGAAACGCCTTCGTAAATGGCGCCATACGGACAACTGGTCAGGCACTGTCCGCAGTTCATGCAGGCTGCCGGATCAACAACTTGACGAATACCGTCTTCATTAATGGATTGGATTGCACCAGTGGCGCAAACTTCTTCGCATGAACCGCAGGCTTCACACTTTGTGGCATCAACTTGGACAAAGTAGATGCTGTCCGGGTCGACCCCTTTGGGTGCGTTGTTTTGGTACATGACGCCTTCAATCAGTTTCATTGTTCCCTCCTTGTTCGGGTGGACTGAAGAAAGGTCGACCGGTGTAACGACCGGTGACGACTTTGGTGTGCATCCAGACATTGGATACCCTCCTTTGTTAACAAGGGTATAAAACACCTTCGTTAACACGAAATTAGAAATAGTAACACTATACGGCTACTATTTTAAAAAACATAGTCATGTCAAGGCTCGTGTTTTTGGCTGAATGCAAAAGTGGTGTGTTTGCGTACTTTTTGCGAGGCGGTTTCTTTTTGATACCGTTAAAAATATGTAAAACGGTCTAGAAGTGCTCGGAGATTTGCGTACACTCCGCATGCACGTTTTGTGAGGACTTTGTTTGAAAGGTGATTCATTTAAATTTTGATTATCTTCACTCTGGCTAGAGATCGGTTTCGTTATATTGGTGAAGTCGTTGTTCGGGTCAGGGGATTAAATACCATTTAGAGGAAGGAGATTTTAATGACTTCTATAGTTTCTGAACCAGTGACTGTTATGCCCATAGAGCGGAAGGACGGTACCTATGCCCTCCGTCTTTGTCTTAATCAGGGGTTGCTGACTCCCGGTATGACCAGAAGTGTCATGGAAATCATGGAGACGTATCCCGGTGTGACGCTTCGCGCCACCACCGGCCAGCGTATGAATTTGGAAGGAGTTCCCAAGGAAAAACTTGACGAAATCGTGTCCACTCTCGGCGTGTCGATTCCCAAGTGTCCCCCCGGTGTTTCTGTTTGTCCGGGCGGTGAACTGTGTAAATATGGTCAGCAGAATACCCGTGAGATGGGCGACCGTCTGCTTGAGGTGGTCAAGGCCAATGGCCCGTATCCTTTTAAGGTAAAGAGTGGCGTTTCGGGTTGTGGCATGGCCTGTAGCTTGAGCTTTGTGCGTGACATCGGTCTTGTGGGAATTGCCAAGGGCTGGAATGTCATTTACGGCGGTTCTGCTCGCCACCGTGCTGCCCCCGGGTTGCGTCTCGCCAAAGGGGTTTCGGACGATGAAGCATTGGCTATCATCGCAAAAGCACTGGTTTATTATCGGGATACCGCTAAGAAAGGTGAACGCATCGGGATGATGGTACGCCGATTGGGTCACGAAGTCGTCGCTGATGCCCTGAAATAAAAGATAGTTTTTATAGAGAACAAAGTCCCTGAGCACATTGTGCTCAGGGACTTTGTTCTTGGGCTTGTGGGCCGAGATGAATGATGCGACTTGTTCGGTCTAGAAGCTCCGAGGGATCATGAGTGACGTGTATGACGGCAATTGGGTTGGCTTCCAGGAGGGTGTTGAGCAAAAGTTTCATTTTTTCTTTAAGCTGCTTGTCCAAGCCGGTGAAGGGTTCATCCAGGAGCAGAATGTCTGGATTGATGGCAAAGGCTCGGGCCAGCGCCACTCTTTGACGCATGCCTCCGGAAAGTTGATGCGGGTACGCCTTTTCTGATCTGAAAAGTCCCATGCGTTTCAAATAAAGTCTGGCACGGTCTGTGGCTGTCTTTTTGTCCAGTCCTTGTGCGCGTAACGGGAGGATGACATTGTCCAAAGCCGTATCCCACGGGAGCAGACGTGCCTCTTGGAAAACGTATCCGATGTGAGAAGAGTCTATTTGCATGTAGCCTGAATCCGGGGTCTCAAGTCCGGCGATCATGCGCATGATTGTGGACTTGCCAATGCCGCTTGGGCCGAGCATTCCCAGCATTTCTCCCGGCTGCACGGTGAGGTTGAATCTGGTGACAACAGGAGTGTTCCCGAATTTTTTGTGGATATTCCTCAACTCTATGATGGGACTCATGTCAGTCTCCTTTGGAGGGCTTTACGGGCAGGGCGGAGGAGCAGCACCTCGACACCCCCGATAACCAACATTGCCAGCAGGGTCAGAGCGTAAAGTTCATCGGTTTGGAGATTTGCCCTGGATATGGCCAATGCGTGGCCGATACCTTCATTGGCGCCGAGCATCTCTGCAAGGACAACCAGTCGAATCCCATTACCCGTGGCAATGACAACACTGGAAAGGAGTGGTCCCACCAGAGCCACTGCATAGATACGAGTCAGTCGTATGTGCAGGGGGAGATGATAGACTTTGGACATTTCCAGGAGATTACGGTCAACGCTCGCCATACCGTCTGCCGTGTTAACGTAGACGACAGGAGCCACCATGGTGGCCGTGATACAGACCACCATGGTCGTGCCCATCCCGAACCAGAGCATGAAGACCACCACGATAATAACGCCGGGAATACTCGTGAGTATCCAGCGAAGCGGACCCAGCATGAGTCGAATTGGTTCCACCAACCCGGCGATTATGCCCAGGATCATGCCACTACAGATACCAAAACAGAGAGCCATGCCGATGCGCTTCAGTGTGGGGTAGAGATGTACCAAGAGAAAGGTCCTATTCTCAAAGAGTCCGAACAGGGCGGTGAGAGTCTCGCCCGGACTGGCTACAACCAGTCCGGACTGCATACGGGCCATTATTTCCCAGCCGAGAGTCAAGAGAATGAGTCCTAATACATTGAAAGCATAGGGGGGGATTTTCTTTGCTTGATGCGTGGTCATTGTCTCATCTCGAATAGATCATTTCCAGGTATGGTTCCTCCCACAGCTGCGGGTGACAGCTCATGGATTTTGGTGAGAAAGAAGAGGGCATCTGCTTGGGCTTTTTCTCCCGTCAGGCTTTGGACATTGAGATTTTCGAGAGCTCCTTGTTCAATTTGAGCGGCTAAAGCCGGGAACCTTTTTTGAATAAGTTCAAAAGCTTTATCAGGGTGTTCTCGTACCCATGAGCAGGCATGAATATATGCCCTGTTGAATGCGTGCATGGTGGGGGTGTTGTCTGCCTTATCTCCAAAGAAGGCGATACAGCTTGCGGCTAGATGATGCCCAGGAAAAGAGCGTTCCCAAGCAGTGCGCATATCCACACGTTTTACGAGCAAGGGGACACCTTTGTCCTGCATGGTTTTTGATCGCAATATCGCGATGGACGCTGTGGGGTCGCTGAGCATGGCGTGGTCACCTTTGCCCGCCAGCAGAAGGTTGACAGCTTCCAGTGCTCCGCCTGTGTGTCTGGTGGTGACCTTGCTTTGCTTACCTGCCATGGCGGCCTTGTAAAACAGTTCAGGCATTTCGCCCGGCCCAAAGGGAAAGAGCAGTGTCCCTTCCAAAGATTCAAGAGTGTCTGCTCCCTGTCTTGTAGAAACGATCCAGACTGGAGCTTTATGTAACAGGGCCACTCGACAATTAATCCCTTTTTTACGGAGGGTTGATGCGGCAGCTGTAGTGACTATTGCTGCATCAACTTGCTCTCCGGCCACCATTGCCCGAAGCATGTCGGGCGAATGCCAGGGGATGAATTGTACTTCAAAGTCTTGTTCCCATAGTTGTTCGTCCTGCGCCAGAGCCAGCAAAGGAATACTTTCCACAATGGGCGGGCCGGAAACACGGAGTATTTCCGATGCTGCGGCAGAAGTGCCGACAAGGGCCAGCAACATATATGCGATAAAGAGTATCCGCATGATTTATTTATGCTTACGGGCGATAATGAGATCCATGGGGCCCATGGGCATCTCCAGAGTTCGGATTTCAATGGATGAGAATCCGACCTTCAGGAGGTGAGAAGCTATTTCTCCTTGGTTAAAGGAAACATCCTGTGCTTCCAAGGCTAATGAGAGGCGCGACAGAATCATGTCGGTTGGTTGAGTTTGTTCACAGGTAAGTCCTTCGTGGAAACTGATGAACACACCGCCCGGATTAAGGGCCTCGTATGCACGGCTAAGCAGTGCTGAGAGATCGCGGGCGTAGTACAATGTGTGACTTGCCCATATCAGGTCGTAGCCTTTGCCGAAGTCTGTATCGTTGTAATCTCCATCGATTGTACTGACGCGAGATTCAAGTTTGTGCTCGGCAATTTCTTCGCGTGCGACGTCCATCACGGTTGGGAGGTCGCAGAGAACACCTTTGAGAGATGGATGGCGTTGTACAATTGTCATGCACATGATGCCCGGGCCGCAACCGAGATCCAGCATGTTTTGCATTGAGGGGAATTCAGGGAGTGAGGACACCAAATCGGCAACGTCATTAGCCATCCCGGCCTTATGGTAGCTTGCCAGATGGTGGACTGACTCCTTCCATTTCTCTTCTTTTTCAAGACGGTCCTGCGGTTCAACTTCCGGTGGTCCCGTGCGTATCAACTCAGGAATTCGATTGAGGTTGCGGTGTTGCATGCGAGTGAGATTTTCTACCAGTCCACCGAGGTAAGTGGGACTCTCCTTGCGCATATAGGCTTCCGCGAAGTCGGTATTGGAATATGTGCCGTCTTCTTTTACGACAAAACCCATGGAAGCCATGGCATCCAGAAAGTAGATGAGGTTTGTTTCATCGGTTTTCAGGTTCAAGGCTTTGGCAATGGCCTTTGGGTTCTGATGGTCAGCCAGAATGTCGGCCATGTTCATTCTGAAGGCACTTTCCAGAACGGCATGACGGATGGGGCCGATCATTAGCTCAAAGACGATTCCTGGGGTAAGGTCGGGTGTCGTTTTTTGTATTATCATGATTTAAAATCTCCAATTGAAGGTAAGTCCGAATGTCCGGGGAGCGCCATCTTCCACCAGAGTTAATCCAGTGCCTGTTTTGACTTTCTTGTTTGCATATTCGTTATCGAGAAGGTTGTCGCACCACAGGGCTATTTCAATGTCTTCAGCCTGATAGCCGATACGAAGATTGACTGTTTCATACCCGTCATCTTTGAGCGTATTGGCCGCATCGAAATATTGTTCGCCTGTACCAAGCAGATCTGCCAGAACAAAGAAGCCGTTTTGATGGCTGTATTTTGCGCTGAGAGTGTATGTGTACTCTGGTGCCCAAGGCAGTTTGTTGCCGCTGTAGTCCACCGGATTTCCGGCAACGGTGGTGTTCCATTTGTCTACTTCTGCATTGGCGTATCCAAATCCGGCTATCAATTGTAATTCCGGTATAGGTTGATACTGCGTTTCCAGTTCGATGCCCTGAGTGTGTGCATCGGCAGCATTGGTGAATTTCCAGATTCCCATGCCGGCACCGGGCACTTCTTCGCGTACCTGTTTGTCCGAGATTTCCGTATAAAAGATAGTGGTATTGAAGGTGAGGGTGTTGTCGAGCCAGTTTGTTTTGATACCAGCTTCATAGTTAACGGAATGCTCTGGGTCATACGCAAAGGTCTCGGCACTGGTTGCGGAGAAGAAGTTGAATCCGCCTGCCAGAAATCCTTTGGATACCGTGGTGTATGCCGTTATGCGCGGTGTGAAGTCGTAGGCCAGCGAAGCCATGGGCAGCCATTCGGTATTGTTGATGTCCTGTTCATAGGAAACCGGGCCGGTGTTTGGTGTATATGTGTGCTTACCGCTGTTGCGTGAAACATCAAATCGCAACCCGCCTGTGAGACGAAGTCCTTTGATGATTTCATATGTTGTTTGGCCAAAGCCCGCGTAGCCATTATCCGTATTATCGCCCTTTCGTTTGGAGGCCATCAGCGGATTGACATGGTTGAAGTCTATACCGGCATCAATGGTTTCATGACGACCATAGAGGCCAATCAGCCATGACAGTTGATCTTCATTTTTGGATGATACGCGGATTTCCTGACCCCAACTGTCCATTTCCGTGTTCATTTGCGAGTTGCCGAGCGGGAGAGGTGTTCTGTCAAAATCGTGCTGATGGTCTCTGTCAAAAGTACGATGACTGGTTATGGACGTGAGTTCAACGGAAGGCCATGTGTATTTGATACGAGCAGATTGTCCCAGTGCGTTTTCGTAGGCCTTGTTTCCTCCATTGGAACGAACTTCATGGCGAGGTGTCTTGTTTGGTCCATCTTCAAAACGTAAATAACTGATGCCTAAATTTCGTTTTGTCCCATCAAGATCAAGAGAGATGTCCCATGCCTTGGTGGGTGTCCATCGGAGCGTGCCTCGGCCAAACAAGGACTCCTCTCCGGCAACATCGTCATCGTCATGAAAAGTGTTTTTCATGTACCCATTTGTTGTTTTTCCGAGGAGGGACACATTGTAGAAAAGTTTATCTTCGATAAAAGGGCCGCTGGAACTTCCTCCCAACCTGGCCGTGCTATAATTTCCGAGTTCAGTCATGATCCTGTGCCGTGGAGTGTTGTCTGGCTCCTTGAGCACGATATTGATGACGCCGGACTCACTGTTTCGTCCGTATAGAGTGGCCTGTGGACCTCGAAGTATTTCTACCCGTTCGACGTCGAAGAGGTCTTGATTGACCATGTAGCCAATGGGGAGAGCCACATCGTTAACGTAAAGGCCCATGGGGCTGAACAGAGATGTGTCGATAGTCGAGATGCCACGGCAGACTATGGAGCCGCCGGAACTGGTGCTTTTGACGTATACGTTGGGAGCGAATCGAGTCAGGTCCGCAAGGTCTTCGGTCCCGTGTGTTTCCATGAAGGCATCATCCATGACAGAAATATTGCCCGGGAAGTCTTTGACGGAGCCCTCACGTTTGCTGGCTGTGACGGTGACAGGCTCCATAAGGATTGTTTTTTGTGTTTCATTGTTGGATTGGTTTTCTTCCGCCTGTACGGGGGATGAAAAAAGAAGGATGATTGTGAGTATGAGACCGGTGATTTTGCGTGAAGACATTGTACTCCCACCTGAAATGTGTTTTCTTGAATTTGATAATCAAACTCAATACACGGGCTTGGTGAATCCGACTAATCCTCACAGGACAAAATTTGTCGGTAGCCGGACTTTTTTTGCTGAGGGTGCCAGTTTTTATCGCTGGCTAGCCCAGAAGTCTTTGGGGAGGATACCGAATCGTTTTTTGAAAGCACGACTGAAGTGGCTCAAGCTTTGATATCCAATGGCGTAGGCGGTTTCTGTTACATTGAGGTTCCCTTGTCTGAGGAGCTCATGCGCTTTTTGTAGCCGGTGTTCGCGGAAAAAACCGAAAACAGAAGTGCCGAACACCTGTCGAAATCCGATTTTGAGTTTTTTCTCATTAAGTCCTGCGCAAGCAGCCAATTCAGTTAAGCTGGGAGGAGCGTCCAGATCTTTGACAAGGATATCTTTAGCCGAGCGGATACGTTCGACATCATCAGGTCGGAGAGTAGCTTGTTTTTGGCATATCTTTTTTGATTCAGCATAGTCATTGATTTGCAGGGCAAGAAGTTCCATGACGCGGCTTTCCAGAAAAAGGCGTCGTATTCCACCTGTGTACGGGCAGTTGAGGATCTGACTGAGTAGATGGCGTTTAGTGGGGGTGCTTTTTCCAAACCATGCCATTGGATTCATGCGGGTTTCATCAACGTTTTTTTGAAATTCAAGTGGAAGTTGATCCATTGAATCGCTGAAGTAGCTGCGAAGAAATTCAGGAGTGGCAAGTATTCCGATAACGCATGCAGGATCTTTGTCGGGTTTTTCAAGAACGCCTCTGGTTTTTGGTAAATAGAAAATCCCATTGGAGCCGGATTGCATTTCATGTGTGTGGTTGCGAAATGATCCACCGGAATATGTGCATCGGTTTTTACCGAAACAGGTGAATCCGAATTGAATAGGCGCCTCATCAACTTCAAAAGAGCTTGTAAGTGGAACTCCTGCTTTCGGATGAGAAATAGAGAGGGACAGTCCTGTTCTGAGAGATTGGGATTTGATGCCGTGAGGGAGTGAGGTGTACCCCTCAAGAGATATATGCAGTGAATTCCCTTCCGGGGAACATCTTTCATTCTTTGAGGCTGGTTTCACTCTATGACTCCTGCATGTTCAATGTATGTGACATGTGGTAATGTGATAGATAATGAAAGTCAATATCAAATAGATTTGTGACGAGCGTAACCGCTTTTTGTTGAATTTGACCTTTCGCAAAGTCTGACTTTATCCGATGGTTGAATGAAATGTTTCGGGATCAAGAATGATGAGTATCATTTTGAAAAGACAGATGACTCATGAAAGAGACTATAAAAAGCGTGTCTTGTTACATGTTGTACTGATATTTGACAGCGGTTCTCATGGTGAATGTCTGCCCCTGAATTATTTTGGGCCGTTTTGTAAGGCCACTTGCTGCCGTGATTGCTCGCAGGGCAGCGCGGTCAAGGCGTTGGTCTCCGGAGGAGCGGAGGAGCTTGACATCGGTAAAGGAGTCGTTGGGTAAAATGCGGAATGTAAAGAGGGCGTTACCTATGAGTCCCGAAAGGTCGCCGTTGCCGGGAAGAAATTTACGTCGTTCGATGGCCTCATGGACTTGGGTGAGAAAGTGCTTCACGGCCAGTCGGCGCAGTCGTTTACCTGCGTCTTCACAATTCTCATCGGGATCATTTCCCACAAAGCCTTGTTCAAGGGTAAGAGGATTGCCGGGGGCACTGACTGAGACATCAAAATCCAGAGGGACAATGATTTGGTCTCCACCGACAGCCGGTTCCTGATCCCAATCCTGTTGCAACAGGAAGATGTGGACCACGATTGAGATGGCAACGCAGGTGCCGAGAATCTGGCGCGAGGTCATTGTTGTGCCTCGGCCTTTTCGGCTTCTTCTCCTTTGGTGCTGGTCGCGATAACGAGGTTGCTGAATCCGTTGGACCGGACCAAATCCACAATGCGGACAAATTGTTCCACCCGGGCTTGCGGGGCTGATTTCAGGAGAATGTGTGCCGGTTGTAGCGCCAGCGGTTGCGATGCTGTGGATTGCAGTTTGTAGGCGAGGGAGAGCAGGGTGATCGGCTTGGTGTCACAGAACACATCGCCGTTGGTTCGCAACTCTATTTCCATGGATTTGCCTGAAACCGGTTTGGAAGATTCGGCTGGCGGAAGTTCCATTTCCATGCCTTTTGCCGTGAAGACGGTTGAAACAACGAAAAATATTAAAAGGATGAACACTACGTCCAATAACGGGGTGATGTCCGGCGAAGCAGGGCGTGGTTTTTTCTGCTCAAAGGAAACCATGAAAAGGCCTATTTGATCCCTTCAAGGAAGGTGTTGGTCATACGCTGCATGGCAAAGGCATTTTTATCGTACTCGCGACAAAACCAGCGGTGTGCCAGAAGTGAGGGGATTGCGACACTCAAGCCCGCTGCCGTTGTGAGAAGTGCCTGCCAGATACCGCCTGCAAGCATGGTGATGTCGACGTTGCCGGAAGCGGAGAGACGGGAAAAAGCATTGATCATGCCGAGGACCGTGCCGAGTAAGCCTATGAGTGGGGCTGTCGTGGCGACTGTGGCCAGAAAATCCAGTCTGCGGCGAAATGAAAAAAGCACTTCTTCGCCGACACGGTGAATTTTCTGTTCCTTTGCCGGGAGTGGCAGCTCGTTGAACAACGCCTTGAAGAACTGAAGGTAGGTCGGCGCGATATTTTCCACTTCGTGCAGGGCCGCATCACTGCCTTGCGTTTTGAACAGGTCGAAAATTGGTATGAGTGCTGTGGCTGAAGGAAGGCGGCGGGTGGTGAAAGCAATGAACCGTTCGGCCATGACAGCAAGGGATGCGATGGAAAGGACAAGGAGCGGCCACATCATGAAGCCGCCCTGTTGTAATATGTTCATGCATATCTCCGTTCGAGTTGTTCGAGCATGGATACATTCATATTTTTGCCGATGGCCACAAGAAAGCTTTCGCCATCAAAGTCATTGCCGAGGCGGGAAAGCTCGTACCGCCCTGAGACGTATTGTACTACTTCATGTTCATCACTTTCCGCAACGTTCACGATTCCCTTGAGCCGGAACACTTCCTTGGGGAGGGTGTTCAAGGTTCCAAGAAGGTCTTCTCGGCTCAAGGGTTCGTGGAAGGCAAAACGTTTGGAAATGAATCCTTCCATGGCATGGGTATGGTTGGGGGGCGAGAGGAGGCCAGGAAGAATACCTTCGACATTTTGCGTCAATGGATCGAAATCATAAAGAGTTCCCGGATTGATTGCGCCGTATTCGGTTTTTACCAAAAGGGCGCGGTTGTTCATGGTGCGGATGGTGTCGGTCAATGCCGTTTGCTCTTCAGCGGAAATCAAATCGCATTTATTGAGAAGAATAGTGTCTGCGGCTTTTATCTGATCGCGAGTAATGTCGCTTTTATTGAGAAGTGCCGGGGCGTTTTGCGCATCCACCAATGTTGTGATGGAATCGAGCCGAACCTGAGGCCGAAGCGCGTCGATCTCGTTCAGGATATTGAAAGGATTGGCGAGTCCGGTTGTTTCCAGCACGATAACCTTGGGGCTGAACTGGGCATTGAGTTGGTCGATGCCTTTTGAAAGATTGCCTGCGAGAGTGCAACACACACAGCCTTCATCCAGCTCGATGATGGATTCGTCACCTTCAAGCAACTTGCCATCCACGCCGGTTTTGCCAATTTCATTTTGGATGATGGCGACCAGTTCGTCGCGTGCGGCGTGGTATTCCAGAAGTTGGTTGAGAAATGTTGTTTTACCTGCGCCAAGGAAACCGCTGAGGACAATCAGGCTGGGGCGGCTGTCAAAAGCGTATTCATGCTCGCCGTTTTGGGCGATGGCTGAAAGGTTGTGTGTTTCCCACAGCAGGGCGGTGTCCAGAGGGGCCGGGAAGTGAGACCTCTCCGGTGCGCCGCCGTGTGCGCTGAATTGCGGGATGATGGGAAATATAAGTTTTTTTGAAGTATCAACATCTCCCCAGCCGAGAGTATCGGTGAGGATAGAAGTTTCTTGGGAAATTGGGGATTGATTGCCTTGAGCATCATAGGCAAAAGCCTGTGCGGGTGATTCGTTTCTGCCAAACCAGCACGGCGGTTCTCCAACACAATTGGAAATGGCCGCTCCAAGAACAAGCATGAAATCCGTGGCTATGGCGTGGGCCGGAATGTCTTCTTCGGCTTGACCGGGGGCAATGACCCATTGTCCGTCTGCGGTGGCGATGCCGTCTTTGGCTACGCACAATTTGCGGTCAACGGCTTCAAGTTGCAGTGAGAGAGTGTTCTCATCCGTGCTTAAAGCCGTGGAGATCGTGGCTATGCGGAATGGTGCCGCCCATCCCTCATTGGAGGAAAACTGACGGAGTGCGTCTGTGTAATCAGGTTGGACGACTGCCATGTTGGCCGCAAGGGACATGGTGTCGAGCAGTGACTCCTGCTCGGTTGGGAAATAATAGAGTCCAAGAGCCGCATGAAGCCCGTTTTCGTCGGTGTGTTCATCTTCAGTACAAAGGCCAAAGACGCCGGGACGTGTGCGGACCCGCATGGTCCATGCCTGTTTGCCCCGAGGGCAAACCGCCATGCCTTTCCAGCCTACCAGTCGTTTGAATTCATCATGTTGGCATGCAGCCAACAGGCAGTTTACCACCATCTCCGGCATGTTGATCTGTTGCTCTCTGTTGCGCTGCGGGGGAAGGATTGCGGAAAGATTCATGGGCGTTCTCGTTGTATGGCGTTCGGCCCGCTCAGGGAGCGGGCCGAACTGTTGGAATGGCTTGGAATAGTTAGCAGCCGAAGCTGATCTTATCGCCGTTGCCGAGGTAATCTTTTGAAGCGGACCGGAAGCGCGCGGTTCCACGCACGACAGGATATCCGGCTTCGATGAATTTCTTGGCGGTGAGGTGGCCGGTGCAATGGTTGCAGCCAATGCGCTCGAAGCCCCATTGTCCAAGGGAGATTACGAGGTCGTCGTATTTGGGGTCCCAATCTTCAAAGGGTGAGATGTGCAGACCGCCATAGATGCCATAGAACTTGTCGTTGTCGTACTTCAGGTTCGTGTAGGCAAAATCGGCAAACTTCAGGATACCCTGATGACAACAACCGGAGATGAGCACCAGCCCACGATCCTTGATGTTGAAGGCCAGCGAGGTTTCACCAAACACGCGGTTGATGATGGGGACATCGAATTTGAGGAGTGCCATGCCCGGAATGATTTCCGTGACGGGCTTGTCTGCGATGACCAGATCACCTTTGTAACCGGAGTCCTTGATGTACTGGAGGCCTTCTTCGTAGAAGCCATCGTGGACATACAAGGGAATACGGTTGTCGTATTTCATGGTGACGGGCAGACCCCAGAAGTGATCCCAGTGCTCATGTGAAATGAACAGCGCTTCGATCTCCTGCTCCTGAAGCATCTTGTCGATGCCTTCACGTTTGAAGCTGTCTTCCATCCACTCATAGGACCAGCCGGTGTCCAGCAGGTACTTGTGGACAGTGCCGTCAAGAGCTTCCACTTCGATAAGGCAGGAGTATCCACCCGGATTGTCAGGGTGTAAGGCCAATTTTTTCTGGATTTCCCATGCCTTTTTCAAGTCGTTGGGGAGCAGCTCCTTGATGGTGCCGATACCCTCTTTGTAGGAACCCTGTGCAGATCCCTTGCCGTTGGCAAATGGTGCCCAGTTCAGGGTGTATTGGTTGACAAGCAGGCCGCCTGCCTCGTGGATGTCGCCGATGAGGTGCGCATTGTTGAACCAACTGGTCTCAGAGATGTTGGTAATGCGGACGTTGCGGCATGCACCGAAGTCATGCTGTTTACGCTCTTTGTCAGGCATGGCGTCATAGGCCCAGGGGCTGTAGGAATACAGTCCCATTCCGGCGAATGCGCCCGCGACAAGACCAGTTGCAGCACCTTTTACAAAGTCGCGTCTGCTGATGTTCTTTTTATCGTTACTCATACTATTACTCCTTGTTCCCTGCGCTTACTTGATGATGGTGAAGTTGGCGCTGATCCATGGCAGGATCTTGATGATGGCGACGTACAGAATTGCGCCACCAGCCAATCCGACAGCCAGACCTTTGGCAATACCCGGGGTCCATTTTACGTCGTGTGCGACGACTTCTTCCTTGACCTCTTCCAATTCTTCAGTGGTCTTGGGAACAGATTTCCAACCCGGCCAACCATCCATGAACCAGACGTTGATCAGGAAGATGTTAATCAGCCAGATCATGGGAATCATGGGGAACTGCTGGGGATGGGAGAAACCTTTCTGTGTGCCGAGGAACAGGTGAGAGGTCTTGTAGTAAATCACGTACACGAACACGGCGCCCAGAGCGGTCAGCAAGGTGCGGAGGCACACGTTGACAGGACGGCTGAACTTGGTCGGCCAGTTGTTGCAGTAGAAGGTGAGGTACAAGGAAGGGACAAGCCAGAAGATAGCCATTTCGCCAACATGCAGCCAACGCCAGTCAGGAGCCATGAGGCGGCGGGTACCACGAATGGTTTCGCCCCAGACGAGGTCCTGAGCGTAGAACAGGAAGAAACACAGAGCCAGTGCGATACCGATGATTCCAAAGAAGGAAGCGGTGCGGCGCAGGTTGTCATTCTTGATCAGGTTGAAGGGATAGCGCTCCCAGATGGTTTCAAACAGCCAGACAACAACGGTACAACACATGATCCATGCAATATGGAAGTTGCCGGAAACCGTGTTGGCAAAGTCCTCCCAGTAGGGAGGGCAAATGGCCGTGAATTTCTGCCAAGGGTAGAAAAGAATGGCCATGTGTGAGTGCATGGTCAGGAAGTAGACGATCATGCTGAAGAAGAAGGTTACGAGAACAATGGTGATGCCTCGTGCCGGCTGCTTCAAGTTCTGCCAAGGTGCATTTTCGCAGGCCACAACCCAGCTCGGAGAAAGCCAGGAGGCAATGGCTGCGAACATCATGATGGCTTCGGCAGCATACTCGATGGAATAGAAATCGGTGAGCCCCATGGCCTCAAGGCGTGCGGGATCAAAGTAGGCGATACCGAAATTGCCGAGAACCCCGATGAAGAATCCTTTGATGAGAATGACCATGGCCGCGACACTAACAAGTACGAGCACCGTTCCCTTGATAAGTGGGTGTGTCTTTTGGAGCCAAGTTCGTTTGAACGGCCAGAAATCAAAGATATAAGCGACCCAGATAAACAGAATCAGCAGCCAACGGCAGACCATGTAACCCACATAGGGGGTGTACATGCGCATAAGGCCACGCGGATCCTGGAAAATCCACCAAGTTGCATAAAAAAAGGCAAAAATGACAATCGTATTGATCAATGCCGGGATCGGCCCGTTCCAACGTTTGACCAGCTTTCGACTCTCAAGATAGCTGACACTACTGTTGTCCATGTTACATTCCTTTGGCGAGTTCGCTGGAGAGGGTGATCAATCCTCGGAAACCAACTATGCTCTTTTACAGTCTTTTTGACGTTCAGATTCCGAAACCAGTTTTTCCAATTGCCTAGGCGTTACAGTAGCCGGATCAATTCCGAGAGCCATGGCGCGTAAGAAACATTCATTCTCAGTCAGAGGAGCTTTTTCTGGCTCTTTCTGCTGGTGAACGACATCCTCCACCTCCTCGGTGTGCCTTTTCCTCGGAATAAACCGGCTGAAAAATTCTCTTCGTTTCATGATCTGTGTTCTGATTGTGAAACGGTTTTTAGTTTTCTGGCAGGACCAGTTGGTGAAATGTCTGCATGCATTGTTCAGCGAGGCTTTCCGCTTGTTCCGGCTGCCCGTTCTTCAATGCGTTAAACAGTTCCACGTGATAGGCGAAAAGTGAGTCTATCTGCACTTCGGAAAGCCCTGTACCGACGTGTTCAAGGTTTTGCGAAGCCACTGAAAGTTCATTCATCAACAGAATGAGATAGTCGTTTTTGGAGGCCTCGGCCAAGGCCAGAAAAAAAGCGATGTATTGTCGGCTAACCATGGAAAGGTCGAAGTTGACGATGGCCTCACCAAGTCGTGCCGTGGCTTTTTCCAGCGAGGCTATGTTCGCGGGAGAGAGGCGAAGAGCCTCGGCTTTTGCCAGTTTCGGGGCGACAAACATGAGGGTTTCAATCAACTGATGATTGGCCGTTTGGCTTTTGCGTTTTCGTAGCATCTCCCAGGAAATGCGTCCCTGCTTGCTTTTTAGATAGCAACCGCTCTTTTCCTTGATCTCAAGGTAACCCATGGTCTCAAGGTTGCAGAGCACTTCTCTAATGGTGTTGCGGCTTGTGTGGAACATTTCAGCAAGTCGACGTTCGCCGGGAAGTCTGTCTCCTATGGAAAAGGAGCCTCCCTGAAGCATTGCTGTCACCTTTTGACAAAGTATGGGGCGTTGTGCAGAAGCCATATCTGGTCCAACCAGTTTTGAAGTTTGTTGAGTCTCTCCTTCCAATAAGAGCGGTTTTATGAATGAAAAAGCATCGGCGCAAGGGTTTTGGTGGAAATGTTTATCAAACTGGTTGGGCCAGATAGGGCTTTGGGAGATTGTTTTTTGAACAATAAACGTTCTAAACGTTTGAAATGATTTGGTATGAAATAGAGGATCTAAAAGGTCTTAAGCATAGAATAAGCGCAACTCACCAAAATTGAATTTGGCGAGTTGCGCTTTGAATCGTTGTTTTGGTTGGACCAGCGTTGTGGACTTATTTTTTTAGACAGCGCTCCAAATGAGTGAAGAATTCCTGATGCAATGCAGACAAAGGAGCGTCTGCATCCGGGTCGTAACTCCCCTTTTGCGTTGAACAAAAAATGAGAACGCTGGTCAGCACGCCTTCTTCGAAGAAGGGTTGTGCATAATAGGAATGGATTCCATGCGGGATGAAAAGAGCCCAATCAATGGGTTTAATACTCTTTGATGTCTCCATAACCACATGGTTGTCGAGTTCGAAACGCACGATGTTCTTGGCGATTGAGCCTTCATATGGATGCACCAAGTCTTCCAGTTCACCACCAAATGGTTTTCCGACTCCAGTGACGGACACAATTCCCTTGTCGATGAATATTCTGGAAAGCATGATGGCTTCCGTGGGGGAATCTTTAGGGAGCGCTTTGAGCATACTCTCCAAGAGTGCTTTGACCGTGGTGCACTTCCGCATGGCAGCACTGACAGTTTTGGATGGAAGGATCTCGTTGCCTCTGACGGGGACCCCTTTGCATGCCCTACATTCATTAAGATGCGACAGGGTTATCCAGAGTAGATTTTCTTCGTCGCGGGCAATGACCTGAATCCGAGCCGAGCACTGATGGCTTCTGCCGGTGCTGTCGGTCACATACAGTTCACCGTTCCAACAGTCTGAAAAAATGAGGCTTTCATATATTTGGAAGAGATCAGTGCCGGGAGTGTCCTGCAAGAGTTCCTGCAGATGAAGATTGGACAATTGTTTTTTGCTGTATCCCAACAATTGATCCGCTGCCGTGTTGACCATGCTGATGGAGCGATCAGTAAACCTGACAAGGAGTACGGGGTCATCAACGAGGTCTATTCTGACGGAAAGCCCTGGTCGGCCTTCTGTTGCCAGGATGGTGCTGACATGTGAAGTTATGTCCATAAGTACGCCCACGGAACTTGTTGGGTGTTCCGGGTCAGGCATTCCCGCAAGCTTGAACCATTTGTTTATCCCTTCATCCACTTGTATACGGAATACGCATGTCGCTTTTTGTCTATGGAGAATTTGCTTGAGACTATGCTGAAAGCGTTCCCGGTCTTCAGCAAGGACCAGACGTTCAGCCGATTGCGGATTTTGCATGATGGCCCGAACTTTTTCGCCATGCGGCTGGAGAGTATGGGAATTGAGAAATGATATTTCTTTGCCAACAATATCAATTCGCCAGACAATGGCTGGGATTACTTCAAGATAGCTCTCAAGACCGTTCCCTATCTCAGGATAGGAATTGGACCCGCCGTCCATTTGCTTCGACATTCTATTCCTTTGTCATCTAAATTGTTTTTAATATGAGACCGCCGTCCTTATAAACGCCACTCATACTCCTTGGCAAATTGATTCATAGTGGCCTGACCAGTTATTGTTATCTATCAGAAAAAATGGTTTTTCTGGGCATATCATAAATTGATGTCAATGTTGATGTTGCGAGGAGTGAGAATTGGAGAGAGAGGGGGCGAGGAGAAGGATAGGAAATGAGAATCCGCGCCCGAGAATGACTTTCAGGCGCGGATTCTCCGTGTTTTATTGCTGTGTGTGTTCGTTTCTTAAACGTATGGTAGCAGTGACCATGTTTCTTAGGGAGGCGAGAGTTTCTGGCCATGCCCGAGTCTTCAGGCCGCAATCGGGATTGACCCACAGACGTTCTGCGGGAATGACTTTCAGTGCTTTTTGCAAGAGCCAGTATATTTCGTCTGCACCGGGAACTCTGGGGCTATGAATGTCGTAGACACCCGGACCGATTTCAGCGGGATATTGGTATGCGTTGAAAGCGTCGAGCAATTCCATGCCGCTACGGCTTGCTTCAATGCTAATGACGTCAGCATCCATTTCCGCAATGGATTTCATGATGACGTTGAATTCGCTGTAACACATGTGCGAGTGCAGTTGCGTGCTATCCTTGACGCCGCTGGACGCCAATTTGAAACAATCCACGGCCCATCGCAGGTATTCGTCCTGTTGGATTTTTCGTATGGGCATGCCCTCACGAAGAGCAGCTTCATCGATTTGAATGACGTCGATCCCAGCCGTTTCGAGGTCCACAGCTTCATCGCGAATTGCCAGCGCAATCTGGCGGCAAACTTCGCTTCGGGGCATGTCATTACGGACAAAACTCCAGCACAAAATGGTCACCGGGCCGGTTAACATGCCTTTCATGGGTTTCTTCGTCAGGCTTTGCGCATAGACCGCCCAATCCACGGTCATTTTTTCGGGACGGGAAATGTCTCCGTATATGATCGGCGGCTTGACGCACCGACTGCCGTAACTTTGGACCCACCCGTTGGAAGTGAAGCAGAATCCTTTGAGTTGTTGGCCGAAGTATTCAACCATATCGTTTCTTTCCGGTTCTCCATGCACGAGAACATCAAGCTTCAATTCTTCCTGATGATCGACAACCTCTCGTATATGCCCTTGCATTGTTTCAATGTATTTGATTTCGGAAAGAGTACCTTTTTTGTATTCAAGGCGGGCTTTTCGTATCTCGGCTGTCTGGGGATATGAACCGATTGTCGTGGTCGGGAAGAGCGGGAGCTTGAGTCGATTACGTTGAATGGCAATGCGTTCCGTGAAGGGGGAATTACGGTTGAACATTTCGGGTGTGATAGCCTGCACTCTTTCGCGAGTTTGAAGGTCAATGACCTCGGGATGAGCTGCCCGGGCAAGCAATGCGGTTTTGTTCTCGGCGAATAACGGGGGCTTTTCGGCAGTTGTTGCAGCGTGTTTTAGAGCGGCAATTTCCTCGCATTTTTGAGCGGCAAAAGCCATCCATTGTTTAAGTGTAGGGGGTAGATTCTCTTCTGCAGAGATATCCACGGGAGAGTGGAGGAGTGAGCAGCTGGAGCCAACCATGATATGAGTGGCTTTGACCTTTTGGCGAACGATATTCACTTGTCGTGCTGCAGCTTCAAGATCTGTCTTCCATATGTTTCTTCCATCCACGAGTCCCAGTGAGAGGGTAAAATGAGCAGGCAGCTTGGACAGGACTTCATCCAGTTGGTTCGGTCCACGAATCAGGTCTATATGTATGCCGTCAACAGGCAGGGACAAAGCCAGATCCAGATTGTCACCGAGATCGCCAAAGTAGGTTGTGAGCAGCACTCGTGTGCTGTTGGTGACTGTGCGCAGTTTGGAATACACGGACTGGAATGCTGTTTTGGCTTCGGCTGGGAGGTCGGTGCACAGGATCGGCTCATCAATTTGAATCCATGAACAATGTGCGGCGATTTCTGTGATAACTTCGCAATAGACATCAGTCATGCGTTCAAGGTGGTCCCACCGGTTGCAGCCATCAGTCTCTTTTGCAAGCAGGAGAAAGGTGAGCGGGCCGACAAGGACTGGTTTTGGCGAGTGTCCGAGTTTTTTAACCGTTTTTATATCTGCCAGTAGTTGAGAGTTGTCCTTTTTGAAGGACATATTGGGGCTGAGTTCCGGGACAATATAATGATAGTTGGAATCAAACCATTTGGTCATTTCCATTGCCGGAATGCTTTTTTCGACATTGCCCCTGGCCATATGGAAATATGTTTTGCGGTCGATTGTATTCCCGTCATGCTGGAACCGTTGAGGGACTGCTCCGAGTATGGCGATAGTGTCCAGAATATGGTCGTATAAAGAAAAGTCACCGACCGGCAGTAGGTCCATCCCTGCCGAGGCCTGAAGATTCCAGTGGCGTTGCTTGAGTTCTTCGGCTGTGGAAACGAGTGCGGTTTCTGTTGTTTCCCCTCGCCAGAATTTTTCGAGTGCCCATTTTAATTCGCGGTTTATCCCCATTCTGGGAAAACCCAATACGTGCGCGTTCATGTCTACTCCATGTTTCGGGTGAAAGACGAAGAGCGCGAGCCTCGGTTGGTTGGCAACAGAGAGTGACACACCGGATGATCTGATCCCGTGTCGTTATGAATATCTGCATCACCAACCTGGTCGCGAGGTCGTTCGCTCTTTGGCAAGACGTCTTCTGGCTTCCGGTCCCATTGTGTTGAATCCCTTCCCCATAAAGGTGGTTTTCAACGGGTATTGCCGGTTACAGCGGCGCGTCCGCAGCGGTTTTTCACCGCTTTCCGTTTCTCGCCAAATCCTTATATCTAGATTTATTGATATTTGAGAATGTCATAAAAGGCAAGCCCTCTTGCTTTGTGAGTCGGGACAGACAATAGAAGTATGATTTTATAGGAATAAGTAAGTACGCTTACTGGTTTAGTAAGCTGTTTTATTTGATTATTTATTTGGCGTACCCTTTGAGATGAAAGGGTGTTCTTCCTATGTGTTGTTTCTTGTCGGGGCGCGTTGAGTCTTTTTATCGCCCTTTTTTTGATATTGGTTATCTTGGGAACCTTCGTATTCATCATGTGGTTTGGGTCTTATAACTGACGAGTAAAGTTTTTTTATTGTGCTGTTTCACTTTGCTCAATTGAATAAATCCAGAGCTAACAGCTTGGAATTATATTTTATGTCGCGTTACCCCTTCTCATGTTTTTTTTGATCATATCAGTTTTGACTCAACTATTTTTACAAATCTGGTTGACTAAGTTTTCGACATGGTGCATTGCAAAGGCGTCGAAAGATAGAACGTCGTTCCACACAGTGGAACAGACAATGTAAAACCATAGAGCATAGATGAAAAATCTCTGTAGTAATTTCAAAACGGGGATAAACTGAAGAGCTGATATAAAAAAATGATTTATTATTTAAATTTAATGAAACAAAATTACTCAAGGAGATAATTTTGAGTACCAAGAGCCTATCAGCAAAATATTCTAGCGATACTGATACACACAAAGAATTGAACAGTTTAGTTTTCTGGGCACCATTTTCACTTATTGCATTTTCCGTGATTATTGGTTTGATAATGCCAGATACATTTGGCCTCGTCGTTACGACTGGTCAGAAGTTTATTCTTAAAAATTTCAGTTGGCTTTTCTCGATTACGGGATTGTTCTGTTTAATAGTTATCAGCGTTGCATTCTTTTCCCAGTTCGGTAACATTGTTATTGGTGGCAAAAAAGCCAAACCTGTATTGAATAAGTGGCAATGGTTTTCCATTACGTTATGTACTACTATTGCTATTAATATCTTGTTCTGGCCCATCGTTGAACCTCTTCAGGATATGCTCGCACCTCCGCAGGCTCTCGGATTTGCCGCAAACACCTATGGTTCTGCTCGTTTTTCTCTCGCCTCCATGTATATGAACTGGGGATTGGTTCCCTATTCAATCAACGCATTGCCCGCATTGGTGTTTGCAATCTGCTACTACAACCTTAAGCGTCCCTTCAGCTTGGGGTCTATCCTGTTTCCAATTATGGGAGAGAGAGCAAACGGGAGTATGGGGAAAGTCGTGGACATTGTTTCCCTCTATGCTTTGGCATTAGGTATGGGTACATCCCTCGGGACCGGTGTGCTTATGTTGTCCGGAGGCCTTTCAAGAATGTTTCCGTTCATTGAAAGTGCGCCACAGACGTGGGGTATACTCATCGTCATTGTCATGATCATCTGTATTATTTCTTCCATTAGCGGTGTGCTGAGAGGCATGCGTATTCTTTCAGAACTCAATGCCAAGTTGTTGTTTGGCCTGATGGCTGTTGTTTTTATTGTGGGCCCCACGGTCTTTATACTCGACTTCAGTGTTGAATCTTTTGGTTCCTTTGTCGGACATTTCTTTGAGCGGTGTCTGTTTACGGATTCGTTCCGCGTTGATTCATGGCCACAGAAATGGACAGTGTTTTCTTTTGCGAACTACATGATATGGGCACCGATCTCGGCATTGTTCCTCGGTCGAATTTCCAAAGGGTACACAGTCAGGGAGTTCATTTCCGTCAATGTCCTTTTCCCCATGGTTTATGTGTTCCTTCATGCTTCGGTTTTCAGCAGTACCGCAATTTGGCAGCAGATTGTCGGTGGTGTGAATTTGCAGGCAAACATTGCCACAGGTGTTGATGAGGCTGTGTATGTTTTGCTTGAAAACCTGCCTTTGGCGAACTTCATCATTCCTGTTTTTCTTTTTGCTGTGTTCATTTCCTTTATCACGGCTGCGGATTCAACCACCAACGCTATGGCTTCTCTCACGACAAAGAATCTCTCTGAGTCCAATCAGGAAGCACCTCCATTTCTCAAGATCGCATGGGGAGTGATGATTGGAACCCTCGCGTTTATCATGTTGGTCTTTTCAGGCCTCGATGGGATGAAAACTTTGACGTATCTTGGTGGAGCACCAATCACATTAGTGATAATAGGATCAGCGTTTTCCTTGATAAAGCTGATTCAGATGCAGAAGAAACTCGATATTCTGCAGTAACTCAAAGGTCATGAAGGGGAGAGAGAAAAGTGTCTAATAATATTATCAGTTCAGTCGCAAGAGCGTTGGATGTCTTGTTGTATATAAACAGTCAAAAAGATCCGGTGGGCATATCAACCATCAGTAAGGATATGGGTATCTACAAAAGTACAGTGTTCCGTACTTTGGCGACATTGGAAGACAGGCATTTCGTGCAGCAGGACCCGGAAACCGGGAAGTACACATTGGGAGTCAGCCTGTTTTCCATGGCTAACAAGATCACGCTCTATGATGTGTTTGTACCGTTCGTCAAAGAGCTGAATCAAGAGTTCAAGGAAACGGTCAACGTGTCAGTTTTGGATAAAACGACTTCCGGGCCGTATCAAAGTGTTGTTGTGGTCAAGGAAGATGCCATCGATAACGTTCTGTCCGTCAGCCCGCAAGTTGGGTCAAAAAACGATTGTTATTGTTCATCGGTGGGCAAGAGCCTGCTCGCATTCTCTTCGGATATTTCCGACGAGATTTTGAAAAAGTATGAATTCAAGAAATATTCACCGAATACCATTGCCAGCTACGACGAATTGGTTGCGGAATTGGCGAAGGTCAAACGCGATGGATATTCTTTGGACAATGAAGAGCAGGAAGTCGGCCTCATCTGCGTTGGTGTCCCTGTTTTCAACAAGAAAGGGGAAGCCATTGCAGCCATGAGTGTGTCCGGTCCTTCCCAGCGCATCCAGCATATCAATATTGAAAATGTCGTAACCAGATTGAAGCAGGTTGCGAGTGAAATAACGGAATTGGTTCAGACATCAAGTCGTATCAAATAACTGAAACATCGAAGAGAATTAATTGTGAAGATACTTGCTATCAACCCCGGTGGAACGTCCACCAAAATCGCTGTCTTCAATAATGAAGAAGAGCTTTTCAGCGAGAACGTCATGCATCAGGAGTCGGAGTTGCACGACTTTGACTCCGTGTTTGATCAATTTCGCTACCGCAAGGACGTCATCGTCGAGAGACTTCGGGCTAATGACTATCAGATCGAAGATTTTGATTGCGTTGTCGGACGCGGTGGACTGCTCAAACCGGTCGAAGGCGGCACGTATGAAGTGAATGACGCCATGATCGAAGATCTGCGTAACGCCATAAATGGTGAACATCCTTCGAATCTCGGGCCTGTCATTGCTAAGGATATCGCCGATTCCATTGATGTCCCTGCATTTATCGTTGACCCCGTGTCAGTGGATGAATTCCTCGATATCGCTAAGATTTCCGGGATTTCCGATCTTGAACGCTCCAGTTGGATGCACGCACTTAATCAGAAGGCTGTTTGTCGTGAAACTGCCGAGCGTCTCAACGGGAAATATCAGGATTTTAATTTTATCGTTGCGCATTTGGGGTCAGGAATTTCCATCGCTGCACACCTCAAGGGATGCATGATTGATGGAAGCGGCGGTCGCTGCGACGGTCCGTTTTCTCCCGAACGGTGCGGCGGTCTGCCGAGCTTCCCGTTGGTCGAACTTTGCTACAGCGGAAAATATACCCAGAAAGAAATGGTGAGCAAGATCAGCACCAAGGCGGGCATGTTCGATTACCTCGGCACCAAGGACATGATGGACATTGAAAACAGGTACTTGGCCAAGGAAGAAAAGGTCGTGAAAGTACTGGATTCTTTTATTTATCAGACTGCCAAGGAAATCGCTGCGTATGGTGCGTCACTGAGCGGTGACGTTGACCGTATCATTATCACTGGTGGCATCGCCCATTCGGACTTGATTGTTGAGAAACTCAGGGAACGGGTTGGCTATCTGGGACAGTTTGAGGTCATTGCCGGTGAAAAGGAAATGACGGCACTCACTCTTGGTGCACTCCGCGTCATGAGCGGAACCGAAGAAGTACAAACATATTAATATGTAAGTGGAGAATCAGTTGTGCTGAAAGATTTCAATGAATTAATCGAAAAAGCCAAGTCTGGCAGGCAATACAAGGTGTGTGTTGCCGCTGCCCAAGACGGAGAATTGCTGCATGCCGTCAAACTGGCCGTGGACATGGGATTCATGCGTCCGGTTCTGGTTGGCAATGAAAAAATAGTTCGTGATTTGGCTGCTGAAGTCGGATTGACCGATTTCGAATTGGTCGCATGTGATGACGTTGACGAGTGCGCGGCTGTTGCCGTTGAAATCGTTAAATCCGGTCAGGCTGACGTACTCATGAAGGGCATTATCAACACTGCCACATACATGCGTGCGATCCTGAACAGGGAGACAGGGCTGCGAAACGGGAGCCTTATCAGTGCCTTGGCCGTCTACGATCTCAAAGAATATCACAAGCTGATTTATTGTAGTGACAGCGGGATAAACACTGCTCCCGATGTGGAGCAGAAGCAGGCAATTCTCGTCAATGCCCTTGGGGCCATGAAGCGCCTTGGCATGGATTGTCCCAACGTGGCTGCACTGACAGCAAGTGAAACCGTTCATCCAAAAATCCAGGCTTCAGTTGATGCCGATATGCTCGTGAAACTGGCAGAAAAGGGGGAAATTCCGAGTTGTGTCATTGAAGGCCCGATCGCTTTTGACGTGGCTTTTGATCGGCACGCGGCAGAGCACAAAGGTATCGACAGCAAAGTCAGCGGCGAGGTCGATTTGATTCTCGCACCTAACATTGAGACCGGGAATGCGCTTGGCAAATCCTGGTTGACTCTCAGCAATGCGAAATGGGCAGGGGTTGTGCTTGGAACGACTCATCCTGTGGTGCTCGGATCTCGTTCCGATACCGCAGAGGTGAAGATCAATTCCATTGCTCTCGCCTGCCTCCTGGCTCAGTCCTAGCTGTAGTTCATTCTTTAACTTGAGGAGAAATTGATGCAGGAAAGTAAAGGATTTAATGTAAAAACATTTGTCATCCTCTTTTTCATTGGCATGGGGTATGCCATCACTTACGCAGTTCCGTTCGTCCAGTACGTATTTTATGATACTACCATGCACGCTCTGGATGCGACCAATGCTCAACTCGGTACTCTTGTAGCCATTTTCGGCATCGGTAACATTGCTGGTGCACCCATTGGCGGTATCATTTCAGACAAGTACAACCATAAGCTGGTATATCTCGCCGGTTTGTTTGGAACGTCCATGTTGTCTCTCCTGTGGGCCTTCAATCTCAACTACGGCTTTTCGATCTTTGTATTTGCGGGCCTGGCAGTAACCGGACTGTTTCTGCTTTTCCCGGCACATATCAAGATCGTCCGTTCGCTGGTTGACGAGTCCAAGCAGGGTAAAGTCTTTGGTTTTGCCGAATCCTTCGCTGGTATCGGCAGCACCATTGTGAACGCTATCGCTTTGGCTGTTTTCGCCAAATACGCCAACGAAATCTTCGGTTTCAAGGCCGTTCTGATCTTCTTCTCCGTGTGTGGTGTCATTACTACCGCCATCCTGTACTACCTTATCGAAGATCCCAAAAAAGAAGAAAAAACTGAAGTTGCTGCAAGCAAGAGTTCCGACAAGATCACTCTCAAGGATTTCTTCATCGTCTTGAAGTGCCCTGGCACATGGTTTGCCGGTATTGCTGTTTTCTCTACTTATACTCTGTACTGCTCTTTGTCCTACTTCACGCCTTATTTCACCAATGTTCTCGGCGTTTCCGTGGTCTTTTCCGGTGGACTGGCCATTATCAGAACATACGGTCTCAGGTTCTTCCTGTGCCCGGTCGGTGGATATCTTGGCGACAAGATGAACTCTGTGACCAAGGTTCTTCTTTTCTCCTGGCTCGCATGTATCGGCGTGATTTTGACCATCATGTTCCTGCCTGAACACACCGCCATCGGCATCGCCATCACTTTGATGTTGCTTTTGAGCTCCTTCGTGTTCACCGCTCGTGGTGCCATGTTCGCTGTTCCTTCCGAGGTTCAGATTCCCTTGAAGTACGCAGCCATCACCGGCGGTATTGTCTGTGCCATTGGTTATTCCCCCGACCTCTTCCAGTTCATTCTCTTTGGTAACTGGATCGATACCTATGGCAACGAAGCATACACCATGATCTTCACATACGACATCGTAATGACAGTTGTTGGTGTCATCAGTGCATTGCTGACCTTCAAGTACAAGAAGAGCCTTGCAAAGTCGGTTGAAAAGGCAGCGTAAGTTCAAAGTTTGCTGTCTGAATAATATAACATAGAGGTTTGAAACGATTATGGATGTTATCACAGTCAAGGAAGAAAGATGCAAGGAATGCGGACTGTGCGTTGCTCACTGTCCAAATGAAGCAATCTCTTTTTCCGACAAATTAAACAGTGCCGGTTACAGGCCTGTAGAAGTTGATGATGCCAAATGCATCAAGTGTGGCATCTGCTACACAATGTGTCCTGACGGGGTGTATGAGATCTCGCAGAAAGGCGAGTCTGGAGGAGAGAACTAAATGGGCGACATGATTAAAGGAAATATTGCAATCGCCGAAGCTGCGGTGAGGGCTGGCGTCAAGTTGTACGCAGGGTACCCCATCACTCCTTCCACGGAAATCATGGAATACCTGTCCAAGCGTCTGCCCGAAGTGGGGGCAAGTTTTGTCCAGGCTGAAAGTGAACTTGCAGGTATCAATATGGTCATGGGTGCTGCCGCATGTGGCGTACGCGCTCTCACGGCTTCATCCGGTCCCGGCATCAGCCTTAAGCAGGAAGGTATTTCCTGTATCTCTGATGAAGAATTGGCTTGCGTTGTCATCAACGTAGTACGGTACGGCAACGGACTGGGCACATTGTATTCTGCTCAGTGCGACTACCATCGTGAAACACGCGGCGGCGGTAACGGTGACTATCGTTGCATCGTTCTGTCTCCCGGAAGTATTCAGGAAGCAGTCGACCTCATGGCCACTGCCTATGAATTGGCTGAAAAGTACAGAATCGTCACAGTCATGATGACCGAGGGTGCGCTTGGTCAGATGATGGAACCGTGCGAAATGCCCGACTTCATTGAGCCAGAAAAACACCCTTGGGGATTTGACGGCAAGTATACCTATAAGAAAATCGGCATCTTTGATCGTAACTCCATGGATGAAGCTGTCGAACTGAATAAGAAGCATGAGACCATCAAGGCCGAAGAACAGCGTTGGGAAGAAGATGGGCTGGAAGATGCTGATTACGTCTTCGTTGCTTTCGGATTGCCCGGACGTTCCGTACAAGGCGCGGTCAAGGAATTGAGAGCCGAAGGTCATAAGGTCGGATTCATTCGTCCTATCACGACCTGGCCGTTCCCGGAGAAAGCCTTTGAAAACATCAACAAGGATGTGAAGGGGCTTATCTCGGTTGAAGCCAACGCCACCGGTCAACTCGTTGACGATGTCGCTCTGACTATCAAGAAAACAATCAAGGATCGCAACGTGTCCACATATTGCCTTCCCTGTGTGTATGGCATCCCCACCATCAAATTCACCAAGGAAGGGTTGCACAAGATTATGAGTGGCGAGATCAAGGAGGCTTACTAATGGCTAAAGCAAGAAAAGTGCCTGCCATCATTGATAACCCGATGTCATTTTGTCCCGGTTGTGGGCATGGCATCGTGATCAGGCTCATAACTGAATGCCTCGAAGAGTTGGGGCAGGACCAGAACCTTATCTTCGCCCTTGGTGTTGGCTGCTCCAGCCTGCTGGGTGGCGGATTGGTGACCGACAGGTTGCATTGCCCCCATGGTCGTGCTTCCGCAGTTGCCACCGGTATGAAGCGGGTTCAGCCTGAAAACACCATTGTTGCCTATCAGGGCGACGGTGATGCTTACAGCATCGGTATTGCCGAGACTATCAATGCGGCTTACCGCAACGAGAACTTCACCATGATCGCCATCAACAATACCAACTACGGTATGACCGGTGGACAGATGAGCTGGACAACCATGCCCGGGCAGGTGACCACCACTTCGCCTCTGGGTCGTGATTGCGAAATCACAGGTAATCCCCTCAAGTTCCCTGAGTTGGTCGCCAGCCAGTTCGACGTGGCTTTTGCCGCTCGTGGTGCAGTGACCTCTCCCAAGAATATCAATAAACTGAAAAAGTACATCAAGAATGGTCTTGAGGCACAGTTGAATGGTGAAGGCTATTCAGTCATTGAAGTGCTGTCACCGTGCCCGACCAACTGGAAGATGACTCCCTTGAATTCCATGAAACGGATCGAAGAGGAACTTATCCCCTACTATCCGCTGGGTGTCTTCAAGGAAAGGAAGGAGAACTAGAATGCGTGAGATAATATACGCAGGTTTTGGTGGGCAGGGAGTGCTGACTTCCGGTCTGATCATGTCGCAGGTCGCTGTTTTCAAAGGCCAGAATGCAACATGGATTCCTTCTTACGGTTCAGCTATGCGCGGTGGTACTGCAAACTGCACCGTCAAGTATGGTGAGGACACCATCTACAATCCAGCTCAAGAAGAGCCTGATTTGTTGCTGGCCATGAACGGTCCGTCTTTCGAGATGTTCTATCCCATGGTCAAGCCCGGTGGAATTATTCTGGTCAACAGTGACATGGTTGATTGTGACGTGAACGTCCGCGACGACGTGAGTGTGTACAAACTGTCATGCAGCACTTTGGCTCAGGAGATCAAACAGCCCCGTGGTGCGAACGTTATCGCAGCCGCAGCCATCATCAAACTGGCAGGCGACTTCACCATGGAAGACGGAATCCAGGGCATGAACGACATGTTCAGGAAGAAAGGAAAAGAAAAATTCGAAGCCGGCAACATGAAGGCTTTCGAATGCGGGTATAACGCCGTTTAGGTTGCGAGCGGGCCTCCAGACGGATCGCACTCTGTCTGGGGGCCCTTATAGGCGGTTATCGCCTAAACCATACAATGAAATCTGATGCAGACACCATTTTTCATATGTACAGAAAAGTGTCGGAGCTCTCGCCCGATGCATTTCGTAAGGAGTTCCTATGTGTCCTATTGATGTATTTATTGCCGATGTCAAGAATACGTTCCCGGAAGAAAGAGTTCATACGGAAGAGTTGCTGGTAAAGGCTTATTCCGTTGATGGTAGCCCTTTCGAGCCTATTGCCAAGGCGGTTGTGGACGTCACGACCCCGGAAGAATTGGAAGCGTTGCTTCGTTATTCCCACGCCCATAAGGTCAGTCTGACTTTTCGTGGAGCAGGCACTGGTGTGAGTGGACAGACTATTGCCGAAGAAGTCACTGTCCGACTTGTCGGTCCACACTGGAAGCGTTTGGAAATTCTTGATGACGGCGAGCGGGTGCGCGCAGGATGTTGCGTTGTCGGTGGTGATATCAATGCGGCGCTTGTCCCATACAAACGCCTTATGACGTCCGATCCTTCCTCGGTCAACAGTGCTTTCATCGGTGGTATGGCGGCCACCAATGCAGCTGGTTTGAGCTGTACCATCGACAAAAACTTGTATCATATGATGACAGGTCTGCATTTCACTTTGGTTGATGGAACCACTGTGAATACGGAAGACAAAGCCAGTGTGGCCGCTTTCAGGAAAAGTCACGCTAAGATGCTTCAAGACCTTCTCGATATTCGTGAACGGATTCTCAATGACGAAGTCATGGATGAAAAAGTCAGACGTAAATTTTCCATCAGGAACACTGCAGGTTACAGCCTGAATGCGTTTACTGATTACGAGGACCCTGTCGAGTTGCTTCAGCATCTCATCATTGGTTCCGAGGGCACCCTTGCCTTTATTCATTCCATCACGATCCGTACAGGTGTGCTCAAACCTTTGCGTGCGACGGCTCTGGTCGGGTTTACTTCGCTTGATGAAGCGATTCAGGGAGTCCTGCGTCTCGAAAAAACGTGTGATATGTATGCCGTTGAATTTCTCAACTGTGTTTCGTTGAATGCATTGATGCAGTTGCCGGAATTTCCGAATTCCCTTCAGGGATTGGGTGATGATGGCTGCGCATTGCTGTTGGAAACACGTGGCGAGGATGCTGAAAAGCTGAAGACTAACGTTGACCTCGTGCTTGAAGCGTTGAGTGGCGTGGACGTTGCTGTCCAGCCCGAGTTCGTGATGGATCACGAAGTCTGCGAATCTTTGTGGAATATTCGTCGTGCCTTGTTCCCGATTCTTGCAGGTACCCGTGCTCCTGATGAATACGCATATTCCGAGGATTACTGCGTCCCCATTCAGAATTTGCCCCAAGCCTGTAGCTCTTTCGTGGAAATTCTTGCCAAGCATGGGTTCACCGAATCCGGCGTGCATGGGCATGCTTTGCACGGCAATATTCATTTCTCGATTCCGCTCAGACTCAATGTAGAAAAAGATTTGATCAGGATGGGCGAGCTTATCGCCGAAGTTGGTGACGTTGTCCTGTCATTGGGTGGTGCCCTCAAGGCCGAGCACGGTACAGGTCGAGCCGTAGCACCGTTTGTTCGTCTGGAGTGGGGTGATGATCTGTATAAAGTAATGCAGGACCTCAAGCACGTCATTGATCCAGAGAACCTGCTCAACCCCAAGGTTATTCTCAATGATGATCCGCGCTGCCATCTGACCAATCTGAAATACGCCGGGCCGGTGGACAAGATTGTTGATACCTGTGTGGACTGTGGATTTTGTGAATACGTTTGTCCTTCCAAGGAAGTCGGCCTCTCTTCCCGTCAGCGTATTTATATCCTGCGCGCCATCGCATGTTTGCGGGCTTCAGGCGATCTGACCAAAGCTGAAGCATGGCAAAAGCTGTTTGATAAGAAGGGCCGCGATCTGTGTGCTACTGACGGCTTGTGCTCCATGCGTTGCCCACTTGGTCTCGATATTGCCGGATATATGAAAAAGTTGCGTAACGAAGCTCTGACGGAAACCGAGATTTCCCGTGCTGACAAGGTTGCCAATCATTTCAAGCTTGTGGAAAGCACGGCTTCATCCATGCTGCATGTGGCATCCGCTGCACACAAGCTCATGGGGCATACTTTGGCGACCAAGACGGCTCCCATTGTTAAGGGTATTACAGGCATGACTGTCCCTGACTTACGTGAGATCAAATTGACCGGCGGTTCTTCGATTCCGACTCTCAGGAAAACACACGGTGAAAATAAAGTTGTTTACTTCCCATCCTGTGCTGTTCGGACAATGGGCTATGCAGACGATGGCGTTCACAAGAATGAGCCGCTTATCGATGTGACATTACGGTTGCTGGAGAGAGCTGGGTTCACAGTAATAATCCCGGACAAAACCAAGGGGTTGTGCTGTGGTAAGGCTTTTGAAACCAAGGGGATGTTCGAGCAGGCTGATCGCAAGTCCGATGAGCTTGGAAAAGTTTTGCTTCGTGAAACTGGCAATGGAAGCATTCCGGTTCTGTGTGACACCAGCCCCTGCCTTGCACGCATGAGAAAGACACTTGACGAGAGGCTTGATCTGTATGAGCCAGCCGAGTTCGTATTGAAATTCCTTGCTGATAAACTTTGTTTTACCAAGAAAACCCGGAGTGTTGCATTACACCCGACATGTTCGACCCGTGAAATGGGATTGGTCGAAGCTCTTCGTCAGGTCGCAGAGAAATGTGTGACCGAAGTTGTCATTCCCGAAGAGATTCACTGCTGTGGATTTTCCGGTGATAAGGGCTTTACCCATCCAGAGCTCAATGCCTCTGCATTACGCACTCTCAAAGAGAGCACCCGCGGGTGTTCCGAAGGGTACAGTACCTCCCGTACCTGCGAGATAGGCCTGACACTTCACGGTGGCAAGACATACCGAAATATACTCTATCTGATTGATGAGTGTACAACCAACAAATAGCTGACCCCAAAGAGTGATGCCCCCATCACCCCTGTCTAGAGGCATATCCTTAACCGTGCTTCTTAGTCACACCTCCATCTCTTTGGTTGGAACAGCTCACCCCCGAGACCGACAGGTGCCCCCTGTCGGTCTTTTCTATTTAATAATGATGAGAACAAGTGTTTTAGATAAAAATTAGATTCTCTCAAGGGGGGGCATCCATTACAGAGTAATAATGTGTTTTTACCGTTTGTCGCAAAAAAGCCCCACAGCACATAAATTGCTGTGAGGCTTCATATCCTTGGAGCCAGGAATCGGAGTTGAACCGACGACCTACTGATTACGAATCGCTTTTTGCGGTCAATAATTACAAGTGCTTGTGGTTGTATCTCTTTTAAAATCAGATGGTTGCTTGTGTGCAATGAATCTTGATTAATCAGGAAAGTTCAGATTTAGTGGAGCAGAATTGGAGCAAAAAAAGGTGCATTTTTTTGTTGGTGATTGTCGGTTTCGAGGGACTGCAATCGGCATGATGAAGTGTGATGCATCGTGATGAATGCGGCCGGCTGCGGCGAGTTGAGTTCATCCGCAATTTGATAAACTGGTTTCAAATCAGCATGGAGCTTTGGCCGTTTAATATCCCTTGCTTGAGGATTCCTTCCATCGTCCAAGAGCGGCATAACTCGAAGATGAATGTCCCGTCATCCAATATGGTATCGCAACTTGCACCTGCTTTGACGAGACGGGTTGCCACTGAGGTCAGGTTGAGGACGACGGCCTGAACCAGGGGCGTCATTCCCCCTCTATGCATTTCGTTTACGTCAGCCCCAGCTGTGATGAGGATTTCAACCGAAGATTCGGCGTCATTATCGGAGCCATAGCTTTCATCTAGGCATTTGATGGTAGGGCGGTCTTCAATGTCGTGAGCGCATGCAAGGATCGCGAAATAGAGAGGTGAAATGGCATTATACTCTGAGGGGAGACGTTTGTTGACCCTAATCCCTCTTGCCAAGAGTTGTTTGAGCAGCCCGGGATTTCGATTCGTCAACACGAGGCGGATGGCCGTTGTTCGTAGTCGACGGGACGGTGTTTCGAGCGTCTGCGCTTCAATGGGATTTTCATTGCGTTGTAGGATAGCTTCCGCAACGGCCAGTTTGTAGGGCCAGTTGTCTTGATCCATTGCGTAGTAAAAGGCATTGTCTTCAGTTGTGTTGCGGAAGTTAAGGTTTGCCCCGTCATTGATGAGCTCGAAGGCTTTGGCATGATCGTGGTGGTAGATGGCGTTCATGAGCTTGCTGTTGTCTCTGATGTCCTTACGATTGAGGGTATTGATGTGTCCTTTGTACGGTCGCTGATCATCCAGGCTTTCGTAGCGAATGGCGAACTGGGGGGAAACCTGGAGGATATCATTTTCTCGAGGCAACCATTCCTTGAATCGTTGTTCAAAAAAACGCCTGCCGAGTTCAACGATTCTGCGTTGATACTCCTTGTCGGTGAGTGTGTGTTTATTTTCTGATCCGTCGTCGTCTGCTACATCCCGTAATCCATGGCACAGCCCATGCCAGTCGGCCCATGAGATCATGGTGCAGATTTCTCCCCACAGGCCTTCTCGTGGTTCATTGTTGCCTGCCCGTTGTGAGAACTCATAACACGATGCAGACAGTGCCGTTTCAAGAATTCCTTCCGTGAGGAAACACGCTTGAAAGCGACCTTCGAAGAAAGCCTTTTGGAAGTAACGATTGGCAGCTTCGATGTCTTTCCGGGCGACGAATCTAAGGCCTTGTAAAAATGGTATCGCGAAGTCCTTGAATTTACCCCATGCAGAAGCAGCCTTTAAGGCATCAATGTGTTTTGTGGCATTTTCGATGTTTGAAGCAGCAGGCGGGAGATTATGAAGGGCCTGATTGTATTGATTGCTTATTGCCTCGAATGCGCTCAAATCAATGTCGTTTCCGATGTTTTGGCCGTGCACGACCTTTTTCACGATTGGATCAAATTTTAGTGCCATCTCTATGTCATCAGTAATGATCCTTGAAATGGCCTCCCTTGCTTCCATTGAGCCGAGCCTTTCTGTCTCAATCAGTTTTGGTAGACATCGCCTGTAGGTTGTTCGGAGCAAGTGGGCATATGTTTCAGAAAACTCGTGGATGAAATCAGTAAGCGTTTGGCTGCCTAGGGCTATATGAATTCCTTCCAGAAGCCGACTTACAGAACATGCTATCGTCATAACGACAAGAAATGAACGTTTGAGTTCGGCTTCACTTGGACCAAGGCCCAGATTGGTGTCGTGTATTTTGATGAGTGAGCTTTTTTTGGGAATAGTGCCGGAAAGCCAGGACTTGAGAGTGCGCTCTTTTACACTGTCTTGAATGAGATCGCAGAAGTTGCTCCATCGGAGTCCGGTTGTTCGCAACCACCAGAGAAGTGCTTTCCCGACGCATGAGGAACCATCTCGGGGAATGAACCATAAGGGGCTTTTCGGGAGAAATGTCGAGTTGGTTTTGATATGAATTGAGCCTGCCGTTGCTCTAAAAGCAGCAAATGCCAGCATCGAAGTCAAGTGCTGCTTGAGTAGGTTGCGCCAAGTCTTTTGGGGAGAATTCCACGCAATCGTGTGGAATTTTTCAAATCTGCATATGTTGAATGTGGAAGTGAGTTCCGAGAATATGATTTGCAGGACTATGCAGTCACTTTCAGGGCGATTGATGGCATCGGCGGCCAACCGGATGAACTCCCTGAAGGAGAGTCCTCCGCTCCCCTGCGCAAACCTAGCAATCTTTTTTTGATTCGCTTGAGGGAGCAATGGAAGGAGTTCTGCGATTTTGAAAAATCCATGGACGCATTCAGCTGTCGGGGAATAGAAATTATTTAGTTTTTTATTCATGGCAGTATGATGCGGGCGGTGTCGGTATGACACCGCCCTTATTGTGTCTTTGTTAGTCGTTGTCGCCAAGATAGCTGTCGTTGTTTGGATTGTGCGCGTCGGCCCAATCGTCCATGTCAGCATCATTATTGGGATTATTCATGTCGGAATAAAGGTCAAGCTCTTCCTGAGTCATGTCGGAAGTATCCATGGTTGTCTCCTATGTTGAGGTGTTGCTACTTTTTCTTCCAGATCGGGTTCTTCTGTTTGCCCCGATTCCCCTGAGCTTTGTCGTATTGTTTGTTCGTTCCACGAGTGCCTTTGTTTGCGTTGGGCTGGTTTGCCTGATTGTCTTTGGGCTTCATTTGTCCCTCCTTGGGTTGTTTTGTTCCTCAGACATTTTGAACAAAACAAATATGCCTGCTGGAATAAATGCATTTGGTTGGACAAGGATTTTAAGCAAGAACCATTTGACAGATTTTGGAGGGGGGGGAGGCGCGGTAAGGGTAGGCAGTACTCCTCTTGGAGAAGTATGGTGCGGTTCGACGATTACGTTTGTCGGGAAGCTGTCGCAAATGGGCGAGAAAGGAGAGTGGGGCGAGGTTGCCTGTCAGGCCGAGGTCTAGTCCTCGTACACAATTAAAGCACTTGCGATAAGATCACACATGGGCTGATCGCTCCCGGCCACTCCTTCTATACATGCATTCAACCAGCCGTCTTTGAGCTTTTCCGCGTCCACCTCGTACCCGGCGTTTTGAGCCAGCAGTAAAAGATAGTAGCGAGCCGTGCGCCCGTTTCCTTCCCTGAAAGGGTGGGCCATGTTGAGTTCCAACATGTAGTAGGCTGCTCGCTCAACGAAAGTGTCCGGGGTAGATCCCTTGAGGAAGTTTTCTTTGGCCAGTTCTCCAGCGAGGGCAGAGATTGCATTAGCGATGAAGCGCGGGTTGCAGAAAGGAGTTTCCCCCTTGCTGATGGAAACGGTTCTTTCTTCTCCGGCCCAGTCGTAAACATCCTGGAATAGGTGGCGGTGGATGACCTTGATGTGCTGGTAGTCAAAGTTGCCGACGGGTGGGTCTGCTACCATGCGGTTGGCAACAGAAAGGCGCTCGAATTTATCAAGCGCCTCTTGGTCTCTGTGGCCCGCCTTGTTTTTCAGGACGGACGAGTTCTCGTATGTGTATGCGTCTTTATGCGCGTATCGCGTAGTCATAATTAGGGAAGCGTTCCTTCAACAGCTTGCTTCGCTCTTCCAGTGTGCATTCCTTGTGGATGCACTCCTCGAAAACAGCAATTTCTTCTCTGGTCAGTTGGAACCCTTCGATCTCAAGCGAAGCCTTGGCATGCAAGAAACGACGAGTCATGACTTCGACTTTCGTTTTTGGGCGTTTGGCCTTTGCGAAGGTGTATTTACGACTACTTTTCATGCATCAATATTAATCATTCTAGAATGAAAAAGCAAATATTACGACTTCTGCAGCCGATGAAGCTGAATAGCTATACCAACCGGAGAGTGCATCCCACTTCGTCCAGTGCCTCCCATAAGTCATCCAACTGGATTCCGAACGGTGAAAGCTCTATCTCGATTTCTTTTGATGGGAATGTGCCTTCGAATATGTCGATTCTCTTTTCCTCCAGGAGCCGGGCTGAGGCGATCCGAGCTGCCAAATCCACTATGGGAGGCGGACTCGTTTCGGTGAGGCCGTCCAAAGCATATGCCAAAGAGGATTCGTTTCTTAGGAAATGTTCTGTCGGCATAAGAGGCATGTCCCATTTTCGATGAGATAAGTTGATCTCGTAGCAGTCGATGTCGGCATAATCGGGATGCCAGAAAAGCCAACCTCTGGCCGGGACATTCCTCCATGCTTTCAGTATCTGGGGCGGGCTTCCTTTCATCGACGTCCACAGTGGAGGAGCGTCGTAGAAATCAAAAACCATGGCTTTGCCTTGTCGCGCTTCGTCCTGGGAGAATGTGGCGAATTCCTCGTCCGATATTCCCACGTTGTGTCTGGCAGGCGATTGGGGAATGCCGGTTGTGTGAACGAGTTTTGGAAAAGGAAATAATTTGATCAGGCTGTGGGTGGCAGAGACGCACGCGCTTCCAGACATCCATCGGTGAAGCTGCGAGGTGAAATTGGGGATATCGTCTTCCGGGAAGAGCTGTGTGAGAAACGCAGGGGGGCAGGGGGCTTGGGCAGTGCCAGACAATATGTCGTTGATGATCCTGTTGGCGCTTGAAGGGGTAATCCGTTCACTGCTCGCTGTCAGTCCTTGCAATTCAGCGAGAAACGAGCTGATCCATGCCCGCGAACGGAGTTTGTCTATGAAAAGATTTGCCGGTCTTGCCATGGGCCTATCCTGAAATGTAATGCCTCTTGCTAAATTGTGCTAGAAACGGCTTCATCTTTTTTGTTTTGAGCAACCATTTCCCATACATCGCCTGTTAGCTTTGCGACATGGAAACAAACAAAACACAATTCTCTGGTTTAAAGGTCCTGAATGTTTACGAGCTCGCCGCCCTCCTCGGTATGACCAGTGCGGCTGTCCGTAGCCACTGGCAACGACGTAACCTTGAGGCCATACCCCGTCCGGTTCATTTCGGACGCAGGCTAGGTTGGCCAGTCCAGGTTGTGGAGGAGTGGCTTCAAAAGAAAATTGAGGCCGACTCGATCTGGCGGTGAGTCCCATCTGTTATTCCGCAACTCGAAACAACTCACTCGGCTTGCAGTTCAGGGCGTCCGCCAAGGCCTTGATGTTGATTGCGCTGACGTTCCTTTCCCCTCGTTCAACTGATCCGACATATGTGCGGTGGAGGCCGGTGATTTCCGCAAGCTTCTCCTGCGAGAGGCTTTCCTCCGTCCGCTTTTCTTTGATGGCTTTGCCAAGCCGCTTCAAAAACTGTTTTTCCTTAGGCGTGTAATTCCCTGCCATGCGATATTCCTCCGAATAGTCGCATGGATATTTGACTCCTATAAGTCTACAGACTATAAGTATCTATCAGTGCGTGCCGGTGTCGCTAACCAGGAGGAAGTAATGAGCAAAAACCACTTTACATATGTGAATACAGTCGAGGACGGAAAATGCCCGTTTTGCGGCGGATTTGTGCCTCAAGGAGTTTCCGTCTGTGAGAGTTGTCATGCCATGCATGGAGAAAGAATTGATGGCTCCGGCAGCTTCCTGCTTTTGCCCGTGCTGGGAGCGGCCCTGTTCGCTGGTGCGTGGGTTGGTGTTTCTTTGAAGAACGGCTTTTGGGGAGTCGTGACGGGCTTTGCAGTACTCATTCCGTGCGCCATCGGAATTATGAAGCTCTGCATCTCGAAGGGCTGGTTCCGGTAGGAAGCTCTGAGTCCTTATGGTGATTCTGTCGGTCGGTGGGCTCTTGATTTCACCGGCTGAGCTCCTTCGACGTGTCGGAGTCCGCGCCGAACTCCCTTTTGCCCTTGCCTTGCTATGCCATAATGACCTTGTGTCATATCGGAGCAGTGGCCGAGTGCCAGCGCTATCAGTTCCTTGTCGAGTCGAGCCCTTTTCAGATCGGCGGCAAACTGTTGCCTAAAACTGTATTGGGACACTTTGTCCGCCCAAGTCTTTCCCAGGCCTTTGGTCACTGCTCTTCGGAACGCTTCACGGAGGGCTCTTTGGCTTGCGGCTGGCCAAAGCTCGACATTCCCTCCTGCTTGTTCGACGATTGAGAACAAGACCTTCTCCATTGGGGTGGACGGTTCAATCTCCATCGTCCTGACTTTCTGGCCGTAACCGCTGTTCGTTTTCGAGCCGAAGATGGTGGCGATGAGCACGCCATCGTTTATCCTGAGTTGAACTCCCTTTGAAAATTCATCCGGCCTGCATCCGGTAACCGCCAAAGTTGCAACAAGTGGGCGGTGCTGTTTTGCAATGGTCGTATATATTCGCTCCTGCCAATCAGGGTAGACCCTGTTGAGCCGTCCAAGATACTGTCGTTTCCCTTTGCGAGGCTTCGGATCGAATGGCACTTCATGCGCCGCTTGGAGGCTGTTCCGGTATCTAGTCCGGGAATAGTCCGGCTTCTGTTCCGCCAGCTTTTCGCAGTCGCGGTGTACTATCCTTTTCAGATGATCGATTTGGTCCTCGGCAGCAGTTTGCGCGTGTCGTGTCAGTGCCCGAATCTCATCGAGATTTTTTGCTATGCGGGACGCAAGGCCGTGTTGATATGCCCCTTTGAGGACATAGTATCTGCCTTTACTGATGGGGGATGAGTTGAGAGCGCGAGTTTCGGTATATTCTTGTGGCGTCAGGTCAGAATCGTCCAGCATGTCGAAGGCGTTGACGTAATCACTCGCCGATCGGCCGGAGAGCCGTTTGGAGGCAATCTTGATTGCGAGTTGTTTGACCTTTTCATATTGCATTTTGTTATTCCCAAAAGAGTATTTTGGTTGTCCGTCTCACCCCTCTGCCCGCTTTCACCGGGCAGCTCCCCTCAAAGGGGAGGGGGTGGCTTATGGCTTTCCCGAAGCGTGAATCACGCCATTTTTTCGCAGGCTCAAATCTGTCATGATTCACGCATCGAAAAATCCATAAGCCTATATTCGCGGTAGGCAGGTCGAGCCTGCCGCGAATAAACAAACTGTGCGTGATTCATTTGATTCAATTTCCAATGGTTCAACCTTCATTTTTGAAGCCGTAGTTTCATGGTCATAACCTTCTTACGGTCGAGGCCTTCCGAATCAATGAGTCGGTCTAAAAGTCCCGGCATCTTATCAAGCTCGTCGAAAAGGTCCTGTATCACCACTTCTGCTGCCGCTGAGGTTTGCCCACTTTTCAGGATAGATGACAACTCAGCCTCGGTGAATTGTTTCTGGTGCCGCAAATTTGCTAATACCGTTGCCGTTTTAATTGGAGAAAAGTTCATAAAGCTGTTGGTAGGAAACAGGGTAAAAGTCGTGACAATCAACACCCACGTCTAGGGAGAGGCCAAAGGGTTCGAGTTTGCCGTGAGTATGACCATAGATATGCCAACTTCCGTAGTGGCTTCGTGGCCATACGCGCATTGCGTAATGACATACGACAATAAGTTGCTTGTCGACTTGAACCGTATGAATGTCTGGCGCTCGACGTGGCCCCAGCCAGTTGTCATGTGATCCATACAAAAAAATATGCTTACCGTTGAGCTGACTGATATATCTTTCTTCGACCAGCTCTCGTGTCTTGCAAAAAGCGAAGTCTCCAGCATGAATGACCGTATCTTTTGCCTTCACAACTTCGTTGTGTCGTCGGATTAGCTCGTCATCCATTTCTTTGACCGATGAAAATGGTCGCTTTTCATACTCCAAAACTTTCATATGCCCATAATGTTCATCGGCAGTGAAGAAATACATCCTGTCTCCTAAATTTTGCGCCAGCCGGAGACTTTCGCATTCCGGGCACCTTTGTAGACCTCCTGCATTACATGCAGAAGCATGTCATCACCGGCCAAGCCCTTGAGCGTGGCAGCCTGGGCCAGCTCATCCAGTTTGGCCAAGATCTCATCACGCCCATAAAGCGCTTTGGCTAGTCGGTAAATATCGGGCCGCATATGGTGCGTTTCACCCTGAAGCACTACGTCTGGCATGTTCTCCTCCTAGATGTCTGCGGTGAGTTTCGCCCTGACTTTGGAATCCTTCCGCGAGAGGTCGTCGAAGAGCATTTCAAGCGCCATTTCGACGAGTTGCGATTTGTTCAAGACCGGGACAGCATCCAGTTTGAGAAGAAGATACCTTTTCTCAAGGCGGTCAATTGTTTTTTGAGTCAAATAAAAACCGGCTTTGCGTTTACCATTTTTCATGTGGATTCCTCTTTCTTCTATTCTTCTGTAGAAGCGTATTTTTTTAAATGAAGAATGTCAAAGAAAACGGAACAGCGAAATATAGCAGTTGTTACCTGTAAGAATACGGTAAGTTATTGCTCAGCTTTTCTTCGTCAAAAGGTAGCCTTTTCGGCCAAGAGAGAGGATTGACTTGATTTGCATATCTTCGACCCCAGGCGATGTATTCATCAAGTTCAGGAGACTGAGGGGCTATGGTTTGGACTTCATCAAGGAAGGTGTGCAGTTTTTGGGCTAATTCCCATTGCTGCATATGGGCTATAACTTCTTTGCCTTTCAACTCTTCCAATAACCTCTGGCGTTTTACCTCTTCTGCGAGCTTACGCTGTCTTTCCCATTCGAGTTGTCTGAGTTCCCATTCATGATGGCGTACTGCGATGAGACGGAAGGTGTTGACCATAGACGGAATGAGATTCTCAATACGTTGAACCTTGCCGTCTTTCCATTCTGACCTTTCGCCGCTGGGCCAACCTCTGACAACCAGGGCAAGGGTACCTGTGGGAAGAAATTCGTGTCGGGGGTGCCAATGTCGGCGGTTTGAATCTTTGTCTGGCTTGAACTCAACACGTTTTGTTTTCTCATCAATACCAATTTCGATATCGTAGCCGTCGACCTTGACGATGGTTTTGGTTTTTTGTTCACCAACATTTAGTGTAGCCTCAAGTCCTTCCTTCTCCAGAGTTTTGATAAGGGAATCAAAAATGCTGCATGCCCGATCAACGGAAGCCTTGGTGAGCTGTATATCGAGAATGCGCTTGCTTTTTGAGTAGATAATATTTCGGTCTTCCCATGGCTTGCCATTCTTCAGGGCCTTACGAGTCGCTTGAACAAGTTTATGAGGGTTATTTAGAGAGCCTGATACGACCTTGGCATGGGGCTCTTCGGCCTTTTTCTTCTTGACCCTATCGGTGGGCTGAGGCTTTTGTATTTGGCCAACACCTTTCTTTGTGAGCTTTTTTAGTCGGGGTTTTGGGGGAACAGTCTTGCCGACTTGCTTTTTTGCCCAATACCCCCATGGCGGCTTAGGAATTTCCATTCTCTTGCACCATTTTGCAATGGCTACATCGGATACGCCGAGTTCTTCGGCCAAGTTAGAGGTGGGGATTGACCAGATGAGGTCAAAGAGTTTTTCACGATTGATTCTAGTATGCATGTTGAATTACTCCAATATGTATCGGGTATTAAAGGGGGCATGCTTTTTGCCGATTCAACATCGGTAGTTGCCGTGTAAGAATTGAACTGGTAGTGGCTTGGTGCTGTATAGAAAATACTTTTGGAGCCGAATTCGGCCTTTCATCATAATGAGTTGTGATAATTACGGAGCATCAATGACCGCCCTGCAAAAAATACTTGATACCTACCGAGAAGCCGCTGCCACCGAACGCGAGAAAGGCACCTACTTTGAGGAACTGACTATCTGCTATCTCAAAAATGAGGCCACCTACAAAGACCTGTACAGCGATGTATGGACGTATGCGGATTGGGCCGAGCGTGAAGGGTTGGCAAAAAGGGATACCGGCATTGACCTTGTGGCAAAGACGCGAGGCACGGACGAATTTCATGCCATTCAGTGTAAACTCTATGCCGAGGACCACACGCTCCAAAAGAGCGACATAGACAGCTTCTTTACGGCTTCCGGCAAAAAGTATTTCACAAACCGCATTATCGTTTGCACCACGAATAAGTGGAGCAAGCCCGCCGAAGACGCCCTCAGCAACCAGCACCCGCCGGTCAACAAAATTGACCTGCACGACCTTGAAAGCAGTCAAATAGACTGGGCGCAATATCAGCCGAAGGAAGCTCCTACCCTCAAGCCTCGCAAGGTATTGCGTGAACACCAAAGACTTGCTCTTGAAGCTGTCATAAAAGGCCTGACTACTGCCGACAGGGGCAAGCTCATTATGGCTTGCGGTACCGGCAAGACCTTTGCCAGCCTCAAAATTGCCGAAAAATTGGCGGGCAAAGGAAAACGGGTCCTGTTCATGGTGCCGAGCCTCGCCCTTCTCTCCCAGACCCTCACGGAATGGACGCAGGAGTGTGCAACGCCTCTTCATAGCTTTGCCGTCTGTTCCGACAGTGACGTAGGGAAAAAACGCAAAAAGGATGACGATAGCGTCCAGACCTTCACCCATGAGCTGCGCTATCCCGCCACAACTGCACCCGATAGGCTGGCAAAGGAAATGGAGAAACGCCATGACGCCCAGCACATGAGCGTGGTTTTTTCCACCTATCATTCCATTGAGGTACTCGGCGTTGCCCAGCATGAATACGGCTTGCCGGAATTCGACCTGATTATTTGCGATGAAGCGCACAGGACCACGGGCGCGACCTTTGGGGGGGACGATGAAAGCCATTTCGTCAAGGTCCACGAAAACCGATTCATACAGGCCGCCAAACGAATCTACATGACGGCCACCCCGCGCATTTATGGCGATAGCGCAAAGGCCACCGCCGAACGGGATGACATTACACTTTGCTCCATGGACAATGCAGTGCAGTACGGGAAGACACTGTACACCATCAACTTTTCCGAGGCCGTCAAACTTGGTCTGTTGTGTGATTACAAAGTTTTGGTGCTGGCCGTGGAAGAGAAACATGTCAGCCGCCGTATTCAAGACCTGCTCAAGGATGGGGATAATCAACTCAGGGTTGACGATGCGGCTAAAATTGTCGGTTGCTGGAAGGCCCTTTCCAAGCAGGACGTGACCAACGATCTTGTGGACGATGACGCCCCCATGAAACGGGCCGTGGCCTTTTGTCAGGTCATTGATATTCCGACGAAGGCCCGCACCCACAAGGTCAGCTCACGGAACATTGCGAACATGTTTCAAAAGGTTGTGGAGAGCTACCAGAAGGCCGAAGGCTATGACCTGGCTTCAAGTCTCAAGTGCGAAGCCGAACATGTGGACGGCTCCATGAACGCCAGCGCGAAAGAGGCGAAGCTCGACTGGCTCCGGGCCGAACTACCTGAAAACACCTGCCGTATTTTGAGCAACGTCCGTTGCCTTTCCGAAGGCGTGGACGTTCCCGCACTTGATGCCGTCTTGTTCCTTACTCCCCGCAATTCGCAGGTTGACGTGGTCCAGTCCGTGGGCCGCGTCATGCGCACTACCCCAGACAAAAAGAAAAAGCGCGGGTATGTCATTCTTCCAGTTGTCATTCCAGCAGACATGGAACCCCATGCGGCCCTAAATGACAATGTGACCTACAAAGTGGTCTGGCAGGTTTTGCAGGCTTTGCGCTCCCACGATGACCGCTTTGACGCCATGGTCAACAAGCTGGATCTTATCGGTCAGGACTCCCGCAAAATGGAAGTCATCGCCATTACGGACAGAATCAATGCGAAAACCGCTGCGAAGGAAGGCCAGACCGGCAAGAATGAATACGGCCTGGGCTCTCCGGAACAGCAACGGCGCGACCCGGAAGCGGTGCAACTCAAGCTTGAAATCGGCGACATTGAACGGGCCATCTATGCCAAGCTGGTACAGAAATGCGGCAACAGGCATCACTGGGAAGACTGGGCGAATGACATTGCCAAAATCGCACAGACCCACATTGGTCGCATTGAAACCATTCTTGAAGATAAGTCGCACAAGAAGGAACGTGAAGCTTTTGCGGCTTTCGCCGAGGAGTTAAGGGACGACCTGAATGATAGCATCACTGATGGCGAAGTTATTGAAATGTTGGCCCAGCATCTCATCACAAAACCAGTCTTTGATGCACTGTTTGAAGGATACAGCTTCGCTGAAAACAATCCCATTTCTCAAGCCATGCAAGGGGTGTTGGATGTCTTGCAGGAACATCGTTTGGACAAGGAAGCTGATACGCTTGAAGCATTCTATGACAGCGTGAAACTTCGGGCTGAAGGGATTGAAAACGCGGCTGGCAAGCAGAAGATCGTTGTTGAGCTATATGAGAAGTTTTTTAAGAATGCTTTCCCCAAAATGACTGATCGCTTAGGCATCGTCTACACACCTGTTGAGGTCGTGGATTTTATCATCCATAGCGTCAATGATGTGTTGGGAAAAGAATTCGGACAGACCATTGGCAGTGAAGGAGTGCATATTATCGACCCCTTCACTGGCACGGGGACATTTATCACACGCCTTCTGCAAAGTGGTTTGATCACTCTCGGTCAGCTTCCACACAAGTACAAGAATGAGATTCACGCCAATGAGATTATCTTACTGGCTTATTATATCGCGGCAATCAATATTGAAGCCGTTTACCACACGCTTGTTGGTGGCGAGTACGAGCCGCTTGAAGGGATTTGCCTTACTGACACTTTTCAATTGTATGAGAAGGAGGACTTGATAAGCGCAATGCTGGAAGACAACAGCAATCGCCGTATTCGTCAAAAAGAATTAGACATTAAAGTTATTGTGGGTAACCCGCCATATTCTGCTGGTCAGTCCAGTGCTAATGACAACAATCAAAACATTGTATACCCGCATCTCGACAGTCGAATAAATGGTACATATGCAGATCAATCTAAAGCCACATTATCAAAGGGGTTATACGACAGCTATATACGTGCCATACGTTGGGCTTCCGATCGGATAGGTAGCAATGGGGTTATTGGCTATGTCTCTGGGTCTGGGTATTTAGAAAAACCTGCAATGGATGGTTTACGTAAATGTTTAGCTAATGAATTTTCAAGCATTTATGTACTTAATTTGAGGGGAGATATACGGAAAAACATGCTCAGCAAGGGGCGAGCAAAGGAAGGGCAAAACATATTTGGCAGTGGTAGCATGACTGGTATTGCGATCACCTTGTTTGTAAACAATGAGAACGCGCATGAAAGAGGGGTTATCAAATACTATGATATTGGTGATGACCTCACTCAAGATGAAAAGCTAAACAAACTTTCAATACTAGGCAGTGTTAAAGAAATATCAGAGAACAATAGCTGGCAAATCATTTCTCCTAATCAACACGGTGATTGGTTAAAGCAGCGTGATAGTAATATTTCAGACTATATTCTTATCGGAGACAAGAAGGGTAAAGGGGAGAAGCTGTTTGAGAACTATTCTTTAGGCGTGGTCACCAACAGAGATGCATGGTGTTATAATGCTTCTCGGGATGTTGTGTCTAAAAGTATTAGTCGAATGATTGCTTTTTATAATGATGAAGTAAAAAAGTTTGAGGCAGTTCATCAAAGTGAGACAGTCAAGCAACGAAAATCTTTAGTAAATAATTTTATTACCACTGACTCTACTCAAATAAGCTGGACCCGTGCTTTGAAGAACAACTTAGCAAAAGGAGTAGAGTTTGATTACGATGGAAAGAGCCTCACTCAAACGCTATATAGGCCATTTACTAAGCGGTGGCTTTATTTCAATCGGGATCTAAATGAGGTCGTTAGTCAGATGCCTAGCTTTTTCCCGCAAGATGGCTCATCCAACAAAGTAATTTGTGTGTCTGGTGTAGGTGCCAGAAGCGGATTTTCAGTTCTGATATCAAACATCCTTCCTGATCTTCAGGTGATGGACAACGGACAAACCTTTCCTCTTTACCTATATAAAGAAGATATTCCCACAAAACCACAAAAGCAAGTTGGGCTGTTTGATGAGCCGACCACTCAAGAGGTGACGCGGACCAAGCGAGAAGCCATCACCAGTGAGGGACTGAATGAGTTTCAACAAGCATACCCAAGTGAAGCCATCAGCAAGGAAGATGTTTTTTATTATGTATACGGGTTGCTTCACTCCCCTGACTATCGAGACCGATTCGAGAACAATCTTTCTAAAGAACTGCCACGCATCCCCTGCGTGAAGACAGCCGTCGATTTCTGGGCCTTTAGCAAAGCGGGCCGGGACTTGGCAGACCTGCACTTGAATTATGAAACCGTGGATATGTACCCCGTCACCGTGGACACGGACGGCAAGGAACTGACCGACGAACAGTACCGCGTGGTCAAGATGAAATACGGCAAGGGCAAGGACAAAACAACGCTCATATACAACGCCCACATAACCTTGAAAGGCATCCCGCTTGAAGCCTATGACTACGTTGTGAACGGCAAGCCCGCCCTCGACTGGGTAGTGGAACGCCAATGCGTCAAGACCGACAAGGCAAGCGGTATCGTCAACGATGCAAACGACTGGGCCATTGAAACCATGCACAACCCGCGCTATCCGCTGGAACTCTTCATGCGCGTGATTACAGTCAGCCTCGAAACAATGAAGATCGTGAACGGGTTGCCGGAGTTGGATATCTAGCAATCAGCAGTTTTTACCCCGACGGAATAGCAGGGATTTTAAGTAGTAGTTATGCCTATGAATATAGATATACTAAGCAAGTATTACAGAACTTGTATCGCTGATAAGTCTCTTATGGGACTCAATCGAAACTCGAACGACGATGCTCAGCAAGAGGCCTCTTCTCAGCAAATTGAAAACGGTTCCGTTGACCAGCAAATTACATCTAGGCTTTTTGCAGCCTGGGCAAAAAAGAATAATGTCAAAGACGACGAGGATGGTCCCACAAGGCTTTCTGTTCTTATCTGCCCATATTGCTACTCTTTGAAGTCCTCTCATGGCTCCTCATTCAAAAAGCCGCCTCAGGAGCTAATGCCTCTTTGGTTTGAGGCTTCAATCGATCAAAAGGGTGACCTGACCCCACCTGAAAATCGACTGCCCTGGCTTGATCGGCAGCTTCTGGAGCCCGCAGGCGCTGGCGAAAAGGTCATTATTGCCTCTATTGAAGACTATGATGATCATATCAGCGAGAACAAGACTAATTCTATTTTTGAGAGTTGGGAGTCATATTTTTCTTTTTCCGACGGTCTTTTAAGCGAAGCAACGGATTTGTCCGGCGATGAACTTACGTATGGTAGCCTTGAATATACCCTTTCCCCCAATGGCTTCATCGCCTTGAGTGACGGTATTTTTGATGGGAAGAACGAAGGGCTTATGTTGCTGTATGAGTCTATTATTAAAGACGAAAAAGTGAATCTTCCGCTCTACAAAACAGTGGTAGAAGGTGTTGATTCCGCATCAGGAGCAGCATCTTTAGAAGAAGAGATAACGGCTGCAGCAAAGCATTATGGGCAAATGGTGAACGCTTATGCCCTTGGTCCTTCTCAGAGGCAAGCTATTCATCATTATTTGAAATCGGGCGATGGGGATATCACCACAGTAAATGGTCCTCCTGGTACTGGCAAAACAACCCTGCTGAAAAGCGTCGTTGCTACGTTGATGGTTGAGAAAGCAATATCCGGGGAAGAAATCCCTCCCATCATTGCAGCGACTTCGGCCAACAATCAGGCTGTAACCAATATTATTAAAGATTTTGGGGAGATATTCCCTGAAAATAGCAGTGACACCTCTGAACGACGCTGGCTCCCAACTCCTTTAAGAAGTTTGGGGCTCTATGCCCCAAGTGCGAGTCGAGAAGGAGATGACGTTGATAATAATCACTGCATCAAAGTGGACTCAAAAGGCTTTTACGAGGAGCTGGAGAACAGGGGATATGTAGAAAACGCTACTGACTTTTTTTTGAATTGCTATGAAGAGTTCTACGGCGAAAGGGAGACTCTGGATTGTGCCGTTGAAGAGCTTCAAAAGCGGTGTGTTGGTGTCGTTGATCAAATAGCTCATTCCTGCACGGAACTGGAAGACATTCGGTCTATTGATGCCGAGCTTCCGCTATTGCGCAATGAACTTGAGGGACTGAAAGCTCAGCTAGAGAAGATTGACTCCAAGTACGCTGTAGCGAAAAGCAGCCATGAGCAGGCTGCCGAGAAGCATGATGCACTTGAAATCATGCTTAAGCAGATCGAAGCATATTTGGTTGATGAGCCGTTTTATTATGACTGGTTTAACTGGTTCCCACCAATCGCTAGCAGGCGGTTGATGCGATTTAGAAATCAGTTCCGAAAGAGCATCCCTACCAAAGATCTTCACCAGATTGTGTCGATCCGATCATTTTATGAGTCGTTAGTTAGTAGCTTTGTTGCGAGTGAAGATGGTCTCAAAAAGCTGAAGAAAGCTGTTGAAGAAACGGGGCAGGTGAAGGCGGCGACTCAACAAGGAGTTGACGCAGCTAAACAGAAGATCAGTCATTTTGAGAATAAGGTATCAGAGTTCCTTGAAAAACATAGTTTGCCCGACCTGGAACGCGATGGAGTCTATAGGTATCTTGAGCAGCTCGACGTGACGTTTCGGTACGAAGCCTTTAAGCTGGCAATGCACTACTTTGAGGGACTGTGGCTTGTTAAGGCGAATGACTTCCTTGAAGAGGATAAAGAGTATAGCTATCTGCGCTGTAGTCCGAAACGATTGCTCGAAATTTGGCAAAGATACGCGAAGCTGACACCATGCATTGTTTCAACGGCCTATATGCTGCCTAAGTTTTTTCGAACACAAACGTATAAAAAGCCGCTTTTCAATAAGTTGGATTTGCTCATAATCGATGAAGCAGGCCAGGCCCCGGCCGAGTTGGTCGCATGCCTTTTTTCGTTGGCTCAAAAGGCCATCGTAGTGGGCGATGTGCATCAGATAGAACCGATTTGGGAGATTCCAGCATCAATTGATGTGGGCAACTTGAAAGAGTATGCCAAAGTAGACTGTCCTGATGGTATAGTGCCGGATAGTGCGTTTCCCTATGCCGCGAGTTCGGGGAGTGCGATCAGGCTTGCACAAAGAGCGTCGAGGGATAAGTTGGAAGGGTATCGTGAGCCTGGAATGCATCTTCTGGAGCATCGACGCTGTCACCCTGAGATCATCGCCTACTGTCAGGATCTTATTTATCCTCATCTGCGGTCGTTTGAATTGCCTGAAGGGGGAGGGAAGCCGGACTCTTTGAGTGACATCCCACATATGGGGTATCTCCACATTCCTGGAGAGTCGGGAACCGCAGGCGGAAGTCGCTACAATCAATATGAGGCGGAAAACATCGCCGACTGGATAACGAAACAACATGATCGGCTCGTTAGCGCGTATGGAAAACCGATCGAAGAAGTTGTTGCTGTTGTCACGCCCTTTAAGGCCCAGAGGATGGCTATCTATAAGCAGTTACGAGACAAACGGTGCAAGAAGATTACAGTTGGAACAGTGCATAGTCTACAAGGAGCAGAGCGCCCGGTTGTGATTTTTTCTCCTGTTTACGGGGTGCTTGATCGTGCTATGTCTTTTATTGATTTGAAGCCTAACTTGCTGAATGTTGCGGTCTCCAGAGCAAAGCATGCGTTTTTGGTCTTTGGGAATATGAATCTGTTTAACCCTAAGGGGCAGACTCCGTCGGCACTGTTGGCTCGGCATATTATCAAGCCCCAAAACGAACTTTGTTTTCCACTTGTTCCTCGTAAGTCTTTGTATGTTGACGGAGGCGTCGAATTCTTGGCGACACTTGCGGATCATCGTACCGCATTACTCTCCGCGTTTTCAGAGGCGACGAAATACATCTTGATCGTGTCACCGTTAATTACGTTGCATGGCCTTGAAGCCGACGGTATTTGTGAGTTGATTGAGGCGGCCTGTGATCGAGGGGTCGAGGTGTCGATTTATACCGACAAGACTTTTTACAGCGAGCCCGCCAACCTTACAAAGTGCTCTGAGCAATTAGCTAATGCTGGCGCAAGTGTGCATGTCGTAGAACTATTTCACAATAAAACTTTAATCTTTGACGATGTGGTATTGATCGAAGGCTCTTTTAACTGGCTGTCAGCACCAAGAGAAGGCGAGTTTGTGCGGGAGAATCATTCTATTAAGTATCGTTCGCCAAAGGTGAAGCAATTTCTGAAAACCACGTTGCGGCAGTTGGAGAGGTGATAAACAGGAAAAGTGAAGAAGTGAAGAGAGGTGGTCCCGTTTCTTAGACCCACTTCTCGGGTACAACGGTAATTAATCTGTACCCCTAACTAATCTTCCTGTCTAATAAGTCGGATGATAGCTATGGTCCAATCCGATGGCCCCATTTGTCCCCCCTCTAAGGTCGCCACTTCACGTGCACCAAAGGCATGAAATCCTCGTTCTTCTATTGTCAATAGGGTGTTATTTAAATCATACGCGACTCTTACGCGGTCACCGGCCTCAAGTGTGTCGCTAATATCCCCCCAATCCTGTAAATTTTGGAAAAATTCGCCTACTAACTCTACCTCGTCGTTAGTGAGCAAATTGTCATGGCCAAAATCATAGGCCATTGCTCCACTTACTATCTGGAGCACCGCATTGCCTGACGTTAAACGAAAAGCTGGGAGTTCCTTTTGGGTTCTACGGACTCTTACTTTTCTCACTTCCTCTTTTTCACCAAGTCGTTCTGATACCCACTTGAGGTGATTTGCTTTCATTTGAAGCAATATGTCTTTCGTATAAGTCGCTACTTGATCATCAACCATTTTGTGGTGAGTGCGACATAGCAAGATCAAGTTCTCGTGGGATTCAATTGATTCCTCGGGGTAATTAGAGTCATATCGAGGACCATTCGGTTGTGATGAAACTATGTGGCATTCTTCACCAACAACAGATTCATCGTCATGGACGGTAGCTTCAACAACGAGTTCCTTTTTACATATGGCGCAGCGATTACCGGATTTTCCCCAGAGTATCTTTCTTGTTTTATTGGTGATTGCCAAATGGCCTCCTATAAGTGGGGTGCTGGATTAACGAAAGAGGTCCCAGGCAAACCCTTCGTAGGTTTCATCGAATGGCATTAAGTTTGGCTTTTCAAGAACAGGGACGATGGCATCTGTATGACCATACTTTGTCACTGTTTCTTCAAATATCCAATCTTCATTAGGGTTAACACCAGGAGAAAGGATGTGAAGGTATATCCATTGCAATGGTTTGTTTTTAAAGTCAAAACCCCTTACTTGGATATGGTTTTTAAGAAGGCGCAACTGTTCTATTTCATCTCCTTCAATTGCTTCAACGCCGAGATGGATGATTCCATAATCATTGCTTGGCATTTGCTTAAAAGCGTCGGCTAGTCTCTTTTTGATGTGTCGAGACTTCATGTCGATTGCTTTTTCAGAAGTAGATTTCCATGATGCCCCAGCAGCAAAGCTTACATCGCTAATGAGTATAGGAGACTCAAGCGTAGGGTGAGCTTCAACGACAAGTCTGTAGTTTCCGAATTGCTCATATTCGCCGAGCAAAATGTTTATGTATTGTGGTGAATTAGTGCGCAAGTAGTAACTGCCGAGATATTCCCGAATACGAGAATAATCTATGGGGAAGCACTCAACAGAAATGTATTCATTATCAATAGGGTTTGAGAAATAAGTTGTCGGCAGAAATTGTAGCTTTGGAATTAACTCATCCTCAAGAAAAGAATCGGGTAGTTCAAAAAGCTCTTTTTTAAACAATATTTTGAAAAAAAGTGAGATTCTATTTTGTGCTATGTGTTTGCCAACTGGCTCCCAAAGCAAAAACCATTTTTCGCGTTCATCAAGTGAGTATTGTGAGAGTCGAGTAAGCCGCTTGCACTCGATGAAAACATCATGATCTTTGTGGGCGAATATATCGGGAGTTTTCCGTTGACCTTCAGGGATGAATTCTACATCGGTGTATCCATTCCTTTGGTAACATGCTGCCGTGAGTAGCTCGAATATTCCTGTGTCTGGGTTATCACCACCTTCTTGGACAACTCTTTTGGTTCTATCTTCAATCCCTTTGATTTGTTCGAGGAGGCCAACTTGAAGGCCAATGGCTTTGAAGTAAGGAATAGCTCTGCTGCCCTGAAAAAAGTCATAGCCCACTGACCTCGAAATATACATTTCAGCGAGTAGCAAATACCAAATAAACATATCCTTTTCATAGGTTATGCGTGTGATGTTCCCAGGTGATGGACGGAGTGCAGAGCCAAGGTGCTCGATAAGTCTTTTTCGTCTACCCTCTAACTCTTTAACTGGAACGAATTGTTTGAGCCAATCAGCCCCTCGTGCTATGATATGTATATCATCCATTGTTTTCTTATTCGTTAGCTAAGGCGTTGATATACAGGTCAACTGCGGTAAGAGTTGCGCATGAAAAAAAGATTGCTACACAATAGTAAATGTATTCTGAGAATTGCATGCTCTCAGTCTTTTGAGGTGTTCTGGGGTTATAATTGATAATCATGTTACTTGGGTTAAGTTCGAAAGTCCCATGGTGTGAACCATTGCGAATTGATGACCTGTACTCTGGGAAGATGGCAGCAAATTCTGAAATATCCTGAAGGCATTTAGTTCTGCCAGATTTGTCGCTTTGGATATAATTTTTAAGTGTAAAACCAGCTGTTTTAAACTCATCGTAGGCTCTTCCATGATGTAGGTTTGCCAGACAAGCTAAAGTAACTACACCTGCCCCGACTATTTCAAACGTATTGCCGTAAAAGTATTTAACGCTTTCAAAATCACAGGTCGCTGCGGAAAACGATAACGCAGATGTTCCACGCTTATAATCCCATAAGCAGGCTGAAAAGTTTGAATAAAGTCTAAAAAACTCATCAAATACGGAGAAGTACTTAGCGATACTTTTAGTAAAAATACCTTTGTGATAGTCAACAAATGTATCGAAGTTCTGAGGTGATAGTTTTCTTATTTCATCTATCCTACCACAACAGCCTGTAATAAGATTTACTTTGTCAGGAGAGAGGGTGCGCATAGCAAAAGATTTTATCCACACTTCAGGGGTAACTTCGAATCCACAATAGTTGGATGACTTGGATTCGGCAATTAGCGAAGCCCGGCGCTTTTTTCTTTTGTTAAATTGTGACCAACAGGGTCTTAAGTCTTTCCATTCTCCATCCAGAACGAATACATTTTGAGGGTATTGTGATCCGGCTTGAAAATGGGCTTGTTTCTTCATCTTCTCTTCTTGTTTGCGATGATTTTCCATCATAGCAATAACTGTAGGAGATATGACATCGACCCCTTCAAGGTCGGGAGAAAATGTTAGTTCTGGATGAAGGTTTACTACTGGATAATCCTCATTCCCTAATTTGACTTCTTCTGGATGAAATTCTTCGGTGTTTCCTCCGTAGCTAAATTGAAACGTACCTTTCGATTGATCTAAGGCTATTTCAACCTTTAATTCCTCTTCACATTCTTTGCATAAAATCGTGTGCTCTTGATGGTCTGAGTGTCCAAGTCCGATTCTAAGCGTATGAACGGTTCCACAAGTCAAACATTTAACGTAAGTCCGTATAGTCATGGGCGTCTCTTGAGATATTTAATGGTTCGTGCTGCGTTATAAAACGCTCTGATTGGTGGGTCAATATCGGATTCAAAATAGTTGAGAGGGCTGCCCCAAATATCCAACTCAAGGCTAACCGGGAATGTTGTCCAAACGGTTATCCACCCCAAAATCTGTCGCTTTGATAGCGGCCATCGAGACGGGCTAAGACGCTCCCCAAGAGCAGGGTAGGGGCGTCGGAAGGAGGTGCTGCCGCTGTCCATTGGGACTTCCCTGCGAAGCGCCAAAAAAGAAAAACGCCTCTCGAGAGAAAGGCGTTTTTCTTCAATATATGGAGCTGCTGGGCGAGATTGAACCGCCTACCTCCCCTTCCCTGCCAATCTCTCCGCCAGCCTATCCGCCCGCAAATGCATATATCGTTTCAACATCTGCAAGTTCTTATGCCCAGTGATCTCCGCAATTTCCAACAAGTCCAGATCGGTATTTTCAAACAATCTCGATGTCGCCTCATGTCTGAGGTCGTGGAAGGTCAAGTCCTCGATTTCAGCCTCCGCCCGTGCTCGCCTCATGGCAATGGTGATTGCATTTTCACTCATGCCGAATACTGGGCCGGAGATGTTGCGTGGTATACTTTTCAATATCTCAATAGCCGCCGGAGAAAGGGGGACCGTTCTTTCTGACTTGTTCTTCGTGTCGCGCAGGTAGGCGGTTTTGCGCTTCAGATCGACACGATCCCATTCAAGATTGGCGATCTCCGAGCGGCGCATGGCAGTCTCAATGGCGAACTGGACCACCTGCTTGAAGTTCTTGCCGCATGCATCCAGGAGGCGTTCCTCTTCACCTTTCTCGTCCTTGGAGGGAGCTGGTTGAAGACGTCGTGTCCTGCCTCCAGGCAGCTTTGGCTTCCTCGCTCGTTTCACGGGGTTAACCAAGCTCTCCATTCCCCAGTCAGTTGCAGCGACTTCGAAGAGCCTAGAAAGGATCGCCAGATCAAGGCGGATTGTGTTTGGCTTGACGCCGTCGGCTTCGCGTTCTTTGATGAAGTCCGCAATATCTTTTGTGCGGATCGCCGCCATGAGCTTGCTGGCGATCTCTTTTTTTTGGATGGCCTTGGCCCTCCGGGTTTCGTTGGCGGCCATCTTGAGGCGGGGGATGTACTCCTCGATGAAGCGGTCGAGTGCTTCTTTCAAGGTCGTGCTCTCGGCTTCCTTGCGAGAGACGAACTGGCCTTTGTTCATCTCTGTTTCGATTTCCTGAATCCACGCTGCTGCGTCAGCTTTGTACTTGAAAGACTTGCTTTGCGTTGGCTGGCCTTTCTTGCGGATGCGGACTTCCCACTTCTGGCCTCGTTTTCGGATGGTCGCCATGGTTGCTCCTTTTCTTGATTTCACTGGAGCAAAATTGGAGCATTCTGTCAAATTGGCAACAAAAAAAGGGTCTAGCTTTGAGCTAAACCCTTGATATCCTTGGAGCCAGGAATCGGAGTTGAACCGACGACCTACTGATTACGAATCAGTTGCTCTACCAACTGAGCTATCCTGGCGAAATGGGAGTCGATTTTTAAACCAGAGGGTGGTGTGGGGTCAAGGGAAAAGACGTGTTTTTATGAAACCTTTCTTGCGGTGAGGACTGCGGTTGGTTTTTCTTTTGAGTTTACAATTATCCCGTGAACTTGGTATGCTCTTGTAAGTGTAGGCAATTTTGATACTCAAAGGTGAGGGGTCCATGCGCTTTCGTTTTTCTTTTGTTATATTTCTTCTGTTTTTGTTGTGTATTTTGTCAGGGACTTTTTCTGTGGCCATGGCGAAAGACAGCGGTGATTCCGGCTCCATGGGAAATGTGACGATTCCACAAGATGCTTCACCCGATCAGCTCAGGGAAATCATGGGCTCATTAAGCGATGAGCAGGTCCGTGGATTGCTGATTCAGGAGTTAAAGAGAGAAGCGGATGCGACGAGAAAACCTGAAAAAGTGACCGGACTGGCGGGTTTTGTTCAACGCATGCGGAAAGGGTCTACTTTTTTGCGAGATCGGTTTGAATATCTTTTTTCAGGTGCGGCCGCAGCTCCAAGAGAATTACCTGAAAAAGTGAAGAATATTCTTGGCGGGGATGACGATTTAACCGCAGGCAAGTTAGTTCTCGCATTGGTTGTTCTGACAGCGCTTTGGCTCGGTGCCATGTTTGTTTTTCGAAAGAAAACCGTCAATATCCGTAAAAGCTTTGAAGTCACGCCGCCTGATGCTTTGTGGTACACATGCATGGGGCGGCTCTTTATGCGAGCTTTGTTGGATCTTTTCGGTATAATCCTCATCCTGGCGGTTGTTTTTGCTGGATATCTTATCCTTTTCAGCGAGGGAGCCGCAAGTAAACCCGTTATCATTGCATGGTTGTCTGCCATTGTTTTTCTGGAGTTGGTCAAGTTGGTGGCCCGGTTTATACTTGCGCCCAAGGCACCGGCGCTTCGGTATCTGCCTCTGAGTGATCGTGCTGCTCTATATCTGTATAAATGGATTGTCTGGATCGGTCGAATTATAGCGGTCGGTTTGCTTTTGACCACGCTTTTACGGCTTGAGGGGGGAAGCGAAGCGTTGATTTTGCTTGTTTCTACTTTGTGTGGCTTGACGGTTGTTTTTGTCCTCATGCTTTTGATTTTATGGAATAGCAGACCTGTTGCCAAAACGCTCAAATCACGGAGCACGCCCGGTTCCTTGGGATACCAGTTCGCAAGTTTCTGGCATGTCGCTGCGATTGCCTATGTGTTGGGATTTTGGGTCTTTTGGGTCGTGGGGCTTATGATCTTTGGTACTAAAGCCATGTTGCCCGGAGTTATGACTTTGCTTGCTGTGCCGTTATATCTTCTTTTTGATTGGGGAACGCAGCGGTTGGTCGCGTTTGCTGCTGATATGGCGGGTCCTGCTATCCCTGAAGATTCTGTAGAGGTGGATCAGGACCCGGAAGAAGACGGTGAGTCGGTTGGTCTTATCGAAAAGCATGCAACACGGTTCCAGACGTTTCTTAGTAAAGGCTTTCGATTTATTCTGTTGACAGGTTTTGTCTTTGGACTCCTTCGTGTCTGGGGTATTGATTTTGATTTGGGGCGGGCCACTGTCCGTGCGGCCTTTAATACGCTGATTACGTTAGTACTTGCATATATTGTCTGGGTTTTTATTAGCCGTACAATTGAACGCAAGCTGACGGCCAAAGCTGCGGACCAAGGCGCTGGCGGCGGTCATGAAGGCGGTGGCCCCGGTGGTGATCGTTTTGCCACTCTTCTGCAGTTGTTGAAGAAATTTATTTTTGGCGCTTTGTTGGTTGTCACAGTGTTGATTATTTTGTCTTCACTTGGCGTGGATATCGGCCCGCTTATCGCGGGCGCGTCAGTGTTTGGTATCGCCATTGGTTTTGGCGCACAGACGTTGGTTAAAGATATCATTTCAGGTATCTTTTTCTTGACGGATGATGCCTTTAGAGTGGGTGACTATATCGAAACAGGTGGTGCTATGGGCACGGTTGAAGAAATTTCCGTGCGTTCGCTAAAGCTCCGTCATCATTTGGGTTTTTTATATACCATTCCGTTCGGTTCCATGAAGTTGGTCAAGAATAACACCCGTGACTGGGCTGTCATGAAGCTGCAATATTTGGTGCCGTTCGATACTGATATCCAGCAGGTGAAGAAAATCATCAAGAAGATTAACAAGGAAGTCCGCGCCGTGCCTGAGCTTGATGCTGTGATGCTTGGCGATATCAAGAGTCAGGGGGTCAAGGCCATGGAAGAATATGGTATGCGTATGCGGGTTAAGTTTATGACGAAACCTGGCGGTCAGTTTGTTTTACGTAAGCTTGTACTGGCAAAGATGAGGAAACATTTTGCAGATGCAGGTATCGAGTTTGCGCGTCCTCGTGTTTCTGTTCAAATTCCAGATGGTGCGGAACTGTCGGATGGAGAGCGTGCCCAAGTGGCTGCTGCTGCGGCCAAGACCGTTGATGATAAAGAAAAGCAGAAGGCTGCGGCAAAGAAAAAAGACAAGAAATAGGTGAATTAGAGCTGGCGAATGGACTATATATTGACGTTTCGAGATAATGGTGACCACCTTGTCGCCGTTGTCTCAGGTATGGTGAACACATTTGAAGCCCTTTCAGCCATGGCGCATGCTGTGGTTGAGAGGACTTCTGACCATTTGAGCAAAAAAGTCCTTGTGGACTTTCGAACTGTGTCTATGAGTATCGATTTTTTAAGTGCACAGACTCTTGCTAATAATTTGGAAAGCGAAGGAGTGCAGCTTTCAGGAATTCGGTTGGCATGCCTCTATATCGCTGAGGATGTGGACATGTATCGGGTTTTTGAGACGGCCCATCGGAATAGGTCATTGAGTTTTAAAATATTTGAGAATGAGGACGAAGCCGTTGATTGGCTTACGTCTTAATTCATGAAGCCTTGACTGATTGGTTCGCTTTGTCCCTTGTCCCTGACGGCTGTTCGGGTTACGAGTTCACCAGTTGCTTAATTATATACGCCGAGGACCAATCGTTTGACCGTTGATACCAATCTGCACGCTTTTTTTTCTCCTGACACAGTTGCTGTGATCGGGGCATCCTCCACCCCTGGCAAGGTGGGGCACACCATTGTTTCCAACATGATTGAGGCCGGTTTTAACGGCAAGCTCTTCCCTGTGAACCCCAAGGGTCGAGAAATTCATGGATTGCCCGTCACAACGGATATTGCCGACTTGCCTCGTGGGCTCGATCTTGGTGTGATTTCCGTGCCGCCGCAATATGTGATTTCAGCCATAGAGGCTCTCGGAGAGCGCGGGGCAAAATCCGCTATTGTTATTACAGCAGGATTTAAGGAAGCCGGTAAGGACGGCTACCTTTTGGAGCAGGAAATTATCGCAATGTCCGAGAAGTACGGCATTGCGCTTCTTGGTCCCAATTGTCTCGGCATGATGAATTCGGCCCACGGCGTCAATGCATCCTTTGCCGCAGGACAACCTACTCCCGGTTCTATTGCTTTTTTTTCACAGTCTGGCGCATTGTGCGTAGCTATTCTCGACTGGGCGCTCGGTGCGAATATCGGTTTTTCCAAGTTTGTATCCTTAGGCAACAAGGCTGTTCTTGATGAAGCGGATATGCTCGATTATCTGAACAAGGATGAGGAGACAAAGGTTATCCTTGGGTATGTTGAGAATGTTGAGCATGGTGAGTCCTTTCTCAAGGCGGCGCGCAAGACCTGTTTGAACAAGCCAGTCATTATGATCAAGTCCGGTACGACCGCAGCCGGAGCCAAGGCTGCTTCGTCGCATACTGGAGCTATTGCCGGTTCTGATCAGTCGTATTCTGCGGCATTTCATCAGTCCGGTGTGATTCGAGTGGGCGATGTGGCGTCTCTGTTCAATCTGGCACAGGCTTTTTCCACTCAGCCCTTGCCCAAAGGACCAAATCTGGCGGTCGTGACTAACTCCGGCGGCCCCGGGATCTTGACTGCAGATGCAGCGGATCGTTCCTGTTTGACCATGGCTGCCTTGTCGCAAAAAACGATTCAGCGGCTTCAGGAATTCCTTCCCAGTTATGCAGCTTTCTACAATCCGGTGGATATCATCGGAGATGCTGACGCAAAACGCTACAGGCAGGCTTTGGATGTGGTGTCGGAAGACCCGATGGTTCATTCCATACTGGTTTTGCTTACGCCGACGGCTTCAGTGGAGATTGAACAAACGGCTGAAGCAGTTATTCGCATGGCCAGAAAGTGCGGCAAACCGGTTTTTGCTTGTTTCATGGGCAAGACCCGCGTCGCGCCAGCTCGGAAGATGCTTATGGATGCAGGCATCCCTTGTTACGCTTTCCCGGAACCCGCCGTACATTCCATCGAAGCCATGTACAGTTATTATCTCTGGAAGAACCGTTCCAAACCGGAATATATCGAGATTGAACGAGATTTGGAAAAGGCGCGTGAAGTCGTTCGCGAGCATATGCGGCGCAACCAGCCTGAGATTGTGGAGTTTGAGGCCCAACAGGTACTCAAGGCGTATGGTTTGCCGACGCCACAGACTGTGCTGGCTCGTTCCTCCGATGAAGCCGTGGCTGCTGCCGAGGAGATCGGGTATCCAGTGGTTCTCAAGATCGCTTCACCGGATATTTCTCACAAGTCCGATGTTGGTGGAGTCAAAGTAAATTTGTGGAATGCCGCAGAGGTCATGAAGACGTTTAAGTCGATCACGGCCAAGGCGCAACGCATGCGTAGGGATGCCTATATCGCAGGTTGTCTGGTGCAGGAAATGGCTCCTCCCGGTGTCAAGGAAGTGATTATCGGATTTAAGCGGGACGAGGAATTCGGTCCTATGCTGATGTTTGGTCTAGGCGGTATTTATGTCGAGATCATGAAGGATATTTCTTTCAAGCTTGCGCCGCTTTCACGGCAGGATGCGTTTGAAATTGTGCGCGAAATCAAGTCGTATATGTTGCTCAAGGGGTTGAAGGGTGAGAAGCCTGTGAACTTTACGGCATTGGAAGAAATTATCATGGTTATGTCGCGACTGGCGATTGATCTTCCGGAAGTTTGGGAAGCAGAGTTTAATCCGGTTCTCGTTAATCACGAGAGGGCTATTGTTGCGGATGTGCGGATGACGCTTCATTTGAAAGATCGGTAAGGTTACGTTTCCCAATCAACTTTTGGCTGATTGGTCACATTTTTTCAACCAAACCAAAATTTAATAACTCTTCGCTCACCATAAAGGACCTTGGGGTGCTTCAGCACCCCAACACCGCTCTTCCTTCGAAGGCGATTTCTTTTTCTTTTACCCAACCAGACGAAGATCGAACTCAGCCCTTGATCGGCGGTTTAGAAGCTGACCAATCGAAGGAGGCGGCTCTTGTCAGGGGATCAGGTAATTTGTCTTAAACTGAAGGATGACGGGAGAGGCAGCACTTATATTTTTGATAGGGTGGAGCCGACTCGATTGGATCAGATTCTTGCCGCCGATCATGGAGGCGGCCAAGCTAGCGCAAGCGACTTTTTTTGCTTCTTTTTTGGGCGCTGCCAAAAAAGAAGGCCCGCCCGACAGGGCATGGAAAACGTTGGGTGCTTCAGCTCCCAACAATGACTCTCGCCAAAGGCGCATCTTCAAAGAAAAGGCCGCCTTCAAAGCGACTCATTTTTTCCGAATGTCAGTAACAACTTCCCCCTCAATTCCCCAATTGTCGGTATCCACCTCATCTATAATAACAAAGGTGGTTTTCGGATTCTTCCCCAATACGTCAGCCAGTAGGTCAGTAACACCTTTAATGAGCTGCTTCTTTTGATTCGCGGTTGCGCCTTCTTTGGTGATGCGAATATTAACGTATGGCATGAGCTTCCCCCTTTATTTTGATGGAGTGCTGCACGGTAAAGTCACAGTGATGGTGGTACCTGTTTCTTTGGATGTGGTTAATGAAATAGTCCCCCCCATGGCTTCAGTCATGAGCTTGGCGGAATACGTTCCCAAACCTGTACCAGTCGTCTTGTTGGCAGTGGCGTATTTATCGAAGAAAGTGTTTTTGACAGCATCTGGTACTTGACCAGAATTATGCACGCTTATTGTGACAATATCTGTTTTTATCAGGTCAATGGTTACTTGCTGATTGGCCAAGGACGCTTCAACCCCGTTTTTTATCAGATTGGCGAAAAGTGAGTAACAGAGGCTTCCTTCTGCCTGGATGAACAGTGAGTCGTCGGCTACGAGTGATTTGCCAGATTGGGAGATGCTAATGGCAACGTTTTGCATGTCAGCCATGCTTGAGAGATCGGCAACCACTCGCTGCAAAATGGATAGAATATCCACGTTCTGCGGACATACTGGTACATACCAATCTCCATCTTGTAGATGTCGAGACTGCGGTTGATGAGGTCTAGGCCAGTGCTCACGGAAGTCCGCATGTCATTAAGCATGGTTTGCTGCTCTTCGTCGAGAGTCGTGTAATGTCGGAGGTATTCTATACCGTTGAGCGCCCCGATGAGCGGTGACTTGATGTCGTGTCGTGTGATTTGCTCTACGTCTGCCTTGAGCGTCTCTGCCTTTTTTCGTTCACGGATGCGACTGGATTCGAGTAGGAACAAGATACTGCCGACAACAAACAGACTGCAACAGGCTAGGATTGTACCGTATGTGGCCAGTGTGTTGACACGGTTGAGCTTTTGCATGTGAGACGAAACATCGGATACCAATTCAAATGCGCCAAGAAAGGAGTCCCCACGCATGATCGGGACGCAGGTTTCAAGGATATCTATTTCACGTATGATGCCATGAGCGTCGATTCCTTTTTCATGTTTGAGATCGCCGCATGGTATACCTTTCAATGTTTTGTCAAAGAAAACAGACTCTTTACCGCGTGTTCCTATTTCACTGAAATCGGTGGAGTACAGAATAAGACCTGTGTCCGAGTATATTTTGATTTTTAAAAGACCGAGTTCATTTTCCATTCTATAAACGGCTGCTGAAAACCCGGTGTCCTCAAGAACCTTGTGCGTAAGTTTGGAGTGCTTGGCTGCCGGGGGAATGACGTATCTCGCCAGTCGTCCGGTCTCTTCCATGATCGATGAAATGAGAATTTTTGAATAGGCTGGATATATGATTTTGATGGTGATGAATGGCAAACCGATAGCTGTAATGAAAGCCAGCACCAGAAGGCCTATCAAGGGGCGACTGTATCGTGTGTTGGGCGAGAGCCGGCTATTACTCATGGTCAGTTTTCCCTGATGGTTGAAAGGGAGGTATTGATTACAATTATAGCAGACGGTCCGTTTGTGGCAAGCTGTTTAGAATTCCATGATATGATATTGTGATGACAATTAAAAAGCCGTCTTTGCCCCCGGTGTACGGCAGCAAAGACGGCAGTTATGGTAGAATCTCTGCTTTTTACAGAATGTAGCGGGAGAGATCTCGATCTTCTACGACATGGTCGAGTTGATCCGTGACATAGTCGCGATCAATGACAATTTTTTGTCCCGATTTGTCCGGGGCTTCAAATGAAAGGTTCGCCAGAATCTTTTCCATGATGGTGTAGAGTCTGCGAGCTCCGATATTTTCGGTTTCCTCATTGATTTTTTCTGCCATAGCCGAGATTTCTTCAAGCGCTTCCTGAGAGTAGTCCACGGTCACGCCTTCGGTTGCAAGGAGTGCCTTGTATTGGACGGTCAGTGCGTTTTTGGGTTCGGTCAAAATGCGGTAGAATTCTTCCTTGTGCAGAGAAGACAACTCTTCGCGCAGAGGGAAGCGGCCTTGTAATTCAGGAATGAGATCTGACGGTTTGGCAAAGTGGAATGCACCTGCTGCGATGAACAGGATATGGTCGGTTTTGATCATGCCATACTTGGTGTTGACCACACTGCCTTCTACGATGGGCAGTAAGTCGCGTTGGACGCCCTCTCGGGAGACATCGGCAGAGCCTCCGCCAGCCTGATCGTGGCGGGAAGCGATTTTATCCATTTCATCCACAAACAAAATACCCTGTTGCTCGACGCGTTCGCGAGCAAGTTCATTGACTGCATCCGGGTCGATGAGCTTGTCGGCTTCTTCATCGATAAGAGTCTGATACGCGTCCTTGATTTTCATCTTGCGTGTCTTGCGTTTGCCGGGGAACATGTTGGAAAAGGCATTTTGCAGGTTGTTGCCCATGTCTTCCATGCCTGGAATGGCCATGATCTCCACCTGTGCACCGGACTGAACTGTGACTTCCATTTCCACTTCGCGATCGTCGAGTTGCCCCTGACGAAACATTTGGCGGAATTTTTCACGGGTACCGTCGTCTTTTTGAGAAGGTTCGACCGGCTCGATCGGTTCGACTGCTCCGTCCTGATTCCCTGCAAAAAAGCCCATATGTTCTTGTTTCTGTGGTTTTTTGCCGGGGAGGAGCAGGTCGAGAAGGCGTTCTTCAGCATTTTTTTCCGCTTTGATACGTACCTTTTCAGTTTCTTCTTTGCGGACCATGGCCACGCCAATTTCCATAAGGTCACGGATCATGGATTCAACGTCGCGGCCTACATAACCGACCTCGGTGAATTTGGTTGCTTCAACCTTGAAGAACGGGCAGTTGGTCAATCGTGCCAGACGGCGGGCGATTTCGGTTTTGCCGACGCCGGTGGGTCCCATGAGGATAATGTTTTTTGGGGCAATTTCGTCCCGAAGTTCCGGTTCGATCTGTTGCCTGCGCCACCTGTTGCGCATGGCGATAGCCACCATCCGTTTGGCGTCGTTCTGGCCGATGATATATCTGTCGAGTTCAGAGACGATTTCTCTTGGTGTCAGATTGCTCATTTACTTATCCTGTGATTCCAGAGTGATGTGGTTGTTCGTGTAAACACAAATGTCAGCCGCGATTTCCATGGCTTTGCGGGCAATGACCTTGGCCGGCAAGTCGGTATTTTGTTGCAGAGCGCGGGCTGCTGCCAAAGCATATGATCCACCGGAGCCGATAGCTGCAACGCCGTCGTCCGGCTCGATGACATCTCCAGTCCCGGAGATAATCAGAATGTGCTCGCCATCAGCGGCCAACAACATTGCTTCGAGCTTGCGCAGATATTTGTCGGTGCGCCAATCCTTGGCCAGTTCTACGGCAGCCCTGAGCAGGTTGCCGGAGTATGTTTCCAGTTTGGTTTCAAATCGTTCAGACAGAGTGAAGGCGTCTGCTGTGGCTCCCGCAAATCCTACGGTAACCTTATCTTTGAAGATACGGCGCACTTTGCGGGCGGTATGCTTCATGGCAATGGCCTGACCCATGGTGACCTGACCGTCACCGGCAACAGCTGTACCGTTGTCGTCCTTGACCGCAACGATGGTTGTTCCTCTGAGTTCCATTTTTTGCTCCTTGTGTGAGGCGTTACAGCACTTCTTTGGCGATGGCGGTCCAGATGTCATAGGCCGCGTCGTCGTGCAGGACCATGCTTATTTCCCTGACCATGTTTGCTTCCAGTCCGTGTTTCAGGGCTGGCAGTGCAATGCGTGCAGCATCTTCGACCGGATAGCCGTATACGCCGCAGGAGATGGCCGGGAATGCAATGGTCCCGATAGCATGTGCGTGGGCGAGCTTCAGGCAGTGTTCATATGCACTGCCGAGCTTCGCAGGTTCGTCGTTTTTGCCGCCGTGCCAAACAGGGCCGACGGTATGAATAATATGGTGAGATGGCAGACCGAAGCCGGGAGTAATGACCGCTTTACCTGTTGGCAGTGGGCCGTTTTTTTGAACGATATCCTGACAGGCTGTCTGAAGTTTAACAAGGCCAGCGGCTCTGTGAATAGCTCCGTCAACACCACCGCCTCCGGCTAACTGGTTGTTGGCGGCATTGACGATAGCATCGACAGAAAGAGTGGTTATGTCACCTTGGCGAATAATGAGCCGCCCGGCGGAAATGTTCCAGGTCTGCATGATAGTTCGAAAGATAAGACCGTCAGCGGCAAAGGCAAGGCCGTTCATGCGGATTGTCCAGTGTTCTTTTTAATCTGTTGGATTTTGTCACATCGAAGAGCTTTCAGCTCGTCAAAAGGCATGGTATGGGTATATTTATGTCTCCCCGTGAAAAAATACTCATTGTTGACGATCAACCAGAGAACATCGACATAATGGTTGAAGCTCTGCAGTCGACGTATGATTTGATGGCAGCAACAAGCGGCGAAGCGGCTTTGGAGCGTGCTCGGGGAGAATCCCCCCCAGATCTTGTCCTACTGGATGTCATGATGCCTGGTATGGATGGGTATGAGGTGTGTCGCCGATTAAAAGAAGGTCGAGCAACACGTGATATTCCGGTCATTTTTGTTACGGCGTTAAACGATGCAGACAAGGAAGCCAAGGGGTTTGATCTCGGAGCTGTTGATTATATTACCAAGCCCATAAGTCCACCTGTTGTTATGGCGCGTGTTCGTGCTCATTTGCAATTGATTCATGCGAGACGCGTCTTGATGCGTCAGAATGATGTTCTTGAACAGCGAGTTAAGGAGCGAACTGCTGAAGTGGTTCGTGCTCAGATCGAGCGGGTGGAGGGACTGAATAATTTCGCCAATGCCATGGCCCATCAGATACGCAATCCGGTTATGGCTCTTGGCGGCATGTCTGGATTGTTGCTCAAAAAAGTTCCTTCAAACAGCCCGTTGTCTGAATATGCTGTTGCAGTTCGTGAGAATAGTTTGCGGTTGGAGCATTTGGTGGGCGTCATCAGTGATTATGTCTCGTTGACGGTAGGAAAAGCGGAGTGCTGTTCTGTACGAACGATAGTGGAAGACGCCGTGAAGCGAGTTCGTACAATTGCGGTTGATCTTGAGAAGGACTTGGATTGCACGATAGAGTTGGCGGACAGTGAAGTTTTGGTCGATGCGGAGTTGGCTGTGTTGGCTTTGACTGAAATCATGCAGAATGCGATTGAGTTTTCTGAAAGGAGCACGGTTGTTCTGTCGATTTTGGGCGGGCCGGATGTCTTTCCCCACGAGATGACGGCCACGAAACGGTTTTATGCTGCAGACAAAAGATATGGACTTCGTATCACCGACAATGGCCCCGGTATCCCTGATGAAAATCTGGCGTTTGCCACCGATCCTTTTTTTACGACAAAGGCATCTGGTGTGGGGCTTGGGTTGACTCGTGCAAATCGTATTTTGCACGATGAACTGGGCGGCGAACTCTTTGTGGAGTCGCTGCCGAATGAGGGCGTGTCAGTGACCGTCGTTTTTGTGTCAGGGACTGAGTCGGACTAGTCGCTTTCTGCTTCGCTTTTTATTTCTGCAATGGCTTCTGCGTAGGCCTGGAACACGTCATCCCGATTGATTAATCCGAGAATTTCACTGGTATTGGTTTTAGCTACCACCGGAATCTGTCCATAGTCGGTATTCACGAATCGGAGCAAGGCCTGATATAGGTCGTAATCAGGCCGGACGTAAACAGGTCGCGACATGAGATCGCGGACTACCACCAGATCGTGTAATTCCTCTTCAAACATCCAGTTGCGGACGTTATGGATGGAGATCATGCCGCAATACTCACCGCCGTCTGCTCGACGTACCGGGAAGTATAGTTGGTCCGAGTTGGCTATAATGTCCGTCATCGCTTTAAGCGTGGTGCCTTCTTCCAGAACGATCACATCGCCGGGATCATAGAAATCCGAGACATGCATTTGTTCCAGTACATTGATAGTCGCGTCTTCGGCATGAGCCGGGGAGTCGAATTTATTTTCTACCTGATGTTCATAGAGTGAGTAATTACGACCAAGTACGATGCATAGAGCTGACGCCAGCATGAGCGGAGCGAGCAGGCCGTAGCCTTGAGTCAACTCCGTGACCATGATGAGCGGTCCGATAGGTGCGTTGGCCACTCCTGCGAAGAATGCGGCCATACCAACGAGAATGTAGGCACCGGGTTGAGTGACGATATCAGGGAAATAGTGATGGCCTACCTTGCCCACAAGTCCACCGGACATACCTCCAACGAACAAGGCCGGTGCAAACATGCCGCCGGACATGCCGGAGCCGATGGTAATGGATGTGGCAACGGTTTTACCGATGATGATATAACACATACCAAGGGCTGGAATTTGACCGAGAATGGCGAGTTCCAACCAACCGTATCCACCGGACAGGATGCCGCCTGTGACCAGACCGTCAGTTGCTGTATACGGATAGGCTATGCCGAGCAAACCCATGGCGAGGCCACCTAAACCCATGGACCAGATGATACCGATTTTTTCTCGAAGTGGAAAAAAGATGTGGTATTTGATGACGTAGAAAGTCTTGATATACATCCAGCCAACTGCGGCGCAGACAAAGGCAAGCAGGGCATAAAAGATGAGTTCCCGCGGGTCATGAAAAGAAAAACGTGGGATACCAAAAATAGGTTCCGTGCCGTAGAAAAACGTGAAAATCGAATAGGAGACTACGGAACTCATGACCGAAGGCAAGATCGCTTCGGCCTCGAAGTCTTCGCGGTAAATGACTTCTACGGCTGTGAGTGCGCCACCAAGAGGGGCGCGGAAAATGGCTCCGAGACCACCAGCTGCTCCTGAAAGCAGCAGTAATCGGCGTTCCTTGGCCGAAAGATTGAAAATTTTGGCGAGCCATGCGCCTACGCCTGCGCCCATCTGCGTGATGGGGCCTTCGCGGCCTGCGGAACCACCTGAAGCGATGGTCAGAACAGAACACAGACCTTTAATGATGGCTACACGAGCCTTAATGATCCCGCCATGGTTATGAAAAGCGTTGATGGTGGCGTCTGTACCATCTGTTCCGCCATCCATGGTTTCCGGGATGAATCGTTGCACAAGCCAGCCCGTAAGAAGGGCGGTTCCGGTGGTAAAAACAGGAATAACCCAAGGGCGGAACTCTCCGGTATGTCCGTGGAAAATGCCTTCACCAGCAGGTTCCACTGCGGCGATACCTGCCAGATTATTTTGAATGATAAATTTGCCGAGTTCGACGAGCCAGAAAAATCCTACGGCTACGAGACCGGACATGACGCCGACCAATACGCCGATAGTCAACCATCTGAAAGAGGTGACCATGCGGTAGGACTTAACGAAATCAGTCCAGTAATTGATCATTTTGGTTATCACTTGCAGAGACATGGTTATCCGTTGGTACGGCCCAGGTCGGGTCGGGTCAGTTTGATGGCCGCTTCAGGTTGGGACAAGAGCTGGCGACCCAGATCAATATCTTTGGCTATGCGGTCTTTTAGTTCATCTATTCCGTTGAATTTCTTTTCGTCACGAATACGTTGTACAAAATGTATGCGGATATCTGAGCCATATATATCGCCCGAAAAGTCGAGAATATGTGCTTCCACGGACAACGCATCATTTCCGAAAGTCGGGTTTTTCCCTATATTTGCCACGCCCATGTGGACGACGTTGTCAACTTCAACCCAGATCGCGTAAACGCCGGGTTTGGGGAAAAGTTCATCGACTAGTTTGAGGTTTGCAGTAGGAAATCCGAGCAGCTTGCCACCCCGATTCATGCCGTGCACAACTTCACCTTTGATCTGATAAAAACGGCCGAGCAGCGGTCGTGCAGGCCAGACTGTTCCGGCTTGGACCAAATCGCGAATACGGGTTGAACTGACCACGGCATTGTCGATGGAAACCGGATCAAGACGGTCTACGGAGAAACCGTGTTTTTCACCAAGGTTTGTCAGGATTTCAAAATTACCAGACCTGGCTTTGCCCAGATGATAATCATATCCGATAATCATTTCCTTCATGCCCAGTCCATCTACGAGGTATTTTTTGACGAATTCCTCGGGTGAGAGTTTGGCCATTTCCATGGAGAATTCCAAGAGCAGACAAACTTGTGGGCCATGCTGGGAGATGAGTTCCAGCTTTTGTTCGGTCAACGTAATGAAGGGTGGAGTTTTGTCATCCCGCAGAACCCGTAAAGGGTGGGGATCAAAAGTGACGACCACACTGACGAGGCCTTGTGATTTGGCACGCAAGCATGCCAATTCAATGAGTTTTTGGTGGCCTCTATGAACGCCGTCGAAATTTCCGATAGTCACGCATGACTCTCCGACGACGTCCTGAAGTTCCTCTATGGTCCTTGCGACGATCATGATATTCAATGTCCCTGTTTGAAAAAAAAGCAACCTACGCCAAAAAGGTCCGGTTCACAAGGCTTGCCTACTTCTTGAGCTTGGCCCGTTCCTCAATTATTGCATCCAGTTTTTTTATTTCTTCCTCTTGTGCGTCTGTCTTGGCGAGAGCCTTGGCTTTTTGTGCATGTGAGGTGGCTTTGCGAAGATTCATGGAATAAACTCCAGCGTAGGCAAGGTGTAGATTTCCGCCGAAAGTATCCCCTGATTCACCCAGGATCATTCCGAGATGATGATGAACTTCCCAGTCTTCAGGAACCAGCTTTTCGACCTTTTGCATATTGGCAATAGCTTGCCGATATTGTTTGGCCTCGCTTTGGAGCCGTGCGAGATAGAACAGCCCTATGGCATCCCTTGAATTTTGGATAGTCGCTTTTTGCAGCAGGGTGAATGCCTTTTGTGCACGGCCTGTCTTGAAATAGAAAATGCCTGCTTCCCGGGATATGAGCGGATCGTTACCGTCTTGTTCAAGCGCGATTTCGTATGCCTTTTCGGCTTCGTCCATTTTCTTTAGCCGAGTAAGGGCAATACCGCGTCCGGCATGTTCCATGGGAGTCAATCCGCTGGCTTTTTTATCATTCCAATAGGCCAAGGCTGTATTGGCTGGTGACATTTTGGCGCGAACTAGAACCTGAACCCTGTGCAACCGTGTATTATCGTCGGTGCGTTGAGAAAATTCTTTGGGCATTCTGGCAATGCGGTCATTCAAATAGGTGATACGATCAGCTGTTCCGGGGTGAGTAGACAGGTAGGCGGGCATTTGCGAACCAGAGTCAAACCATCTGTTTTTTTGCATGATTTCGAACATCTGTGGCATGCCTTGAGGATTATACCCTGCTTTGACTAACGCATTGAGGCCTACGTGGTCAGCTTCATTTTCATCTTCTCGTGAGTAGTTGAGCATGGCTTGTGTGGCGGCTCCGGAACTGCCCATGGCAAGAGCGGTTCCAACGGCTGCGCCGTCACCGCTACCGGAAGCTATGCCGAGCAGAAGTCCAGTGAGGACTCCAACCGTTGAAAGCAATCCGATTTTTTTCTGTTTTTCGATGCGGTGGACCACATGACGTTGGGATACGTGTGCGAGTTCGTGCGAGACAACGCCGGCCAGTTGGCATTCGGACGTCACTTCTTGAATTAACCCTGTGAAAATATAGATGAAACCGCCAGGAATAGCGAAGGCATTCATCAGAGGATTGGCAATGACTGCACTTTTGACCTTGAAGGGCATAGGACGCTTCCCTTCAACAATGCGTTCGACGACATCTGCGACAAAATCCGTGATATACGTATCGCCCACCATGCCCATCTGGCTGCGGATTACCTGATCGAATTCACGCCCCATTTTGTTTTCATCGCGCAGGGTCAATTTATCGCCCAACAGTGAGTTGGCGTGGGCGTCGCCCAAAGGAGTAAAAATCAAAAGCAAAGCCGCAAAAAAAGCGGGCAATGGAGCGAGCAGGCGTCGTGTCATAGTCCTTCCGTTGGTTGCGTTTGACATATTGTAATCATTTGAAGGGCCAACGCAACTATGTGCAACGTGAACGAAAAAAAAGGCGCGGCCACAGATGGTCGCGCCTTTGTAATGTCATTGTCTGTGGCTTACCTTGCCATTGAATCCAGGAAGTCACGGTTGTTTTTGGTGTTCTTCATCTTGCCGCGCAGGAACTCCATGGAGTCGATGGAATTCATGGGGGAGAGAAGTTTTCTGAGAATCCAGACGCGGTTGAGCACATCATCTTCCAGCAGCAATTCTTCCTTGCGGGTGCCGGAACGGTTGATATCGATGGCTGGGTATACGCGTTTGTCGGAGAGATGGCGGTCAAGATATAATTCCATGTTGCCGGTGCCCTTGAATTCTTCAAAGATGACTTCATCCATACGGGAACCGGTGTCGATGAGTGCGGTGGATATGATGGTCAGTGAGCCACCTTCTTCAATGTTGCGGGCTGCACCAAAGAAACGTTTGGGGCGTTGCAGAGCATTGGCGTCGATACCACCTGAAAGAACGCGTCCACTGGAAGGGGTCACAGCATTATATGCACGGCCCAGACGGGTGATGGAATCAAGAAGGATAACCACGTCGCGTTTTCGTTCAACCAGACGTTTGGCTTTTTCGATAACCATGTCAGCAACCTGAACGTGGCGCTGCGGCGGTTCGTCAAAGGTGGAACTAACGACTTCAGCTTTGACCGTCCGTTGCATGTCCGTTACTTCCTCGGGCCTTTCATCAATGAGCAGGACAATGAGATCTACTTCGGGATGGTTGGCATTGATGGAATTAGCTATGGTCTGGAGCATGATGGTCTTACCGGTGCGGGGCGGGGCCACGATGACACCGCGCTGGCCTTTTCCGATAGGAGCCAACAGGTCGATAATGCGGGCTGAATAATTTTTATCTCCGTTTTCCAGTTTGAGCTGTTCTTCGGGATAGAGGGGGGTCAGGTTGTCAAAGAGAACGAGGTTTTTGGAGTGCTTTGGGTCTTCAAATCCAATTTCGGAGACGCGGAGCAAAGCAAAGTATCGTTCCCCTTCCTTGGGAGGTCGGATCTGGCCGGAAACCACGTCTCCTTTACGAAGACCAAACCGGCGAATTTGGGAAGGTGAAACGTAAATGTCGTCCGGTCCAGCCATATAACTATACATGGGTGAACGGAGGAATCCGAAGCCGTCAGGCAGAATTTCAAGGACGCCTTCTCCAAAAATCTGTCCGTCTCGAGAAGCACATTCCTGCAACAGGGAGAATATCAATTCCTGCTTGCGCATAGTGCTTGGATTCTCGACGCCGAATTCCATGGACAATTCGGTTAAATCCTGCATGGATTTGAGCTTAAGCTCGGTCAGGTTTAGGCTACCGCCGTTACCGTTGCCGCCCTTTTTGTTGTCGGATTTGGGCGCGGCCTTTCTGCCTCGGGGGCTTCTTTTTGGGGCGGGACCTTTGCCTTTGCCATCATTGCCAGGTTTTGTGTTGGCCATAATCGAAAAATTGGTGTTGAGGTTGAATGAATATTAAAAGAATCTATTAAACATGCTGTAATATATGAAAAATAGAGATGGTGGCTGTCTGTGAGCTAGGATTAAGTCGCTCAATTGGTCGGCTTGTATGGTAATGCTATAAAGCATACCTCACGTTGAAGTTGCGCAAACAGCCTTCTGTGTCTTCAAAGGAACTTTAATGATAGTGGGAAAATAACTATGCCGCGAAGCGACATCTGCTTTAGGACGTACATGAAACGGTTGACCTTGACAAGTCCTGTTAGTCGTCTTTTTCCTGTGCTGCAATAACATCGGCGAACATTTCGTTGATATCTTCTTTGATATCTTCTTGATCCCGACCCAAAGAATAGGCCAGTTCCATAGACACCAGTCCCATGGCTTGTTCCAACAGACGACGTTCTCCAAAAGAGAGTTCTTTGTCCCGGCCAATCAAAAACAGCTCTTTGAGGACATATGCCACATCGGCCAGATCACCGCTTTTCAGTTTTTCGGAATATTCGCGGTAGCGACGGTTCCAGTTTTGTCCCGTGTATCCGGTAAAACCAGTTCGGTCGTTGAGGGATTCGAAAATTTCTTGCCCCAGACGCTTACAGCATACGGATCTGAGCCCAACATTCTCGGCATTAGCCACGGGAACCATGAGGGTCACGTTGTTGCTCAGGATGCGGACTATGTAAAAATCGGCCTTTACGCCGCCGATCTCCTGAGATTCTATACGCTCAACGCGTCCGACTCCCTGAGAAGGGTACACCACCAATTCATTAACCTTGAACACTGGGACCTAAGCTCCTTGAAAAATGCTTACAAACACACGACAGAAGGACATCATATCGAAAATACGTGGAGGAGTCCACGGTTACTGTATTTACTCTTCCTTCAAAGAAAAAGAGTTTATATGTTGGGTCGCAAACCCCATACCGCGTCGGTAGAATATGTCTAACCCTTTAGCTGCATGGGTGATTATTGCTGGAAGATATTCAACATTTTCTTTTTGGAACGGCTCCAGAACCCAGTCGCTAATCGGTTTGTATCTGTCTTCTGGGCGACCTACGCCGAGTCGGAGACGAAAAAAATTGGAAGTACCAAGTCTTTCCTGAACCGATTCCAATCCGTTGTGGCCATTGTTGCCGCCGCCTTTTTTCAATTTCATTCGTCCAACGGGAAGGTCAAGTTCATCGTGAACGATAAGGACGTTTTCCGGAGAGAGACCATGTCGACCACAGATCTTGGATACGGCTTTGCCGCTGAGGTTCATGAAGGTCATTGGTTTGGCCAACAGGCGATACGCTCCGGCAAATTTGGCGTGCCACAATTCGTAGTCACCGGATTCGTCGATTTGTTCCAGACGCATGGACTTGCGGTCTGCCCCAAGGTGCAAAAGATGATCTACGAGCATAAAACCGATGTTGTGTCGGGTTTTCTCGTACATTGGGCCGGGGTTGCCCAAACCGATGATTGCGCTTTTATAATCCATGATCGGGTTGTGTCAGAAATTTATATAGTCAACGACAGACAGGAGTCTATCAGGCTCGTCGAGTGGAGGCAAAAATAATCCCGGAGCGTGAGATCACGCTCCGGGAAGTCTTTGTATTGTGAAGGCCGAGGTTATTCGGAGTCTTCCTCGCCGACGACTTCGGTGACAATGGCTTCGTCTTCGTCGCCATCAGTCTCTTCTTCTTCCTCGCGTGCAGGCTGGACTGCAACAACGGCGTAGTTTTCATCAAATACCGGAGCGACGCCTTCGGGGAATTCCACGTTCTCGATGTGGATGGAGTCCATGATGTCCAATTCAGTGATATCAATGACAATGGAACTGGGGATTTCAAGAGGTTTACACACAACTTCGATGGAGTCGCGGTAAAGCTCCATAACACCGCCGAGCTTGACGCCCTTGGAGTTTCCAATGATTTCGAAGTGGACGGAAACCTTGATTTCGTTGTCCAGATCCACGCCGAAGAAATCTACGTGCTCGGGAACACCTTTAACCGGCTCGTTGCGGACGCGCCACAACAGAGAAGGAATGGTTTCAGTCTTGCCTTCTTTTTCCAGAACCAGATCGAAGACCTGTGCGCTACCCAGAGCGGCATATGCTTTCTGCAAGGGGACCATTGCTACTTTGACGGGGATGTTTGCACCCTTGGCATCGTAGTAAATGCCGGGAACCATACCAGTGGTACGGAGGCGGCGGTTAGGGCCCTTGCCCATTTCTGTGCGTTCCTGAACATTAAGTTTCAGCAGGTCAGCCATGATGTTTCTCCTGTTACGCCCTGGCCGTTCACTATGAACGGACGCTCGCGCTTCAATTGGTTTGTGGGATAATTCCCTTATACGAAGAGTACGGACACAGACGATTCTGTGTGTACATTATTAATAGCTTTTGCCAACAGAGAAGCTACGGAGCGCTGTTTGATCTTGCCACAGCTTCGGGCTTCTTCGTTGAGAGGGATGGTGTCGGTGACGACCACCTCGGAAAATGCGGAGTCTTCCAGTCGTTTGATAGCTGGACCGGACAAAACAGGGTGTGTGGCACAGGCCAAAACGTCTCTGGCACCGTTTTCCATGATAACGTTGGCCGCAGCACACATAGTGCCTGCGGTATCGATCATGTCGTCGATGACCACAGCGACCTTGTCTTTCACATCACCGATGATGTGCATAGCCTTGGCCTGGTTCGGAGCATCGCGGCGTTTGTCCACGATGGCCAGAGATGCGCCAAGGCGTTTGGCATAGGCTCGGGCACGTTCTACGCCACCGGCATCGGGGGAAATAATGACAAAGTCTTCATCATTGCGTTCCCGCAGGTGTTCCAGCAGGGCAGGAGCGGCAAACAGGTTGTCTACCGGACAGTTGAAGAAGCCCTGAATCTGACCGGCGTGCAGGTCAATGGTTACCAAGCGTTGCATGCCTGCTGTGGAAAGCAGGTCAGCAACCATTTTGGCGGAAATAGGTGCGCGGGGCACGACCTTGCGGTCCTGACGAGCGTATCCAAAGTACGGCACCACTGCTGTGACGCGGGATGCGCTGGCGCGCTTGAGTGCGTCCAGCATAAGGCAGAGTTCCATAAGGTGAAAGTTGACAGGGGAACAGGTGGGTTGGACTACGAACACATCGTCGCCGCGGACGTTCTCACCGATTTCGATACGGATTTCTCCGTCTGAAAAACGCTCACGCAGAACCGGGGAAGCCTTGGTTCCCAAATGTTCACAGATTGCGTCGGCCAGTTTCGGACTTGCGGACCCACTGATGATCTTCAGTTCACCGTGCATGATGACAATTACCTCTATGGTTATAAAAAAAAGTGGCTGGGGCGGGAGGATTCGAACCCCCGAATATCAGGACCAAAACCTGGTGTCTTACCACTTGACGACGCCCCAACGAAATTTGCCGATAAGCGGTCGATTGCTTCGTTGCTGTGCGGAATCCAGATCTTTGCGTATCTGAATACGCGGCCCCCGAATTTCGCTTGCGCCTCGTAATCGACCACTTCTTGGCAAATTTCGTCCCAGTTTATAGGGGCGTTGCCGTGGCGTCTGCGGTGCAGACTGCCGTCGTCGGTGAGACGCATTCGCTGTGTAAGCGATACGACCTTTATCTTTGATGGAAAATCTATCGACAATCCATCATGAAAATTTCAATTCCGTCTTCTTCGAGAGCCTTTGCAGCTTTTTTTGCTGAATCCCTGTCTGCAAAAATACCGAACAGAGAAGCTCCCGACCCGCTCATGGCGGCTGCTTCTGCCCCGGAGTTAATGATTTTTTCCTTTATTTCCTGAAGTCTCGGATGTTTTTCAAAGACAACGGGTTCAAAGTCATTTGTCATTTCTCTGGGCGAAACGGGAGATGGAGTCTTAGTACCAGATTCTCGGGTTGTCAAGGATTGGTGAACCTTTGTGGAGTTGTTTTTTTTATCCCAAGCCGAGAATGCCCATGGAGTGGAAACTTTAATGTCGGGGCACGCTATGAGGAGTGTCATTTCTGACAGTGTAACCATGGCCGGTTCAAGCACTTCTCCGATACCTGTAGCCCAGGCCGGACCATCCATAAGAAAGAAGGGGACATCTGCTCCCAGTGAGGCAGCCAATGAGAGCATGGCCTCCTGTGATAATGCCTTGTCCCCGGCTTCGGCATTGAGCCATGTGAGCATGGCAGCGGCATTGGAACTACCACCACCAAGTCCGCCACCCATGGGGATGCGTTTTGTCAGGGTGACGAAAATACCGGGCTGAAATCCAGTGGTTTCACCGAATCGTTTCCATGCCATATACATGAGATTAGAGGTCGTTTCGAGTTCCGGCTTTTCCGGGCAGCGGATGTAAAAATGTTCGTCATGACCTGGTTCAATCTTGATGAGATCACACGGCATGTCTACAGGAAAGAAGAGGGTGCGTAGTTCGTGATAACCGTCTTCACGCAGTCCTTTGATTTCCAGATGCAGGTTGATTTTGGCTGGAGCTACGAGGGTGGCAGGATTCAATAGTCTAGTCCTTATGGAAGAAGGGGGCTCCGTGTGGAGCCCCCTTGGTGTTATTTGTCGAGCGGTAGAGCCACGAAACTGTTCTGGCCCTGTCGTTTGATGAGGAGCATGACTGCGCCACGTTTCTTGTCTCGTTTGATGACGCTTTTCAGTTCTGCCACAGTATTTACATCTTTCTGGTTGGCCTGAATGATGACGTCGCCCTGACGGATACCTTCCTCTCCGGCAGCTGTGTTCCGGTCAACCGTGACCACAACCAGCCCCTGAGTTTTTTCAAGCCCGAGAGCTTGTGCTTCCTGATCGGTGACGGATTTCAGCTGCATTCCGAGAACCTCGGCTGTCTTGGACGGTCCTTGTCCCTTGGGAGTCATGGCGGCCAGAGATTTGTCATTGCGTTGGCCCAACGTGACTGTTTTGGTCACCTTTTTACCATTTCGCCATAGACCGAGACGAGCCTTGTCGCCGGGAGCCAGACCTGCAATCTGTTTGAGAAGATCGTTATTGTCTTCGACCTTTTTGCCGTTGACTTCAAGAATGACATCGCCCTGCTTGACCCCGCCCTTGTCGGCCGGAGATTTCTTGCCCACAGAGGCGATCAATGCGCCAGTTGGTTCGGACAGGCCGAGAGCCTTGGCCTGGGTTTCCCCCACGCGCTGGATGGTTACACCGAGCCAACCACGTTGAACGGTCTTGCCTTGTTGGAGTTGGCGGATGATTTTTTCCGCCTGAGTGCTGGGGATGGCAAAGCCGATATTGTCAGCAGCGGCGTTGATGGCTGTGTTGATACCAATGACCTGACCGCGCATATTGAGCAGTGGTCCGCCGGAGTTGCCGGGGTTGATGGATGCATCGGTCTGAAGAAAATTGTCAAATGGACCCGCTCCGATGATACGGTGCTTGGCTGAAATAATGCCAGCCGTGACAGTGTTGTCCAGACCAAAGGGATTGCCAATGGCCAGTACCCATTCTCCAACCTGAATGGCGTCGGAGTCACCCAGTTGTAGAGTGGGCAACGCATTGTCTGCCTTGATTTTGATGACGGCCAAATCGGTTTCGCGGTCTGCACCAACGACTTCGGCTTCATATATTTTTTTATTGTCCTGAAAACGGACAGTCACTTTGTCGGCACCTTCAATGACATGATTGTTGGTTACAATCAGACCGTCGCTGGTGATGACGAAGCCGGAGCCCTGTCCTAATTGTTTGCGGGGTTGCCCCTGCTGCTGGCCAAAGAACTGGTCGAACCGGTCGAAAAATTCGCGGAACGGATGTCCTTCCGGGACCTGCTGGCGGAATTGCTGTCCGTGGCCGGGCGCGGCAGTTTTTTCTGTTGAAATGAAAACAACAGCCTTGCCCGCCTTGGCGGCCAGTTCCGTGAATACGGGTAGTCCGTTGGCTTGTGCAATAAGCGGCACAGCCATCATAAAGGCAAAAGCGAAAGTGAGTGTTTTGAATTTGCGAATCATAAAGCCTCCGAAAAAAATAATGCGGAAAACAGGATGGCGACATTTAGTCGCTTTTTGGAACTATAGGCCTTTTTTATCAGTTGTAAACAGTGTGAATGAATTTGCACGCAACAAAATACGCATTGCACAATCCAGAAGATGAAACACTTGCCTTTTTATTGACGGTCGGATAGGAGAAATTCCCCGTGCCCCCATAGCTCAGGTGGATAGAGCACAGGATTCCTAATCCTGGTGCCGCGTGTTCGAATCGCGCTGGGGGCACCATGTGGAAATAAAGCCCGTTCTCCTTGGAGAGCGGGCTTTTTCCTGTTTAACGGTTGGGTGTGCGCCACAGTTGTTGCAATTATCTGTTTAATCCTGTTATTTTATTATGAATAGTAAATAGGTGATAAATGTGGAGTTTGCGGGAATTGTTTTTGTTCAAGATGGTTGAATTGGAGCGGAGTGGTTATTCATATGAGAAACATGGGTAGAATTTTGAACAAGAACAGTGCGTCAGTTTTATGTATGATGGTTACTGTCTTTTTAATGGTTGGTTGCTCCTCTTCTATCAAGGGTGAAGCCATTAATCTTATGCCTGCTCCTGCCATTTATTCCGAGTTTGTTAATCCTTTTGAAAAAGATATTCGTCCACCCAGTACTATTTATTATGCTACCAACCGTGCTCCTGCCGTCGAAGGAGAGCTTGCCTACAGTTCGCTTCGAGGAGGCGTTCTTCGGTTTGGTGCCGCCAGTATCAAGATGGGAGAGGGGGAGTTTAGTTGGGAAGAAGCAAAACGTATTTCCTTACTCAAAAATCGGACGGACAAATATCCTCTCAAGGTGCAAAGTGTTAATGAATACGGGATACTTGGATCGAGCCTGAACAGGTTTGTTGCAAAGGATTTTAATGAGGTCGGGGTAGAGGCGACCGGCAAGGAGTTTGCTCGGCATATTGATGACAAATTGAGTCGATCAAAACGAAAAGATGTCTTTGTGTATGTCCATGGATACAAAGTCGACTTTGATAATCCGATTCTGGTTACAGCTGAGTTATGGCATTTTCTGGGATACGATGGTGCTTTCGTAGCTTATTCATGGCCTTCCACGCCGAGAACTCTGGCATATTTGTCAGATCTTGAGACCGCGGAACTTTCATCATATCAGTTCCGGGCTTTTCTGGAATTTCTCGCACAAAATACGGACGCTGAACGAATTCATATTGTTGGCTACAGTGCCGGGACTCGAGTTGTGGACAAGGCTCTTTTTCAGTTGACCCTTGCCAACAAGCTTGCCCCAAAGGAAGCATTAAAGGAGTTAAAGCTCGGTCATGTGATGCTTATCGGTAGCGATATGGATGGCGCCATTTTTGCGGCGAATATTCGGGAAGGTATGCTTGATATTGTCGAAGATCTTTCTGTGTATGTATCAGATTCGGACAGTGCCGTGGCTGTGGCTGAATGGCTTTTTGATTGGGGAAGACTTGGGCAGGTTTCGCGTGAGATGTCTGCACCGGTGAAGAGTTTTCTTGAGGCCAATCCCAAGCTTCGAGTCATCGATGTGACAGGGGCAGCAGATGCAGACGCCGGGAATGGGCATGGATATTTTCGTGATAGCCCGTGGGTCAGCAGTGATATACTGATGACCTTGATGTATGATCTACCGCCAGAAGAAAGAGGGTTGGCCAGGGATGTCGATATGCCCATATGGGAATTCCCAGAGGATTATCAAAAGCGGCTTCTGGAAAAATTGCAAATGAAATTGCAGGCTCAGTAAAGAGTGGTTCTTGTGGATGGAGACGTTTTTTTTGCAGTCTCGATATCTTTCAAGCCTCCACTCCTTACTTGATTTCTTGATGCTTGAGCGATAGTGCATCGCCACGAAGTTATCATGTATTGGAGCCATATAATGACACAGAATTCTTTTTCCGATCTTTCTTTTTCTCTTGATATGCCTCAGTGGGCCGTTTCAGCCCTTGAATCATTACCAACGCATATGCCGACGCCGGAAGAGCGTATGGCTGCGGTTATTGAGTTCTCTCGGCAAAATTTTCTGCGAAATACTGGTGGCCCATTTGCTGCTGGAGTGTTTGAACGTGACTCTGGACGGTTAGTCGTCATCGGGGTGAACCGTGTCATGCCGTATAATTGTTCATCAGCGCATGCCGAGATAATGGCCTTATCCTTGGCTCAGAAGATGCTCGGGACCTATGACCTTGGCGCTGAAGGGCTTCCAGCCCATGAATTGGTGGTCAATTGGCGGCCATGTGCCATGTGCTTCGGGGCTGTGATATGGTCCGGGGTACGTTCTTTGGTCATTGCCGGGTCCGGGCCGGAGTTGGAAGAGATTACCGGGTTCGACGAAGGTCCGGTCAGTGAAAATTGGCGGGCTGAGTTGGATCGACGCGGGATTTCTCTTACGAATAATGTCCTGCGGGATAAAGCCATTGCAGCCTATCGTGAATTCGCGGCCTCGCAGAACACTGTCTACAACGCACGGCAGGGAGATTAATGACGCCTGCTTGTCGTGCCGTAAAATGGCGGCACGGCAAGCAGACGGCTAAAGATTTGCTATTCGCTTTTCAATGAAGCGATTAAAGCTTTGAGCTGTACCGACTGCGCGGCAAGGTCCATGATGGCTTCTGTTGCCTGTCCCATTCCCTCAGCCGTTTCCGTGGAAATGCTGTTTATTTCATCAGCAGCCCGATTTATTTCTTCACTTGCGGCAGATTGCTCTTCGCTTGCTGTTGCGATGGAGCGTACACGATCCGAACTGTCGTTCACCAGTTCCACAATATCTTGCAATTCCTGCCCGGCTTTTTCAGCTAGTCCAGTGGTCAGTGACACAACTTCGTTCGTGTCATTCATGTGGGCGATGTTACTTTCGGTAAGTTTTTGAATCGAGCCGATGGTACTTTCCACTTCTTTTGTCGCGGACATGGTCTTTTCAGCCAGTTTTCTTACTTCATCTGCCACAACGGAGAACCCTCTTCCGGCTTCTCCTGCGCGGGCTGCCTCAATGGCGGCGTTGAGGGCCAGTAGATTTGTTTGGTCTGCAATATCGTTGATGACATTGATTATTTCACCAATGCCAAGGGCCCTTTCTCCCAGAGAATGCAGGCTTTCACGCATGGCTTCAGTTCTGTCCGATACGGTGCCGATAGCTGTGATGACTTCTTCAACGACAGTCAGACCGGATTCTGCCACAACTTTGGCGTTGTCAGTCTTTTCAGCCGCAGTGGATGCATTAGAGGCGACTTCAAATACCGTTGCGTTCATTTCTTCCATTGCCGCTGCGGTTTCAAGCGTTCTGAGTTTTTGAGTTTCGGCACCTTGTGCAACCTGTTGAACTTGAGCGGCAAGTTGTTCGCTGGCGATGGAAAGGTGGTGCGATGAATCTTCCAATGTCACTGCTGCCTCATGTCGTGCGGTAATCCCGGCCTGTTCCGCGTGTGTTTGCGCTTCTTCGGCTGTTTTTTTAGCTCGTATGGCTTGCTGCTCATGCTCTTTTGCTGCTTCGATCTGTTTGACAAGATTTTCGTTTAGTTCCCCAATTTCCTGCATACCTTTGTCTATTTCAGCATGGAGAAATGCTTTTTCCTCTTTGGTGTTTTTCCATGACGCCCAGAGAATGGGAATGAGAAGAAGAAGGAGGGCGAACCCTTTCCCAATGGATACGAGAGCTCGCGAAAAGAGCATGTCATTGATGTCGTTCATTCTGATGTCGGCTTCGGTGACATACCGGGTGCCATCCGAGGCCGTGAAAGGAACCAATATGCAATGAAAGCTTCCATCGCTGTTTTCATAATCTTTAAATATCGTCTTGTTGGAAGAAAATATATTTTTTAGCGTTGAACTTGCATCAACACAAGGAGCCATGAATTTAATGTAGTCTCTTGCCGCAATGTCATCGCGAGAAGCGTTACAACTCGTATAAAAGACTTCGCCGTTTATTTTGATCATCGAGTATAGGTTGACGATGTTTGTGTTCTTAATAGCGTCATTCAAGCTGGAAAGAATGCCGGTGTAAGTTTGCATGTCAGACTGTTTTGCAGAAAGATCGACATGATAGTCCCGTCCGATGATTGCGGGAACGATATGTGCGGCATTTTTGAGTTGTTCATCTGTTGCATGTAATACTTGATTTTTGGTGGAAAGGTATTCGTATCCAGAGAAAAGGAAGACGCCGAGTATATATACGGCAAAAGCAATGGTCAGTCGAAGTACATTCTTTTTCATGAGAGGTCTGTCTTTTTTTTGTGGTGAATAAAGTGTCGCAGAATGGGCGATGGCCAAAAGCCATCGCTTATTGTTTGGCGCATTAAACCGAGCGACTTCAGAGTGGAGGTCGCATTATCGAAACGTCTAAGTCTGCGTCGTCAGAATGGAAGGTCAGGGAGAAAGAGCGTGGTCCATCGAGTGCATGAGTATCCAACTATTTATGAAGTGTTTTTTTGAAACAAGATTAATAGAATAGTCTTTAAATACAAAGTGTTGAACCGATGTCTATATGCGTTATATTGAGCTCGCATGGCGTGAATTCGATCCATAGGCCATCACTACAGAGTCGTCAACAACAATGCATCACGAGAGGAGTAAAGAAGGGTTATACATTGGATGTGTGGTATTACTGGTTATGGAATAGAAAAAGTTATTTTTGAGAAGTGAGAGTGTATTCTTTCTCGACCTGATTTCAAGAATGATAATTGATGACAGAAGATTGATTTTGGGCGTAGCTTTTTGACGACCAACGATTTTTAATCGAAATCATGGTGGAGGAGACGAATGGACCTCGTTATTGTACTCGCGTCGATGGCCTTGCAGTTTGCTGCCGGATTTTTGGCTTTGCGCCTCATTATTGATACTGGTCGCAGTTGGGCCTGGATTTTTTTGGCTGCGGGTATTTTGGGTATGGGATTTCGTCGTGTTCATACTTTGTACGCAATGTATTCAAAAGATGTCGATCCTTCGTTGTTTTACGAAAGCCTTGGGCTTGCTATTTCCATTCTTCTTTTCTTTGGCGTTTTCACGGTTGCTCCGATGATACGAGATATGCGCAACGGGACGGCTCGTTTGGCGGAAAGTGAGGAACGGTATAGAACTGTTGCCGAATTTACCCATGATTGGGAGTACTGGCTCGCGCCTAACGACACATATCAGTATGTTTCTCCGGCCTGCGAAAGAATTACTGGGTACGGCCCTGATGAATTTTTTCTTGATCCCGAGCTCTTTGAAAGGCTGATCCATCCCGATGACCGAGAGGTGGTGTTGAGTCGGATGGCTTCGGTTGAAAAGATGCATCATCGTATGCGGTTCGATTGTCGGATAATTGCAAGGGACGGACGTGTTCATTGGGTCGCATACAACAGTATGCCTGTATACTCTCCAAGTGGTTTGTATTTGGGCGTTCGTGCTTCAGTGAGAGAGATAGAACATCGTAAGCGGTTGGAAAATGAATTGCGAGAAAGTCGAGCCTTGTATCAGGGGCTGGTGGAAAACTCTCGATCCATGGTTCTCCAACTTGATGACTTGGGTTTGGTGACATTTGTGAACTATCAGGTTCTTAGCTCTTTGGGGGGTGTTGAGGCTGATATTCTTGGAAAGCCGGTTCAGGATGTCCTTTTAGGGTATGGCGAAGAGGCTGATTCTGTTGCACTTGGTCGGATGGATGACTTTTTGACTTCCGGCGGACGACTTGAATTGGAAACGGCAGTGAAAGTGTCCAGTGGAAGTACCATCTGGTGTCAGTGGGGCGGCAGTGTCCTTCGAGATATTGAAGGTATGATTAGTGGATTTGTCCTTGTTGGATTGGATGTTTCCAATCGCAAAGCTTTGGATAAGTTGAAGGAGAATGTGACACGAGTTATTCGGCATGATCTCAAATCTCCCCTTTCCGGTATTATCGGTATCCCGCGTTTGCTGCAGAAAGAAGACAACATAACTCCTCGACAGGTTGAGCTTCTTAAAGCGGTTGAAGATGCTGGGAGTCTTATGCTTGAACTGCTTAATCAATCTATTAATTTATACAAGTTGGAAACCGGGACCTATCAATTCCATATCGAGGAATTTGATCTTGTCAAATTGCTTGGCCTTATCGTGAAGTCTGTTCAAGTCAGCCAGGAACGACCAGCTAGCATAGTATTGACAATGAACGGGGTTACTATTGGGGATGACGATAAGTTTTTAATTCGCGCAGAACAGCCGCTTGTCTTTTCGCTTTTTAGCAACTTGGTGCGCAATGCTCTTGAAGCCAGTGAAAAAGAGTCGATCAGCGTGGACTTGCAAAACGATGGCGGGTGTATGGTTCGTATTCACAATGCAGGAGTGGTCCCCAGATCCATACGTGCGTCCTTTTTTGATAAATATGTTACCGAAGGAAAACCTGGCGGTACAGGACTGGGAACGTTCAGTGCGAAGCTCATCACACAAGCTCATGGTGGTGAGATATCTATGGATTCGTCAGCAGGAAGTGGGACGACGATTACAGTTTGGCTTCCTTTGGAAGCGACATTCCTTTCTTGCTAACTGTTTGCCAAAAGTCTTTGGTTTTGGGGAATATGTTGATTTTTATCCGCTAGTTGATTTTTAAAAATAGCATCGGGCCGTTTGTGCTCGATAGTCACCTTAATCATCAATTGGGACAGGACATCGTCGCACGTGTCTGTGAAAGTGGATTGTTTACGTGGTGCATTTTGTTTCTGTTCCGGGAACCGGTGGAATTGAAAAGGAAAAGGAGCTGCCTTTTCCGAGAGTTGATTCCACCCAGATTGAGCCGCCGTAGTGCTCCACGATTTCTTTACAAATGGCAAGCCCCAGCCCTGTTCCTCTGTCCGTGATGCTAATGGTGTCTCCCAAGGGCGATTTATGGAATTTTTCGAACAAATGGGGCAATTCTTCTTCAGGAATACCCGGTCCGGTATCAACAACAGACAGAATCAAACTCTCTCCATTGTCTCGTAGGGAAACAGTCACGTTTCCATGGAGAGTGAATTTATAGGCGTTATTCAGCAGGTTGATAAGCACCTGTTGCATTTTGTCAGGGTCGGCGTGAATGAGGCGCGAGGCCTGTGGTAAATCTGTTTTGAGTTCAACTCCGGATTTGGCGGCAAAGCTACCAGATGCCGCAGAGGTTGCGTTGGTGATGACATCGCAAGGATTGAGGAAGGAGTCATGCCAAGCTGCTTTGCCGGATTCAATGCGATTAATATCCAGAAAATCGTTGATAAGACGAGTCAGCCGTTCGCCTTCTGTGTCGATAATTCCTAAATTATCCCGGATACGTTCGCCTTTCCCTTGAAGTTGTTTGTTCTCTGTCAGTGGGTGGAAGTACCGCGTGAAATCGCGGGCGCACAGTTTGGCAAATCCACGAATGGATGTCAGGGGAGTGCGAAGTTCATGGGAGATCGAAGAAACAAGTGCTGACTTGATTTCATCCAACTTGCGAAGTCGTTTGTTAGCATTTTCAAGCTCAGCGGTCTGAGTTTTGAGTTCAGCTGTTCGCTGGTCGACTTTGGATTCCAGTTCTTCGTTGAGGCGGGTCAAGGTTTCTTCGTTGGCCTTGCGTTCAATGGCCATGGCCACCTGCTCTGAGACGGCTATCATGAAGGTGACGTCTGTTTCCGAGTATTGCAGAGGGTTGGAATAATCTTGTACGACCATGACACCCATCACTTTGCCCTTCAGCCGTAGCGGGATGCCGAGCCATGCTGCGGGAGGAGTGCCGATGATGCCAATTTTTTGAGTCATGGCAATATCTTCTGGACGGTTTGAAGAAAAACGGAATGGGGAACCTGTTCTGTATACATTGATAGACAAACTGTTTTTCTCTGGATCACTGATTCCGCTGATGTCTATGTAATCATCTTTTTCATCGCGGAAATAAACGAATCGCATTGTGTCGGCTATTTCGTCGACCTGTGCGATGAAGAAGTTTCGGGCATGAATAACATCAGCAATAATGGCATGAATGGCACTGTAAAGTTCAGAAAGGTCACGAGTGATAGTGATGGCTGAGGAAATGGCATAGAGAGCTTTTGTCGTGCTTTCATTGAATCGACGTGTTGTGATGTCTTGAAGGAATCCTTCGTAATATTCGATATCTCCATTATCGTTATAAATCGCACGGGCGTTTTCCGAGATCCATATTCTGGATCCGTCTTTGCGTTTGATGTGCTGCTCGTAGTTTTGCAGCGTGCCATTTTTAGCGAGTTCTTGCAGAAATACCTGTCGATCCTGCGGGTTGACCCACATTTGTTGACGGATATCGTTGATGGTATTGATCATTTCTGCAGGACTGTCGTACCCCATATAACGTGCCATGGCTGTGTTGACAGTGAGGAATTGCCCTTCGAGGGTGCATTGATAGATGCCGTCTGTCGCATTTTCGAAAATGGTTCTGTAGCGCTCTTCGCTGTCGCGTAGGGCGTGTTCAGCCTGCTTGCGTTTGGTGATGTCGGTGTGTGTACCAGAGAGACGATACACTGTGCCGTTTTTATCTTTGGTGCTGCCGCCTCGACCGAGTATCCAACGGATTGAGCCATCCTTATGGAACATGCGAAATTCTACTTGAAATTGATCAATTTTGCCATCGACGCATTCCATGTTGGCGGCTATGCACCGCTTTGCATCATTGGGATGGACTGCATTTTCCCATGCACTGATTTGGTTGGGGAATTCTTCATCGGTAAATCCGAGAATTTCCTTGTAGCGTGGAGAATAGTATACGGTATTGTTTTTTAAATCCCAGTCCCAAAGGCCGTCGTTTGCCCCCCAGGTCATGAGTTCGTATCGCTCTTCGCTTTTGCGCAAAGCGTGCAGAGCTTCTTTTCTTTCCGTGACATCAATGAGAGAGCAGACTCGATCATCTGTATCCGTAATAACGCCTACAAATACATGGACCTGTTTTCGAACTCCGTTGCGGGCAAGGAAAATGAATTCATAGTTATCGGGAGCTGAATGAGCTTCGAGCGTGCGGGAAGCATGGTAGGCTTTCATTCGCTCCAACTCTTCCGGGGGAACAAAATCCGACCAACGCATTTCCCCCTCAATCTCTTGGGCCGAGTAGCCGGAAAGTCTCTCATATTGAGAGTTACAACTGCGGATGACGCTAGTGGAGTCGATTATGGTCATGGCCGTACCCGTATTTTCGAACAGCGTACGGTAGTAAGCCTCGCTTTTGATGAGAGCTTTTTCAACGTGTTTCATGTCGGAGATGTCAACGATAATGCCGCGTATGCCTGTCGTGCGGTTGTCTTCGACTATTCGCTGGGAATAGACCTTGATGGGAAAGGTTGATTTGTCTTTACGGAGAGCAATGTATTCCTTGCCCTGAATGATTTCACCCTTGAGGATAGAAGCGACGGTATTGCTGGCTTGACTGACTGAATCCGGGTGAATGATGTCTGTCAAGTGAAGGCCGTCTATGACGTCTTTGGGGGAGTATCCGTAATTTTTGAGGGCATATTCGTTGGCGTACCGTAGATTCCCTGCGGTATCGAGTTCGAAAATGAATTGGGGTAAGCCTTCAACTATATTGCGGTATTTTTTATTATCTGTTGACACCACAGAAGAGCGGAGCTTGTTCAGCTCCGCTATTAGCTCCGCTTTTGACTTTTCGTGATCTTCTTTCATTACTTCCTCGTATGTTTTATCTAACAAAAACAAACGAGGGTCGGCAATGATAAAGAACTCGGAAAGGCTGCAAGTTCTGTCCGAAGACAGTTTATTTAGTCTTTTTTCCTGCCCCGATTCATGTAGGGCCGTTTACCGGGACGTTGTCCACCTTTTTTATGGAAGTCACGGCGGTAGGATGGTTTCTTTTTGAATTCACCACGTGTAATGAGCGGTTTGCCATCTCTGCTGTTGACCTTGTTCATGACCTTGTCTGCTTCATGATTGGGGACAGTGAATGTGGTTTTGTTGCCTTGTACGCGAACATGCTGAATGGACCAGGGCTTAATATGAGCGGACTGGGCAACGAATTCAACAAATTCTTTTGGCCCCATGCCGTGGGCGCGACCCAATGCACAGACGAGATCGGCGCGTCCTGATTGACCACGAGAACCTGAACCAGGGCCAGCAATGTCGATTTCACGGTAGCTTGATGCAATCAACTCGTCACCAAAGGTGTTTTTGAGCAGTGCGGCTACAACTTCGGCGGCATCTTTTTCAGCCATGAGTTCACGAGCCATGTCCAAGTAGTTGCTATGGCCTTCAGCTTCCATGATTGCGTTCAGCTCGGAAACCACGCGGCTTTTTTTGGAATAGATGACGTCTTCGATGCGCGGCAATTTTTCTTTTTTGATCTCAATGCCAGAGCTTTTGGAAATGAACATCAGACGGCGGAATTCATTGGGTGCGATCAGAGTGATGGCCACGCCCTGTTTCCCTGCACGACCTGTTCGTCCGGTGCGGTGCACGTATGTCTGAGGGTCTTGAGGCAGCGCAAAGTTGACCACGTGTGTCAGGTCAGGCACGTCAATACCACGTGCCGCGACATCTGTTGCCACAAGGATGGTTGCCTTTTTTCTGCGGAAGCTTGCCAGAATCTTTTCACGTTGGCCCTGCGAAAGGTCTCCGTGAATCGGTTCGGAAGGGTAGCCCCGTTGAGTCAGTCGGGCAGCTACCCGATCTGCATCGGCGCGAGTGCGTGTGAAGACCAGACCGTAGAAATCCGGCTGGGCGTCGATGACCCTGCATAGGGCCTCAAAGCGGTCAGAGTCGGCCATTTCATGGAAAATCTGTCGAGTGAGCGGAATGTCACTTTTTTCAGGTTTCACTGAGACGACTTCAAAATCGCCCATGAATTCCTTGGCAATACGCATGACCTCGCGGGGCATGGTTGCCGAAAAGAGCAGGGTGCGACGATCTTCATTGGCGGAAGCGAGAATTTCTCGAACGTCGTCCACAAAGCCCATGTTGCACATCTCGTCTGCTTCATCGAGAATGAAGAAATCGAGATTGTCGATGTGCAGAGTGCGGCGTTTAAGATGATCCATGATACGGCCCGGTGTGCCCACCACAACATCAACGCCTTGCTTCAAGGCTTTCAGCTGCATGTGAATAGCCTGTCCACCATAGACAGGCAGAACTCGGATGCGTTTTTGACCTTTGAGTGAATTAATTTCATCGGCCACCTGAATAGCGAGTTCGCGGGTGGGGGTCAGGATGAGTGACTGGACGTGACGCACTTTTTCCTGGGCGGCTTCGATGACGGGGAGGCCGAAAGCGGCAGTCTTGCCGGTTCCGGTCTGGGCCTGGCCCACGATATCCACAGAGCCGTCGAGCAGCATGGGGATAGTCAGGGCCTGAATGGGGGTGGGTTTAGTAAACCCTTTGGATTCCAGAGCGGTCAGCGTGGCAGCCGACAGCCCCAGTTCCTTGAAACTGGACATAAAAATTCCTTTTAAAAAAATATCGTGTAACCCAACACTGGGACAATAGCATAGATAACCGCAAACGCACAGATGCGCATTCTTATGGCTCGGGAAGGAGAGAAAAAGGTGAAGGGTTTGGGGGAAGAGGAGAAAACGGAACCCATTATCCAGGTTCTCCTTCTCTCCTCTTCCCCCAACCTCCGAAAGAACTACCGGGGGCGGAAGGTGATTCTGCCGCGGGTGAGATCGTACGGAGAAAGTTCCACGGTGACAGTGTCGCCGGGCATGACACGGATGCGGAATTTACGCATTTTGCCAGAAATATGTGCCAGTACGGTGTGACCGTTCTCAAGTTCAACGCGGAACATGGCGTTGGGCAAGGCCTCTTCTACGGTGCCTTGAACGACGATTCCTTCTTCTTTAGCCATCTATTGCTTCCTCTTGTTTTTTGGAGACGGGAAAAGCCCGCCCTTTTTTGGACAGGGCGGGCTTGTTGTGTCGTATATTGACGAGAGTGTCAACGTCTACCAACGCGGACGTTCGGGGCGGGGACGAGCTTCGTTGACTTTGATGTTACGGCCACCAAAATCAGAACCGTCCAAGCTTTCGATAGCTTCAAGGGCACCCTGATCTTCCATTTCCACGAAACCAAAGCCACGAGGGCGACCGGTCTCACGGTCATTTATCAATTTAACGGAGACTACTTCACCGTATGCTTCAAACGCTGCGCGTACATCCTCTTCCGTGGAACTCCAGGGCAGATTGCCCACATAAATGTTCTTAGCCATTACGTACTCAACTCCAAAAGATATAAAGAATAATGAATGAGGCGATCATTCGCCCGGTGAAACAAGAGTGAGGATATAAAAGCGCGCGAGCCCTTCACAACCAATAATCATTTCACCCATTGTTAGTGAAATCCGGTGATATACCGGACGTATCCCCGTGGATACCACTAACCCCTATGATAAATTGACATACGCTTGGGTGTGAGAACCGTCAAGGGGAAAAGATGCAGAATATGTGAAGGTTCAAAATTATATTTAGAGTATGAATTTCATGTTGTTGAAGATTTTGTCTGCATCATAGAGCCCTGGATATTTTGCTGCGATGGATTCCATTGTTGAGTAATAGTTGTTCCACCCAGCGGCTTCTGCTACTTTCTTTTTATCCACGAAAATTTTGAATGTTGTCCCCTTGGGGCATTTGGTCAAATTTATTTCAAGCACACCATTGGGCGTCATTTCGGTCCAGAAGGCGGACCAGGCCGTCCGGTCTCCTTCTGTCTTTTTGTATTTTTCAAAATAGGCCTCGAAAATGCGTTCAATGTCCGTTCGTTCCATGGCGTACCTCGAATTTTCAGTCCGTTATAAAGTCGTCCAGCGTGAACCATGTCCCGGCGATGTGGCTCGAATGAAGCGGTTCATATCCCTCTTCGGTTCCACCGCCGTGGTGATAGGCACAAAAAAATGTTTTGTCTTTGAGCATGGTCCAACCGGAATATCCGAAATCCGGTGCTGCCGCGTGCCGATCATTGCGTAATTCCAGAATATGGCTTTGTACCCAGCGGTCAGGCAATCCTTCATCAGCCTTCCATTGCCAATTATATTTCCTTTCGTGTGCGAGTTCCATGATATTCAGGGCCATACTTCGCCATGTACAGTCAACGCCGTTGTCTTCGAAAGGATAGGGGGCGCCGAACATGATAGGCCGTGTTTCAGCGTGATCCGGGTCAACAGAAATAGTCACTGTTTTTGTGCCGTTGACGTGCAAAGTTACGGTCCCGTCGGTGTAATGGAAGCAAAGGTGGTTGAATTGTCCTGCAGGAAGGCGAATGGGAGAGGCTTCATTTACATCCGGGGTGATATGTTCCGATGTGAGTCGCCACCATATGCCAAAGCGAATACCACAACCATTGGCGTCAGCCGTATCGACTTTGACTTCGGCTTCTAATGTTGCGGTGGCCGTGCGAGGATCAGTTATGGGGCGGAGTGCATAGCGAACAACTGAGTCGCTGCCCGGTGTGTTGTGAATACGCATGCCATCCCGCGTGAATGTCGGGTTGCCCGGATCTGCTGCGAGTCCATGGACTTTGAAGCCTGACATCAGTTCATCCATGGTGCCGATCCAGGCGGAGGTGCCCCAGTCTGGCCCCACATTTCGATAGGTGACAAGAAGTCGTCCGTCAGGAAGTAGTCCCATGGTTGGTCGATGACCCATGAGTGGCGTATCGACTGGTACGGACCATGATGCGCCGTTATCATTACTGATTGAACAATACATTGGTTCAAAAACGAAACTGTTTTCCCGCATGAGAGCGAGAATGCGTCCATCCGGCAATTGGGTCATGGATGCTTCACATAGGACCAGATTACGATGCTCGGCAAGGATGGAATGTGAAGTCCAGTTGAGGCCACGATCTTCAGAACGGAAGACCATTTGTTGTGTCGGAGGTTGACGAATGGCGGGATGCTCTTGGTTGCCGAGATGACGATGGCCCGTGGTCAAAAAAATATTGTAACCGAGATCCATAATTCGGTCATGCATGTCGTGAGTCAAACCGGTTGCCGGGAACGGAGTCCATGAATGCCCATTGTCGTGGCTGCGATGAAAGATGCGGGAACTGTCCGAAATAATCAGTTCGTTGTCTGATGCCATATACAGGCGAGGGCAGTGGCTTGCTGGCGAGTCCAGATACGTCGGTTCAGACCACGTTCTGCCGTTGTCCCGGCTTGTTTTGACCACAAGGACACGGCTGGTTGGTCGGACATGTCTGTCAGCTTCGTTGTAAGCGACGACCAGTGAGTTCTCGCCAGTACGGATGACATCAGGAAAGGCGATATATCGGCCCGGCCTGCGGTCGATGACCACGTGGCGGGTGGGGTCCTCGGACAGACTGGGCATGGTTTGCAGTCTGCCTTATTCTTCGCCGCGTTCGTCCTGTACGCGTTTCGCTTTGGCGAAACTGCGCGGCAATTCGCCTGGATTCAGGATGCGGACATCACTGCGCACCAGAATGTGTTTGCGGATTTCAGTGGACAGAGTTTTGGCCAGACGTTCATTGTCAGAAGCGCTTGCTTCGGGTGTCCGTTCCACATCTACGGCCATATGGTCCAATCCGTCACGACGTGTCAGTGAAATTTTGTATTCTGCGGAAAGGTCGTTGAATTCTTCCAGCACCGAACCAATTTGGCCGGGGTATATGTTCACTCCACGGAAGATGAACATGTCGTCTGAACGCCCCATGATCTTGTCGATACGCGGCATGGTTACGCCACAAGCACAGTCTCCGGCAATCTTTCTGGTCAGGTCATGAGTGCGGTAACGGATGAGAGGGGAGGCTTCTTTTTGCAGGGAAGTCACGACCATCTCACCAATTTCGCCGGGGGCTACCGGCTCCAACGTTTCCGGGTTCAGTATTTCCATGATGAAACGGTCTGCCCAGTAATGGATACCGTCATGGGCCTGACATTCAAGGCCGGTTCCGGGGCCGTAGAGTTCCGTCATGCCGATGATGTCGAAGCTGTCTTCCAGCCCGAGGGCTTCTTCAAATTGGCGGCGCATTTTGGGTGTGTGTGCTTCTGCACCAAAAATGGCTTTTTTCAGGGCTATTTGTTCGAAGAGTCCCTGTTTTTGGACTTCTTCACCCATGAGCAGGGCCATTGATGCCGTTGAACATAGGCAGGTGGATTTCAGATCGGTGAGCATCTGGAGTTGGATTTCCAAGAGGCCGGGACCAACAGGAAGTGCCATGGCACCGAATCGTTCGCATCCGAGTTGGAAGCCTGCACCGGCGGTCCACAGGCCGTATCCTACACAAATCTGAATACGGTCTTCGATGGTCAGGCCGGCCAGTTCATAGCACCGGGCAAACATGTCTCGCCAAACTTCGATGTCTTTCTGGGTATAGGCAAGAATCTTGCGTTTGCCAGTGGTGCCGCTGGAGCCATGGATGCGGACTACATCTGATTCAGGCACAGAGAGCAGTGGCATGGGATAGCCGTTTTTGAGATCGTCCGCTGTGGTGAACGGGAGCTTTTGGAGATCGTCCAAAGAGGTGATGTCACCGGGCTTCATCCCCGCGTCATTGAGTCGATCCTGATAGAATGGGCTGTTGGTGTAAGCGTGGGCCGTGGTCCATTTCAGTCCTTCAAGCTGGATGTCGGCAATCTGTTCTTCTGTCAGATGTGGAATAAAACGATGGTCCATGCGTGGCTCCCTTAATGCGTTCTGTCTGCTATCCTCTTGTGCCGGATTGTGAAATCCGATAGTTCCTAGGATGCTGCTCTCGCGGTATTCATGCAGTAAAAACGGCAACTCTTCAAGTGCCGAGGGACATTATGGACACTATTCCCACATGGATTTTCTATCTGGCTGCCGGGGTCATCGGTCTGGAACTTGGCAGTTTGACCACCATATTCATTCAACGATGGATAGACGAGGTGCCCATTCTTAAACCGGGTGGGTCCCGCTGTCCGTCGTGTGAACATAAACTCGGGATGCTCGATACGATTCCTTTAGTGAGTTTTATTGTGCTTAGAGGACGGTGTCGGCATTGCGATGAGTCCATTGGTGGCCAGTATATACTGGTCGAACTTTCCTGCATGGCTTGGGCTTTGGCTTCGGCCTACCGTTTTGGGCCGTCCCCGGAGTGGGGAGTATATCTGATCCTTGGCGTCATGCTTATTGCCGGAAGTTTTATTGATTTCGAGACATTTCTTCTGCCTGATCGCATTACATTGGGCGGCACTTGCCTCGCACTTGGAGCCAGCTTCTTCCTTGAGGATGGTGTGGGATGGCACAGTGCTTTCCTTGGCGCAGTGGCTGGTGCCGGTGCTTTTTGGGTTTTGCAACAGGGATATCGTTTGGTGCGCAATGAAGAAGGATTGGGGACGGGCGACGTCAAACTCATGGCCATGATAGGCGGTATGACCGGATTGGTCGGGTTGCCATTAACCATTCTTATCGGATCGTTGTCAGGAGGCCTTGGCAGCATCTATTATGCGTTCCGTCCCGGTGAGGACGGTATTCGGGGAAAGGTGCCATACGGCCCGTTTCTCAGCCTTGGATGTATGGTGTATCTTTTGTACGGCAAAGAAATCATGGCTTGGTGGGATCTATGATCCGCGATGCTTTTTTTTGCCTTTTTATAGTTGTCAGCTGTTTGTTTTGGTTTCAACCTGCCCGAGCTGCAGAGCAGTCTCTGCTTGACCAATGGGATTGGACCTCTGGTAGAGAGGAGTCGGAACATAACTGGATCAAGATGTCAGCAGCTTCGACTCCAACGAAGGATCCTGAATATTTTCCGATAGATGACCCGCATGAAGAAGAGTTTGAACCCGTTGAACCGTCCACACGGTTGTTGCCAATATGGGGGGATGAAGCTCGGGCCAAGGGGTATGAGTTACCTTTACCTTTCGGGTTGAGTCTCACGAGTTTGGTACAGCGACAGGAACCGAAGATTGAAAAACTCAAGTTCGGATTCGGTGATCCTTCGGCTCGACCGGGAATTGATCTGGAGGGCTCCGAAGTCATTAGCGCGACCATGCTGGGCAGAGCCGATGTTTGGTTGTTCCCATTCCTCAATGTATATGGTTTTGCCGGGGTTATCGCAGGCCATGCGGATATCCGTGTGAACGTGGCCGGATTTACGCTTGGAGGGACTGTTATTGATGATTTTCAGTTGGATATCGACAGTGACTATACGGGGTACACCGGTGGGCTCGGTTTGACTCTTGCCGGTGGCTACAAGCAATATTTTGGGTCATTGGATATGAATATGGTCAGAACCGAGCTGGATTTTCTTGATGGAGAAATCGAAACATATACTGTCACCCCGAGGGTTGGTATTCTTGTGGATTCGGAACAGTATGGAAAGGGGAGCTTCTGGGCTGGGGTCATGTATCTTGATCTGGAAGAACGACTACATGGTTCCATTGAGACGAATATTTTGCCTGGTCCAGGGTCCCGTGAGCTTAATTATGATCTGATTTTTACCACCAAGAATCCCTATTCTGTTCTTATGGGCGGTATGTGGGAGTTCTCTCAGAGAATGCAGGCGTTGGTTGAAGTGAGTTATGGTGGGCGGACTAGTTTGACCGGACAGTTTACCTATCGTTTCTAGATTTGGGACATAAGAAAACCGCCCGAGGATGACAGGCGGTCTTCTTTTGAAATTCCCGAATTGAGCCGTGGACGGGGTTAGCGGCCCCGGTCCGGGTTGGAGACGGCTAATACGGGGACTGCTGGTGCTTCTTTTTTGACGGTAACAGGGCGGTTTCGTTTGCTCTTGGGCTTTTTTTGGGGCGGAGGGGCAATGCTTTTATTCGGTGAAGGCGTGAGGCCTGCCACCATTATGTGCGGCTCTGGTCCTGCATTCTCCTGATGATAGAGATACGAAATCACCCGGTCGATGCCATCTACACTTAAAGCGTGGGCCATGATCCGATCTCGTTCCTCTTTTTCCTTGATGACTCCGAGTAGAATCATGTCTCCGTGGATGATTTCTACTTCGATGGGCGTACTTGTTACTTCGAAGTCAGCCATGAGTTGCGTTTGAAGGTCCGCATATTTGGCCTGTTCGTGGAAATATTCGTTTTCTTCCATGTCTTTGCGGAGATAAAGACAACTGATGATCGCACGTTTTCCTTTCACGTTGTCAGCACATTCATAAATATATCTGAGTTGTTCCTGAGAATCGTATTCTCCAACAAGGTAAAGCTTCCCAAAGTAGCTGTATGTGGTGATTTGTCCGGCTCTGACTTCTTTGCTTTTATACAGTTCCGCCTGAGCATGGCCGGCTATGATGGCATCCATCATTTGCTGTTCAGTAGTTCGTTCATCTACTGCAGTGGCATACATGGACTGGCTGCCGCCCACGAGCGATGAGACGTATGCCGGCGCACCGGGGATGAGCCCGATGCCAAACGGCACCGCGGCACACCCCGGTGAAAGGAAGATTACGAGTATGAGAATTGCTTTTTGCACGATGAGTCTTTGCGCCTTTTTCCGCGAGTATGAACTGGTTCCACTTGCTTTCAATTAAGCAAGAACCCTGCCATAGATGAGGCATTTCGAATAAAAAGCCAAAAGTCTTAGAGCTTCAAAGGAATTGCAATAATTGTCTTTTTGTTGATTAAAACAAGTACTCCATAAAAAATAGACTCCATCCACGCTTATGAGCGGATGAAGTCTATTTTTTATAGAGTATCTGTGAAAAATCTAATATTTTCCGAGTCCGAGTCGCGGCCAATATCCGTTGTACCCTTTACAGATAATCAGGGTGAATTTTCGGGCTGGCTGCCCATTGAAGGTCGACTCGTAGAAAATGGGTTCGCTCACGGAGTCGAACATCTTTTCAAGTTCTGCGATGTGTCCTTTTTGGAAGCGTTTGCGCACCATGATACCGTCCCATCCGAGCTGTCCGTTGGCTTCCGGGTTGGGCCAGAGGTCATATTGATTCATGCGTCGGTTATCAGTCCATGGGCAGTAGGTGATGGGTTGACCCGGAATGTAGAAAGCGAGTTCCGAGGTGAAACCGTAGTTATCACTCATGGCGAAAACTTTGGCGGGGTTATCAAATTCAGTTTGGGTCAACTGTTCAATCTTTGCGCCGAGATCTTCCCATCCTTTGAGTCTATGGGTGGGATTCAAGTTGTCTGGGACCGGGAGAATTGGTGCAACGTAGATCAAGGCTGTTACAGCGATTGCGGTTGTAACGAGTATGAGCTTGCCGCGCATTTTGCGGTTGGGGGCGTGCCACCACGTGTGTAGGCCCATGCCGCCGAGCAGGGCGCCAGCCATGAAAGCAACCGCAGTCCAGTTGGCTTCCACTTTCGAGAAGAGAGCCTTGAAGGTGATGATTGCCCAGAGAGGCCAGAAAAACAGGATGGACTGGAGGTCGCGTCTGTATTTTGCATCGAACGCGCCAACCGGGCCGAAAAATGATTTACCCAACGCAGCTTTGCTGCCTGTCAGGATGAAGACGAACCACCATGGAGCGAGTAGGCCGATCTGTGCGCCGAACATTTCAAGAAACGGCATGAAACGAACTGAGAATTCTCTTCCTACGCCGGTGGAAAGTTTGGCCACATGTTTATAGGCCACCCAATCGTTATGCATATTCCACAATATGATGGGAGCAAGGCCGACGATCGCGCCGACCAGAGAGGCCAGAAAAAACCGTCTCCAGAAGCGGGACGGCATTTGGCCGCGCAATTGTAAAATAAGGGCGTAGATAATGCCAAGTCCCAAGAAGCTGAGCATCATGTATTTTGCGAGAATGCCGATTGCCATACACAATCCAAGAATGACGAAAGGCCAGTTGGATGGCGTGGAGTCCGGGGTGTTTCGTGTGGCGGCAGCCAGAGCAAAGAAGGCGACCGTCCAGCAGAAAATCAGGGGGTTATCCGTTGTAGCGAGGATGCCCAATCCATTCAGAAGCGGCATGGTGACAGCAACTAACAGGACAAATATGGCCATGGAATATTCCCGCCATATTCTGGACACACCGATGTATAGGGCGGCTTGAATACCTGTCATGCCGATGATGGAGCCGAACCTGACACCCAGTTCCGTGTTGCCGAACACCTCGGTCCAAGCGGCGATCATCCATGCGATGAGCGGTCCCTTGGAATAATAGGATAATTGTGGGCGACGAATCCAATCCCAGTACTGAGCCTCATCCTGTACCAGATTGAGTTGGCCGGAATCGACGAACCAGTAGCGGACGGCAAAGGACAGGGCAATGATCACAAGTGCGATCAGGTCCCGTGTGGGAGAATATGTATTTTTAGGCAAAGTCATGATGAGGACAGGTATATTATATATACCCGCCTTGGCAAGAAGGAAGCAGAGGAGTCTTCGGCGCAACCCTATCTTCCCTTCCAAACTTTATGGATGCGCTTCGCGTAGGGGACCTTTGTGCAGGGGATAGTTTTCTCTTTTGAGTTATACTATCTAATTGCGAATATTCCGCCAAAGGCGGCACTAAAAAGTTCTGGAAGGGGAGTCCAGAGGGGAAACCTCTTTCAAGAGGTTTCCCCTCTGGCCGCCGGAGGCATTTTTCTCTTTTATTTCCACGGCTCCATGAATTCATCACTCGACTTGCCGGATTCGACGTGAGTGATGAGTGCGGAACCGAAAACGGCGGCATCCATCAACCCGTCGAACTCGGCGAGCTGATCGGGATGTTTGATGCCGAAACCGAGGGCGATGGGGATGTCGAAGACTTCCTTGGCCTCGGCCAGTTTTTCTTTGATACGAGTGGGCAGGGCTTTTCGTTGGCCGGTGGTGCCGAGTACAGATACGAAATAGCAAAACCCGGACGCATTTTCGGCATACAGCTTCATGCGTTCCTTGCTCGTGTTCAGTCCGACAAGGGGGACCAGCGCTACGCCGTGTGGCTCAATGGCGTCCTTGACGAACTGGGATTCTTCATGGGGTATGTCTGCGATGATCAGCCCGGATACGCCTGCGGCCTCACAATCTTCGCCGAATTTATCCAGTCCGTATTGGTAGACAGGATTCAGGTAGCCCATGAGCAGCAGAGCGGCATTGAACTGGCCCTTGCGTGCCTTGAGTTCCGCGAGAATCCAGTCGAGGTTGATACCGTCTTCCAGACATTGGAGTGAGGCCTTTTCCACGACGGGGCCATCGGCCACGGGATCGGAAAAGGGCATACCTATCTCAATGACAGAGGCGCCGGCCTTGTCCAGTTCTTCCATTTCCTTCCAGAATTGTTCCCGATTGGGAAATCCTGCCGGGAGGAATGGAATGAGACCGACCTTGCCTTGCGCGGTGGCCTCTTCAATCTTTATTTGCATTGGATTCATGAATATCTCCAAATTCTATTCTCACAGTAATGATTCACTCCAACTTTTTGTTACTAACGCGAAACGCGCCAAAAAGTTTTGGAGATTTCTAAGAACCTTTTGAAAAAGGTTCTTAGGCCGCCGGAGGCATCCTAAAGGATCTGGTCGAGGATGCCGAGGTCCTTGTCACCGCGTCCTGACAGGCAAACGAGTACGGATTTCCCGTGCAGTTTGTCTTTGTTTTCAATGGCGTAGGCTACGGCGTGAGAAGATTCCAACGCCGGGATAATGCCTTCGCGTCGTGATAATACTTTGAACGCGTTCAAGGCTTGCTTATCATTGATTGTCACGTACTCGGCGCGGCCGATGTCCTGCAAATGGGCATGCTCAGGACCGACTCCGGGATAATCCAGACCGGGAGCTACGGAATGGGACGGGAGAATCTGTCCTTCATCCGTTTGTAACAGCTTGGTTTTCATGCCGTGCAATACGCCATCCGTTCCGAGATTGAGCGGTGCGGAATTGTCGCAGCCCGGTTCACCAGTGCCTGCGGCCTCCACGCCGACGAGCTTGACGGATTCGTCAGGCACGAAATGATGGAACATGCCGATGGCGTTAGACCCACCGCCCACACAGGCAGTGACTATGTCCGGCAGATTACCGTCATTGCGATCCATATACTGCTGACGGGCTTCTTTGGAGATGATTTGTTGGAATTCACGCACCAAATCAGGGAAGGGGTGCGGTCCGGCAGCCGTGCCGAAACAGTAGTGGGTGTTTTCCTGATCGGCCAACCAGCGTCGTAAAGCCTCATTGATGGCGTCCTTGAGTGTCTTTGTACCGGATTCGACAGGGATGATTTCCGCCCCCATGAGTCGCATCCTGTTGACATTGGGGGCCTGACGCACCACGTCGGCGGCGCCCATGTAGATGACGGCCTTCATGTCGAGCATGGCAGCGGCTACAGTAGTCGCCACACCGTGCATACCTGCGCCTGTTTCGGCCAGCAATACTTCCTTGCCCATCATTTTGGCGAGGAGTCCCTGCCCAAGCGTGTTGTTGATTTTGTGTGCGCCTGAATGGTTCAGGTCTTCACGTTTGAGCCATAGGTCCAGACCAAGGTCCTTGGACATGTGTTGGCAGTATGTCATGGCCGAAGGACGGCCCACGTTTTCCTTGAGCATTTGAATAAAGCGCGTCTGAAATTTCTCCGAGGGGAGAATGGTTTTCATGGCTTCTTCAAGCTCGATAAGCGGCGGCATGAGCAGTTCTGGAATGAACTGTCCGCCAAAATCGCCGAAATAACCCTTTTTCATTATTCTTCCTCCGCGAGAATCCTGAAGACTTCCCGCAGCTTTGATGCATCCTTGACACCTGGCTCGATTTCTACCCCTGAATTGATGTCCAATCCTGGAGGATTTATGGCCAGAGCTTTCTTGATGTTGTATGGCCCAAGGCCGCCAGCAAGAAACCAAGGTGTAAGTATTTCGATATCTTGTAATGTGGCAAAATCAATGGTCGTCCCCGTTCCACCCTGGCCTTTGGCCCCTGCATCCAGCAGAAAATGACCACAGGCTTCAGAATAGTTTTCCATGTCTCGGAGCAATGCTGAAGCAGAGGAATAGGTATTCGGCCAGAAAACTCGAATGACCCTATCGGGTCCGATTTTCCAGCAGGCATCCATATCCTGTCCACCATGGAGTTGGGCTGCGTGCAGTCCGCACCGATCCATGGTCTCAATGATTTCTTCAGCGGTCTGATCGACAAAAACGCCAACTTTGGTGACCTTGCCAGTTTTGACCGAGGCCACGAAGTCGGGATCGGCCAACCGAGGACTTTTGGGGTGAAAGATGAATCCAAGCAGATCAACGCCGAGATCGACGCACAGCTTAACATCTTCCATGCGGGTCATGCCGCACACTTTGACCAGAGGTCGTGCCACTACTTTGCTCCTGTCAACTCGGCCAGTTTTTCGCCGGGGTTGTCCGCTTCCATCAGGCAGGTTCCGACCAGCACGGCGTCGAAACCGAGGCCGGCCATTTCTTCTACCTGTGCACGTTTGGATATGCCGCTGGCACAAATCCAAAGTTCGCCTTCCTGCTTTTGCTTGATGAAGTTGCGGCTTTGATCCAGTGACGTCTCAAGGGTGTCGAGATTCCGGTTGTTGACCTGAATAATGTCAGCTCCGGCTGCACGGGCCATGTCAAGGTCTGCTTGGTCGAAGATTTCAACCACCGGGCTTAGGCCGGGCATACGGGCCAGCTCCACCATCTGTGCAAGGTGTGTCACATCGTCACACATACGGGCGACCAGCAGCACGGCGGCTGCCGGGCTGGATGCGGTCATGGCGACCTGAAGCGGGTCGAGGATGAAATCCTTGCGCAACAAAGGAATACCGGGTTGGCTCATCATGAACAAAAAGTCCGGGGTGCCGCCAAAGTATTGGTGCTCCGTAAGGACGGAGATGGCAGCTGCTCCATTGTTGGCATATATATCTGCAAAATCCAGCGGGTTTGCATTTTCGCGCAGAACACCTTTGCTCGGGCTGGCAGGCTTGAACTCGGCAATGACGGCTCCGGGGCCTTTGGCTTTGATGGCCTCAACGAATGAGGGACGGTCGCCACGGTAAACCGCGGGCAAATGTCCTTCCATGAAGCTTTTACGGAGAGAATCGATTTCAAGTTGCTTTGCTTCTCTGAATTTATTCAACATATGGAATTCCTTTCTTCAGTCCGGTGTATACTGTGTCTCGGGCCAGTTCAGCACATTCGGCCATGGGGCCCTTGTCCAAAAGATGCAGGCACCCTGCCAGATTCAGGGCCACCATGTCCATCATGGCGCGTGGTCCATTCCCGGCGAGAATCTCTTTGAGTTTGACCACGGCATCTTCTTTGTTCGTGACAACAACTTCCTTGGGATCATGCGCTTCAAAGCCGAGTTGCTGCGGATTGACCGTGGTCTTTTCCATTACACCGTCATGGATGATATATCCTCGGCTGACCCCCCATGTGGTCAGTTCATCAAATCCGCCTGCCCCTGAGAAAAGGAGTGCGCGGTTGACGCCGGTCAGAAGTAGAGTTTCGCCCATGAGTTCCAGCCGTTCAGGGTCGCCTACGCCCATGAGCTGATGAGATGGACGGGCCGGGTTGAGCAATGGGCCCATGAAGTTGAACAGGGTACGAATACCAAGCTGCTGACGCACGGGCATGACATGTTTGAAGGCCGGGTGATAAGCAGGAGCGAACAGAAAAGCGAAGTTATGTTTCTTCAGACCTTTAGCGGCTTCTTCCGGGGGCATGTCCAACGGGATGCCGAGGGCTTCCAGAGCGTCGGCTGATCCGCATGAGGACGACAGGGCGCGGTTGCCGTGTTTGGCAACGGTATACCCCATGTCCGCGAGAAACAGGGAGACTGCTGTAGAGTTGTTGAAGCTGCACTGGCCATCACCACCTGTGCCGCAAGTGTCAATAACCGGTTCCGTGTGCGTGCCGTCAAAACCCGGGATCTTGATGGCGTGAGCTACTCCGGCACGGACTCCAGCGGCCAAATCTGTGGAATCTTCGCCCTTGACGCGCAGCCCCATGAGGAAGGCGCCGGTTTGGGACTCAGTCATTTTGCCATCCATGAGTTCAGTGAACATGAAGTCCGCCTGCATGTCAGTCAGTGGCTTTCGCTGTGCAATGATTTCAAGTATTTCAGGTATGGTCATATCGTTATCCTTGTATATTTAGAAAGTTCTGGAGTAATTTCGGGCCGTCCGGCGTGAGGATGGATTCCGGGTGGAACTGGACGCCATGCCATGGCCGGTCCTTGTACTGGATGCCCATGATTTCGCCCTGTCGGGTTCGGGCCGTGACATCGAGCGTGTCAGCCGCTTTTTCAGCCGGAACAATGAGCGAGTGGTACCTGCACACCTCGAAGGGTGAGTCGAGACCTGCAAAAAGGCCTTGCCCGTCGTGGATCACCTGCGAGGTCTTGCCGTGCATGATCCGTTCGGCGCGTTCCACAGGTGCTCCGGCAAAGTGCCCAAGGGTCTGATGCCCCAGGCAGACGCCGAATACCGGAATCGTTTTGGGCAGTCGGCTGAGGAATTCCAGACAAAAACCGGCATTTTCCGGGTTGCTTGGTCCGGGTGAAAGACAAACCCGTTCAAGCGTGCCGTTTTGTGCCAGATCCAGTACTGTTTCACGGTCGTTGCGGATGACCACGGGGTCGGCTCCAAGTTGTTGGAAGGCCTGTACCAGATTGAAGGTGAAGGAATCGAAATTATCTATCAGCAAAAACATCGGTTCCCCCCTTGCCTGTGATGACTTCCAGAATAACTCGTGCCTTGTTGTGACATTCGTTCCACTCGGATTCAGCGTCCGAGTCGTACACGATGCCAGCTCCGGCCTGCCAGTGGCAGATGCCGTTTCGAATCCACATGGACCGGATGGTAATGCCCGTGTCGAGGGAGATAACGCCGTCGTCCAGCCCCATCCAGCCTATGCAGCCGCCATAAGGGCCGCGTTCCTGTGGTTCCAGATCGGCGATAATTTCCATGGCCCGAATTTTCGGTGCGCCGGATAATGTTCCCGCCGGGAAGGTGGATTGAAGAACATCCACGCCATCCAGTCCGTCTTTTAGCTCGCCTTCCACATAGGAAGTGAGGTGCATGACATGGGAGAAGCGTTCAACGTTCATGAATTTTTCGACGGTGACTGTGCCGGGTTTGGAAATACGACCCAGATCGTTTCGCCCGAGGTCGACCAGCATGACATGCTCGGCCCGTTCTTTGGGGTCGGCCAACAGTTCTTTTTCCAGACGCATATCTTCTTTCTCGGTTTCGCCTCTCCAGCGAGTTCCGGCGATGGGACGTACTTCCAGATGTCCGGCCGAGCTTCTGACCATCATTTCCGGGGATGATCCGAGCAGGGTGGTGCCACAGGTTTTGCCCATGGACGAGCAGTCCGGGAATTTCATGTAGAACATGAATGGTGAAGGGTTGGCCTGTCTGAGGCGGCGATAAATCTTGAAAGGTTCATCCGGCAAAGGCACGGTGAATCGGGTGGACAACACCACTTGAATGCATTCGCCTTCGGCAATGAGTTCCTTGCACCGCTCTACGCCGCGCATGTATTCTTCCTTACCGGGATGGACCGTGGGTGTCCCGACCTCGGGAGCAGTCAGGTCCGCGCCCCATTGAATGGGGGCAGGCATGGGGGTCGCGCCTTTATCAAGGCTGAGATAGCAGCAGGAGTGGCGCAGGTGATCGAAAAGGACCATTTGTCCGGGCAGGACTAAACACGCCTCGGCATCGGCTGGTTTGCAGCATTCGGTCAGCTTGCGTTCGAACATGCCAGCTACGCCATATCCGAAGTAGCCGTACAGACCGCGAGTCAGACCGGGGAGGCCGTCACGCGCGTTGCCACCGGTGGTTTCCTGCGTGATTGAGAGTAGTTTCACGGCCTTTTTAATGCCGGTGAGATACTCCATACCTTCCAGCTCTTTGAGCTGGGCGAGTCTATCGTCTGAAACTTCTACCACCAGCTTGCCATCCACAGGGTGGAGCATGAGTCGATAGTCCCAGGCGATCAAACTGTATCGACCAAGGCGACCATCCACCTCTGCCGATTCCAGCAAAATGCCGGGTTGGTCTCCCACCAGTCCCATATAGAGGGATATGGTGGTCTGGACGTCAGCCGGGAGCCACTTCCCGTGCTGCGTCAGTGAAATCTTTTCCATTATTTTTCCTTGTAGGTTCAGTCTCGTTAGTTGAGCGGGCGAGGTATAACCTCCCACCCTTTTACCTTTTTTCGGTTTTCATATGACTTTCACGTCCCTTTCATTGTGTGCTCCTTATAAAAAAGGCCGTACCCTTTCTGGGGGTGCGGCCTTGGTTCACGTTCGATTCCAAGTAACGGCATGAGCCGCACCATTTATGAAGTTTCGTTACGCCACCACCACTGTGCCCGATCTGCGAGCAGATCGAGATCACCGCCTGCGGCCAGGCTGAGGTAGGACATGAATTTGCGGTTGACTTCCTGAAGAAATGGATTCGATTCAGAGATGATCTCGAAGAGTTCCGTATCCTGTGTGAGCATTTTTCGGGCAGAGTCCAATCTGCGTTTGAATGAGGGGGTGATGAAGTTATCAATATCTTCCACATCTCTGGCTGCAGCTAAAAAAGCCACGGTGGACGTGAAATTCAATCCCTGAACAAAGGCCATCGATCGGTCGTGATCTTCAGCTGTTGTCGAGAAACAGTCGTAGCCACATGCCTGCATAAGTCGGGTGACTTTATTTGCGGCATCTGTATCGGTCTCGCGTCCCGGTGCGACAGCAACCTTGGGTGTAAAATCTTCCGGGATAACTGGGCCGAAAAGCGGATGCGTACCGACCACTGGACCGTCATAGCGTTCTATCATGGCTTTCATGGGGAGCATTTTGACTGAACCAACATCGCACAGGATTGTTGAGCCATTCAGGTACGGCACCACATGGTCCAAAACGGATTTCATAGCCGTTACCGGCACACTGAGCAGCAACATGTCGCAGTCGGTGAGGGCCTCGCGGAGTGCCTTTTCGGTGTATGGAAGGTCCAAAGCAATGACGGTGCGCCCGAGATCGGCAAAGGCTTTGGAAAAAAGCCCGCCCATCTGACCACTTGCGCCCGCGATGGCGATTGTATGTATATCTGCCTCAGTCATTGCCTTATCCGATGATTTTCTTCCATTCGTTCCAGAAGCCGGGGAATGATTTGTTGACGCAGGTTGGATTGTCGAGAGTGACGGCGATACCCGCCAATTGGAACAGGGACATGGACATGGCCATGCGATGGTCGCCGTATGTCGTGAAATCCACAGCATGTCCGTTGGGCAGCCTGCCGGGGCGGATGATGAGTGAGTCTTCAACAATTTCTGTTTCAGCCTGAGTGCGGGATACTTCCACAGCACAGGCTTCCAATCTGTCGGTTTCCTTGATGCGCAGATGAGCCACATTGGTGATGGTGGTCGGTGAGGTGGCGAATGCTGCTGCGGCGGAAACTGTCGGGACCAGATCCGGGCAACGGCCCATGTCCACGGTTATGCCATGCAAGGTGCTCGGTTCAATGAGGATGCCGTCAAAGGTGACCTTGATGGATGCCCCCATTTGGCTGAGAATGTCCATGATGGCCCGGTCGCCCTGAAGCGAATCCGCTGCCAGTCCCTTGATGAGTACGGGGCGTCTGCCCACAGCTCCGGCGGCCAGAAAGTAACTGGCGTTGGACCAGTCGCCTTCAACTCGGTAATGTGTCGGATCATAGCCGGTCGGTTTGACAATAAACCGAATTTTACCGGGGCTGACTGCCTTGATGGAGCGCCACGGCACTGTTTCCCATTTTTTGCCTTTTTTGATTTCGACTTCAAATCCTGCCTTGAAATCTTCCATGATGCGCAAGGTCAGGGCTACATACGGCCATGAAACAGCTTTTTTCCCTGTGATCGTGATTGTGGTTTCATGGTCAGTCAAAGGCGCACCCAGGAGCAGACCGGAGAGGTATTGGCTGCTTTCTTCCAGGGTGATTTCCACCTTTTTTGAGGTGTAGCCTTTGCTGGTCATGATAAAGGGGAGGAATCCCTCTTTTTCAGCAAATTCGAATGTGGAGCCGAGTTTTTGCAAGGCTGTCACCAGTTCGGCCATGGGCCGTTCATGCATACGCTGGGCGCCGTGTACTTTGAAGGAACCGTACCCGGCAGCGGCCACGGCGGTCATCAGACGGCAGGTAGTCCCGGATTCGTGCATGAATAATTCATGGGGTTCTTCATCCTTGTGCTTACCGTCTGCATTGCCGCCCTTGGGGCCGGACTCCATGCCTGAGACGATGAGTTTCCCGTCTTTTTCATCGATTTTTGCTCCGCAGGCGGTCAGACAACCGCGTGTGCGGGTGATATCGTCTGAATCGAGGATAGATGATACTTCGGAGACGCCGTTGGCCAATGCTGCCGCGATGAGCGTGCGGTGGGAAAGCGACTTGCTGGCCGGTGCATTGATGATAATCGGTTCCTTGGTCATGATCGATTCTCCTGAGTGGGGTAGGTGCCGAGGACTCGCAGCGTATGGCACTGCTGACGAATGTCCTCAAGGACGTCTTGGTAACGGTCGCCGCCCAAATCACATTCGAGGTCGGTGAAGAAAACATATTTCCATTTTTCACCTCGGAACGGACGGGATTCAAGCTTGGTCATATTGATGCCTTGATGACCCAGAGTGGTCAACACGCGGGCCAGTGCACCTGGTTTGTCGGGCAAAGTGAAAAGTATGGTTGTCTTGTCGCGTCGGTCTTCCTGTGAAGGAGCTGCGCCGATGATAAGGAATCGTGTCCAGTTGTCGGGCAGGTCCTCAATTGATTGGGACAGCACGTTCATGGCGTGCATGTCAGCCAGCTTGATGTGACCGATAACGGCAGCAGTTTTTTTGCCTGCTACTACTTCGGCAGCCTCAGCTGTTGATTCCATGGGGATGGTCGGTACATCCGGCAGATGGGTGCGCAACCAATCCCGGCATTGGCCCAATGGTTGAGGGTGGGAGTATATGACCTCCACATCCTTAAGGGATTCGGCTTTGGACATGATCGAGTGGCTGATGCGACTGAAAACCTCGGCCTGAATGTAGACCTTGTATTTCATGAACAAGTCCACGACCTGCCCCACGGTGCCTTCAATCGTGTTTTCCATTGGTATAACGCCGAGTTCGGCTCCTTCCTCGGCCACGGCCCGGAATATTTCTTCAAAATTTCCTTTGGGAGTCAGGGATGCGGCACTGCCCATGTGTTCGATGGCAGCAAAATAGGAGAAGGTCCCTTCAGGGCCAAGATAGACCACACGCTCGGGGCGTTGAAGATGGCGCGAGGAGCTCATGATCTCGCGGTAGATGGTGCGCAGGTGTTTGTCTGGCAGCGGGCCGGGACTGGAACCCGCGATCTTGTTCATAACTTCCTGCTCGCGGAAGGGTTTGTAGATAGCTTCGCCCTTGGACGCTTTGTATCGGCCTACACCGAGGCTCAGATTCGCCCGTTGATTGAGCAGGTCCACGATTCGACGATCCACGGAGTCGATGGACTCGCGCAGTTCGCCGAGATCGGGAATATCGTTGTGGTCTTTATCTGCCATGACGTTCTCCGAAGCCTAAGCTTCCTTGATTTCTTCTTTGATGCGCATGCCGAAGTGTCGACCAGCTTCATCGGTTTTGACCATGATTTTATCACCAACCTTGAGGGTCACGACGGACACTGGTTCACCTTTGTCCGAGACAACGCGGATGGTTTCGGCGTTTTGCAGGAAAATTTGACCTTCGGTGGTGGCCTCTTTGGTTTTGATTGCGGCCTTAATGAGCAACATGGGTCGAACTTCTACTTTGACACGGCCTACGGTGGCTATACTGGTGTCACCATTCGCTCCTACGATGAGCACATCGTCGCCAGCACCCAATTCATCCAGATACGTGGTTTTGTCACCGGGCATCTGGGCATAGGCGTGGACCGCTCCTGCATTGATACGGAAGGGACGTGCAGCCACATACGGATTGGATTCGGTCTCGGCATGGACAAGGAAGGAGAAGGCTGAGGAATTGCCGATGAGCATGCCTTGGCCTTTTTTCAGTACGGAAATGGTGTCGACACAGACGCGATGCCCTAATCCAGTGGATTCGATCTCGGTGATTTCAGCGGTTTGGAGGTCCATGGTTCCCTGCGAGAGTTTGAGTTCCGAGACGATCTGCTTAAGGTCGGCTGCGCCTTCGGGCAATACGACCACGGTGTCACAGCCGCGCTCCAGAATTCCTGCGGCCAGCACAGCCCGATCCAGTGATTCACATTCCAGCGCCAGCGTGTCCACTTGCGCAAGAATATTTTCTACCGGAATAATCTCCCATCCCTTTTTGAGTACAACATCCTTGCCGTTTCGAATGCCCTTGATAGCGACGTCCTCGTCGGCCTTTTTAGTCAATTCGACAACGGGCATATCGTCGGGAGTAATGACTGTGACACGACCAAGAGATTCGACTGCTTTGACCTGGGATTTCTCGACCATTACAGCGTCTACACCTGACTCCAGAGCCAGGGTGACGAGGTTTTTGTCAAAGGGGACGGACTTGAAGATGACTTTTTTCATTGTACGGTACCGTTATCCATTAAGGTGATTGAGGGCGGTTCCTACCGATTCATCATCGTGGACCACCATGTTGAGCGCTTCCACCAGACGGGTTGGATTCTTATGCTGGAATACGTTGCGGCCTACGGACAATCCTGCGCCACCGGCTTCCAGTGAATCATGCACCATTTGAAGAAATGCCTCTGTGCTGTCAAGTTTGGGACCACCAGCTATGACAACAGGAATACAACAGGAATCGCACACATGGGCAAAGGTGTCTATGTTGCCAGTGTACGGGACTTTCACAACGTCCGCACCGAGCTCTGTGCCAACACGGGCGCAATGGGCTACGACATCGGCGTCGTATTCGTCAGAAATTTTGGGACCACGAGCGTACACCATGGCCAGTAACGGGATGCCCCAGTTGGCAGCATCGGAAGAAATCTTGCCGAAGTCGTTGAGCATGGCAGCCTCGGTTTCGTCACCGAGGTTACAATGGATGGAAACGGCGTCTGCGCCGAGACGGACGGCATCTTCCACACTTGCGACCAGTGTTTTGGCATTGGGGAAGGGAGACAAAGAAGTGGAAGCTGACAGATGGACGATCAGCCCGATGTCCTTGCCCTGGGCTCGGTGTCCACAACGAACCAGTCCTTTGTGCTCGATGACTGCGTTGGCACCGCCGTCAACAACTTTGCCGACGGCCTCGCGCATATCGACCAGCCCATCGATAGGGCCGACGGTTACGCCGTGATCCATGGGAACTACGATAGTTCGGCCGGTATTCCGATTGAAGATCCTTTCCAGCCTGATGGCTTTACCTATGTGCATTTCATTCTCCTTGAGGTTGTCCCTTCACTGAGTGAGCATCCAACCGACGAGCCACAAAAAACAAGGGCCGCCGGCTTTCGCCCGCGGCCCTTGAAGAGGTTTTGTTCAGTTTGTATCCACCAGTTGGCTACAATGCACCTCTCCCAAGACCACGAGCGTGGCTATACCAATACCAGAAGGTAAAGTTGGAAAAGGATGCGTTGAAGACAGTTGTGGAGTTCATGGCTTTATTAGCTACACAGCCAGAGGCAATCTGTCAACAAAAAAAATAGCAGCAATTTCGGGATGATACTATATATAGTAATATACTGTGTGACCGACGGTCATTTTTTGAGTGTGTTTTGCCTTTAAAATATGACTTTTTTTGTGCGGGTGAATTTTGAGAAAATGATTCTGTTTGGAGCAAGATCGCGCTTGTCGCTTTCAAATATGTATTTTGAAGAGTTTGTTGGTGTGAGCCTTTTGGGTGCGTCAATGACGAATTCCGTGATTTGACATTTTTTGTATAAAAAAGAAGATTCAAAAATGTAATAAATTACAAAAAAGTAAAATAAACATATTTTTTAAAATTCCAAAAATAGAGTTTTTACATAAATAGCAATATAAAATGGTTTTGGCACGACTCTTGATAGAGGGAGGACAGGTTAGAAACGCATTTTATTCAAAGAGGAGTTCCCAATGTTTTCAAGAAAGTCCCCGAACCATGTTTTCAGGAGGCTCGTTACAGGCGCAGTCGTCTTGGCGGCAGCCCTTGCCCCCACCTTTGCCCATGCAGAAGAGGTGGAATATTTGACTCAGTCCAACGCCAATATTTTGTGGACGTTGATCGCAGCATGTTTGGTCATGCTCATGCAGGCCGGTTTTGGCTGCGTTGAGGCCGGTTTCACTCGCGCTAAATCCGCAGGCAATATCATGATGAAGAACTTTCTGGATTTTTCCGTCGGTTCGGTCATCTTTTTCCTGTTTGGCTTTGCGTTGATGTTTGGTCTGGACGCTGGTGGGTTCATCGGTACTTCCGGCTACGGTCTGACTGGTGTTGGTGAGAGCGACATGATGTGGACGTACACTTTCTGGTTCTTCCAGTCCGTGTTTGCCGCTACTGCCGCGACCATCGTTTCCGGTGGTATGGCCGAACGCACCAAGTTTTCCAGTTACATTATAGTTTCCATCGTGGTTACCGGCGTGATCTATCCTATTTCAGGCCACTGGGCGTGGGGTTCTTTGTGGTTGGGTGATGACGGAGCCGGTTGGTTGGAAGGTCTCGGTTTTTGCGATTTCGCCGGATCCTCTGTTGTCCATTCGGTGGGCGGGTGGATCGCTTTGGCTGGCGCCATGGTGCTTGGTCCCCGTATCGGCAAGTACACTGAAGACGGCAAAGCCAAGGCTATTCCCGGCCATAATATCCCGCTTGCAGGTTTGGGAGTCTTCATCCTTTGGTTTGGTTGGTTTGGTTTTAACCCCGGCTCCACGACGACTGCTGACGATACTATTGGTTTGATTGCTATGAATACTTCTTTGGCCGCCGCCGCAGGCGTTCTTGGTGCCATGGTTGTTTCCTGGTTTCGCTACGGCAAGCCCGACATTTCCATGACCTTCAACGGAGCCCTCGCAGGTTTGGTTGGTATCACTGCCGGATGTGCTACGGTTACTCCGAGTTCTTCCATGGTTATCGGTTTGGTCGCAGGCGTGCTGGTTGTCTTGTCCATTGAGTTTATCGATAAAGTTCTCAAAATTGATGATCCGGTCGGTGCTTCTTCCGTCCATGGCGTGTGTGGTGCCTGGGGTACTATCGCTTGTGGTCTGTTTAATGTTGATGGCGGGTTGTTTTTTGGTGGTGGTGCGACGCAGCTTGGGGTTCAGCTTCTCGGCGTCGGTACTTTTTTTGTCTGGGCATTTGGTGGAGGTTTCCTTCTCATGAGTACAGTCAAGGCTCTCTTCGGTCTTCGTGCTGAAAAGGATGAAGAACTCAAGGGTTTGGATATCGCCGAACACGGTTCCGAGTCCTATAATGGCTTTCAGCTCTTCTCCAACGAGTAAGCTGAATCCGTTTACAAGAAGAATGAATCAAACGTATTTATTAGGAGAATAAGAAAATGAAGCTCATTATAGCATATATCAGGCCCGAAAAGCTCAATGACGTGAAGCAGGCCTTGTACGCCAAGGAGATTTATTCCCTGTCCGTGTCTAATATCCTTGGTTCTGGTCGCCAGAAAGGGTTTACCGAAACCTATCGTGGCGTGCAGATGGAAGTGAACCTGCTTAAGAAGGTTCGTCTTGAAATTGGTGTGAATAATGATTTTGAACCGTTGGCTATCGAAGCGATCCAGTCTGCCGGTCATACCGGTACTGAAGGTGATGGTGTGATTTTTGTTCAGGATCTTGCCAAGGCCATGCGCATTCGGACTGGTGAAGACGGCATCCTTTAGAAGTCGGTCTATTAATATGAACTGCCGGAACGACACTATTTGTCGTTCCGGCGAGTTGTTCCCATTAAATTTCAAAAAAAACAATACGACATACCTCCACCCCTGACCGTCGGCCTTGTCCGGGGCATGATTTCGACTCATCATGCCTCGGACTGGCCGAAAATCTTTTGAGAATTACAATTTTGAAGGGATAGCCAACCAAGAAAATTTGACATTTAGTAAATGTTCCCGCATACTTGATTAATGTATAAATGTGTATTTTTCGGATGTTCGTTATTGGTTCTTATACTATATGCTCTTCCTGCCAAAGCAGAGGAAGTGGTTTTGGCATATGATGAATATCCGCCACTGAACTATACTGAGAATGGGAAAGCCTGTGGTGAGGTTATAGACCTCATCCGTGAAGCTGGACAGCGGTTAGGCGTGGGAACGATTTTTATTAAACGACCGTTTGTCAGAGCCATTCAGGAAGTCGAATTCCGTGGTGTTGATGGAATTTTGGGAGTCGTAAAGACCAAAGAACGACAAAAATATCTGTATTATCCCTCAACCGGCCATACTCAGGATGGACCTACACTTTTTGCGTATATGCAGAGTGGTGTGAGAGTGGATTCTTTGGAAGACACACAGGGTCTCGTTGTCGGTGTGATTCGAGGGTATCAATACGGTGAAGGTGTGCTTGAGTCTTTGACTGGAGAAATACGGCCTGTCAAAGACGGTGGTACTCTGTACAAAATGATTGCTGAGCGTCGTTTTGATGTAGGGTTGGGGTACGGTCTGTCAGGTGAGTATTATTTGAAGAAAATACCGGGTGGCGATCAGGTTAAACCCGTGTTGATGCTGCCGCCCCTTTCGTTGTATCTGGCTTTTTCAAAAAAACTTGGCCCGCGTGGTTTGGAACTTGCCGAGAGTTTTTCCGAAGAAATTGATCGCATCAAGAAAGAACGCACGCTGATGCAGTAGAACGTAAATTTAAAGCCCCGCCATCATGCTATGATGGCGGGGCTTTTCTTATCTTATTTCGTGCGTTTGAGTTTCGCTCGTGCGGAGAGGAAAACCCCCAGAGCACTGAAAACTGTTAAAGTTATGAACGAAATGTTCATGGCTTCTACAAAGGCGTTTGCATTTCCGGCATGGAGGGCGGTTGGGCCGACCATGGTCGCCAAAACTGCGCTGATGAAAACAAGGCTGATGGTCATACCGGTCGTACGCATCCCCGCGACCATGGCGGAAGCAATGCCGTAATTTTCTTTTTCCACGGCTCCCATAATGACGGCTGTGTTGGCTGTTGCGAATATGGCACTGCCAGTTCCGCACAGTCCGAGGACCGCGAGAATGAGCCAGAGTGATCCGTTATCACCGATGAAAATGGCTCCACCCAGTCCTGCTGTGGCAAAGAGCATGCCGACAGTTGCAACATGGTGTGCAGCCCATCGTTGGCAAAGCTTGCCGCTGATCGGAGAAAAGAGTGTCTGCATGAGTGGTTGAGCCATGAGTATCATTCCGGCTTCACTGGGCGTCATGCCTTGTGCGATTTGAAGATAGAGAGAAATCAGAAAGGTGATGCCAAATGTGGCGGCATAACTGATGAACTGTACAGTATTGCCCAGTGCAAATGATTGGTTCGTAGTGAACAAAGTCATATCTAACAACGGGGCTTTTGCACGTTTTTCCCAGAGGGCGAATGCAGCAAGTGATACCACTCCGCCAGCAAGCATTATCTTGCCCGTGAGCAAGTGAAAGTGGGAACCGCCTTGTGAAAGTAGAACCATGCCCATGGCAATGAAGATGGCGCCACCCCAGTCAAAAGGTGGACATTTTTTGTGTTCCGGTTTGACCGGAAGAAGGTAGAGCGCCAGTGCAAGACAAAATGCACACGGCACAGCTCCTATATAGAAAATGGCACGCCATCCCATGGTGGTGGCAATGATTCCGCCGAGCCATGGTCCTGCTGAAAGGCCGACGTAAACACCAGCCGAGGCAATTCCCAGAGCCATGGATCTGCGTGGTCCCGTAAAGAGGTCTGCGAGAATGGCCAGTCCGGTGGTGACCATCATTGCGCCACCGCCTCCTTGGAAAACACGAAGTATAATGAAATTTTCAATAGACCCGGACAGGGGCAAAATTAGGCTGACTGTTGTGAACAAGGCCATACCGGTGGCAAAGATGAATCCCCGACCGGTCATGTCGGCCAACCGAGTTACCGGGAAGAGAAGCATGGCGACTGCGGATATATAGCCTGATTCGACAAGCCCGAGTTGTGCGGCAGTTGCACCGAATTCCTTGCCCAGTGACGGAATTGCCACGGCAACGGACGAGAGCATGAATACCAGTGAAAACTGGGTGACTGTGATGGCCCAGAGAGCCGCAGTGCGTTCTTTTTCCGAAATCATTTATTTTTTCACTTCCTTGAATTCATTTTGGACATTTGCGTAGATGCGATCGAGCATGGATTTTGCGAGCGATTTTTCGTCCTTGGAAAATCCTTTGAGCATGACCTGATTGTGTCGGTCGAGCAAAGGGATGAGTGTGGCATAGAGTTGTTTGGCCTTATTCGTCGGATACACAAACTTTTGACGACGATTCTTTGGGTTTTCTTCTCGTCGTACAAGACTGGAAGCCTCCATGCTTTTTAACATTCTGGCTGTTGCTGCTGGGCAAACACGTATGCTTGCCGAAAGCTGGTCTTGAGTTTGTCCTTCTCTTTCCACCGTGGTCATGATGTATGGAATTTGTCCTGAGCAGATTCCGTGTTCATTAAGCCAGGAGTCGAGTATGCACCCGTTGAGCCTGAATAGTCGGCTTATTTTGTATCCAAGACTTGTTGTGCGCCGTCCTGTATTATCCTGCATAAAAGCTCTTTTGTTGACATGTTAACAGTTGCGAAGTGAGGTCTTTAAAAAATATTTGTTGCTGTGTCAACTATCTTTGTGGGTGAGATTCTATTTTACAAAAAAAGATGAAAAGGAGGGAGAGAAAGTAAAAGATGTGAGAGTATGAGGGTAGATTTTATCTGTAAAATATACGCACTAAAAAATGCGACATTCTTCAGTGTATTGATTGAAGTCTTCGAGGAAACCTTGATGTTTTTTTAAGAAATCCTTGGTGAAATAGACTCCAAGAGGTGCATCCATGAGATGTATTCGTTGTATCTTGTCTTCAGCATGTTGTTTTTTGACAATTTCATCCATGGACCCATTATTAGCAAGAATTGCATCAACGCGATTTTCAAGGAGGACATTGATCAGGTTGGGATAATCCCTGGCTTTGTACGAAATGGTGTATCCATTTTTTTCCATCCAGCGTTCGGCATTGGTCCCCCGAAAACACGCACATTTAGCTTCTGTTGGAAATGTTGGGGCAGTCGGATCGCGAAGATAATCTTTTCTGACATACCAGAAAAGTTTGTGGTCGTTGAAGGGGGCTGATTGGGTAGCAAATACATCGCGTTCCGGCGTTTGGGAAGCCGGGAAAAAACCATCTACTTCACCATGGAGTGCCATTGACTGTGCCCGGGCCCACGGGACAACATGCAGGGATAACTCAATCCCCATCTTTTTCAGAGTGCATTGCACGATATGAATGCAGGTCCCACTGGGATTTTGCTTTGTATCGCAAACAACATACGGAGCAAGTTCAAGTGTAGCCAGTGATATGCGACGCGGCTGCCCAGCGGTTGCTTGTGTGTAAATTATGACAAAAAGAAATAGCCAGATGAATATTTTGTGCCACATATAGCCCTCTCGTGGGGGAGTTTGGCATAGTTTGATGGTTTTGTGAATAGTAATCAAACCCAATCTTGGCAGCAAAGTTATTAAAAATGGATAAAACAAAACTGCCCGATTCGGCAAAAGCCAAACCGGGCAGTTTTATTTTGTTTTTAGTTCAGCTAGATCTTGGCTGCGGTGCGCAGATCGTCCACGGCATCAGTTTGTTCCCAAGTGAACTCGGGGAGTTCGCGACCGAAGTGACCGTAGTTGGTCGACTTCTGGAAGATGGGACGGCGCAGGTTCAAGCGTTCCAGAATGTAGTAGGGGCGCATGTCAAAGACTTCAGTGACAGCTTTGGTCAACTGTTCGTCAGAGACTTGACCGGTGCCACGAGAGGAAACAACCACGGAAACCGGGTCAGCGACACCAATGGCGTATGCAATCTGGACTTCGCACTGAGCAGCGAGGCCAGATGCGACAACGTTTTTGGCAACGTAACGGGCCATGTATGCGCCGGAACGGTCAACCTTGGACGGGTCCTTGCCGGAGAATGCTCCGCCGCCGTGACCACCAGCTCCACCGTAGGTGTCGTTGATGATTTTACGACCAGTCAAACCGCAGTCGCCAACCGGTCCACCGATGACAAAGCGTCCGGTGGGGTTGATATATGTTTTGAGATTTTCGTCGATCAATTCTGCAGGCAGGGTTTTCATGATGACTTCTTCCTGAATAGCAGCCTGAAGGTCAGCCAATTCGATGCCTTCAGCGTGCTGGGAAGAGACGACCACGTTGTCGATACGTACGGGTTTGCCGTTGTCGAATTCGACGCAGACCTGAGTTTTTCCGTCAGGACGCAGGTAATCGATAATCCCCTGTTTACGTACATCGGTCAGCCGTTTGGACAGCTGGTGAGCGTAGTAGATGGGAGTAGGCATCAGAGTAGGGGTTTCGTTGGTGGCATAACCGAACATCATGCCCTGGTCGCCAGCACCCTGTTCTTCGGGCTTCTGGCGGTCGACACCCTGTGCGATATCCGGGGACTGCTTGTCCACGGAAGAAATAACTGCGCATGTTTGCCAGTCAAAGCCCATGTTGTCGGCAGAGTTGTATCCGATATCCTTGATGGTGTTACGTACGATTTCCGGGAAATCAGCGTAAGCAGTGGTGGAAATCTCACCAGCAATGAAGGCCATGCCGGTCGTGACCAGTGTTTCACAGGCTACGCGTGCCATGGCATCCTGGCCGATGATGGCGTCAAGGATGGCGTCGGAAATTTGGTCAGCCACTTTATCGGGATGGCCTTCGGTCACGGATTCGGAAGTGAACAGGTACTTGCCTTCAATTTGCATCAGAGTCCTCCTTTAAGGATACTGCTGTAATAAGCGTCTAGAAATCTGGGTTGAGATCGCACTCAAGGATTTCGTCGATGCCATTGTTTTCATCAGCTACGATAACACGCGGTTTGCGGGTTTTGGCTTCGTTTTCATCCAGCCACATGTAGGTGGCGATGATGACTCGTTGGCCGACTTTCCCTTTGTGGGCGGCTGCTCCGTTGAGACATATCTCGCCGGGGCCACCGGGAATGGCATACGTGGTCAGCCTTTCGCCGTTGTCCAGATTGTAAACGTCGATCTGTTCATAAGGAAGGATACCGACCGTCTTCATCAGGATGGGATCGATGGACAGGCTGCCTCTGTATTCCAGATTTGCGCAAGTAATTGCGACGCCGTGAATCTTGGCGCTCAAAAAGCATCGTTGAGCCAATGGATTATACCTCTATCAAAATGTTGTCTAAGAGCCGGGCTTTGCCGACGTGGATTGCCACAGCAGCGAGTACCGACGATGAAATAGTCGAGACCGGTTCAATTGAATCCGGAGTAACCAATTCTATATAATCCACAATGCCCATGGGCAGGGTGGATGAATATTCTTTTTCAAGCCATTGTTTGGCAGCAACGGAATCGCGCTCACCATTTTTAACTTTATCGGCCAGCTTGAGCAGGCCTTGGCGGATTGCCGGGGCTGCGGCTCGTTCTTTATCAGTCATATAGGCATTGCGGGAACTGAGGGCGAGGCCATCGGCTTCGCGGACAATAGGATGACTGATGATTTCAATCGGCATGTTCAGGTCGCGGACCATACGTTTGAGAATGGCGAGTTGTTGCCAGTCCTTTTGTCCAAACACCGCTTTGGTTGGCTGGACAAGGTTAAACAACTTGGTCACGACCGTGCACACACCGCGAAAATGGATAGGGCGGGACGCTCCGCACAGATGTTTGCCAAGCGTCGGCACGGTGACCCATGTGGCATGATCCGGAGCGTACATGGCATCCGGGCCCGGTGCGAAAAGCAGGTCAGCGCCGTGCGTTTTGGCCTTGGTGCAATCCCCGTCAAAATCGTGGGGGTAATTGCCAAGGTCTTCGTTCTCGCCGAACTGGGTCGGGTTAACGAACAGAGTGACAACGAGTTTGTCACACTGGGCGCGGGCCATGTCTATGAGCGACGTGTGGCCGTTATGCAAATAGCCCATGGTCGGCACCAAGCCAACGGTCAGGCCCTGATTGCGCCATGCCATGCATTGGTTTTGTAGTTCTATAGGATCAGTGAGTATTTTCATTGTATCTCTCAAATTATGATGAACATCTGACAGATTTGTGGGGGGGAGTCAAACAAAATGTTTATATCAAGATGTATTGATATAGCTACATGCTGTTAGAAATTTCAAAGGTGGATGCGTTGATGAAGAGAGGGGAATATTATTGTCGACTTGTGCGAAATGACTCCGTGTTACGTTGACAAACGTAAGGGGTAGGCTTCTCAAACTTTCATTTGAGAAAAAATACTCTCCGTTGTACCCTCCCGGATTATGAGGACAAAAAAAGACATCTTTGCGGACGGGGCCATTTCGTTCACTCCTCAGGAGTTGATCGATTTCGAGCATACCATCAAGGATTGCATCGCTGAATTTCTTCCTTTTACCTCCTACAGCCTTTTCTTTCCAAGAGAAGAGGCAACGGATATTCCCGAACCGGAATATCGTGCCGAGGATAAGGAATTGATTTTGCCGTTGGTTTTTCAGGGTAAGATGCTTTGTTTTTTTATAGCCAAAGGTGTTCGTCTGAAAGCACCTGCCACGGCTCCCAAATATATTATGGCGCTTGCCGGTTCTGTGCTGGAAAAGCTTGCGTTGTATAAAAAAGCCATCACGGACCCTTTGACCGGTCTGTATTCGCGTAATTTCTTTTTTGGAGAATTGGAGCAGGCCATTGAGCAGGTGCAAGGATGTCTGGCAACAGGCAGTTGTCGAGCCGGTATTGAGGCTCGTAATGCAGACCTGACTTTTTCTGGTACCTTTGGTGTCATTTTTCTCGATTTGGACACCTTTCAGCCTGTAAATGAGCGGTATGGTTATCTGACCGGTGATGACATCCTGTCCGAAATAGGTCGGTTGCTCAACATGGTGTGTCCTAAGTATACAACCGTGTCCCGCTTCGCTAACGACAAGTTTGCCATTCTGGTGCCGGATGCCAAGCCTCGGGCTTGTTTTCAATTATCCGAAGTCATTCGTTCGGGGATCAGTAAACTCTCTTTTATTGATGATGTAACCAACGATACCATCCGGGTTTCCGGCAGTCTTGGATATGTTTGTTATCCTCAGGGGCTTGAAGGCGCACAGTTTCGTCGTTCGGGGTCCGAGCAGGCACGGATGATCGTGCGCAAGGCCCGGGAAGCTATGGCCGTGGCCAAGGATCAGGGGCGTAACCGGGTCTTTGGCTATGCTGATATCTTGGCACGGGGTGGGCGTGTGCTTGAAGTCCTGCCCATGAATCGAATGAGCGTTTCTTTGGGCGAAGCGTCGGGCGCCAAGATCGGACAACGGTTTCTCGTGCGAGCTCCCAAGGGCGGACAGAAATCGGCCACGCTGCCATTCAAAGGTGAAGTCGTGTTGGTTGAAGTCCGGGACGATATTGCTTTTGCAGAAGTATTGCATTTGGGTGATGCGGCTTGGAGTATTGAAGAGAATGATCGACTTAAACTTATTGAAGGCGAGGAAAGTCTTTTCGCCCATACGGAGGAAGCAAAGGACGACGCCATGCCAAGTAAGGACGCAGCTACCAAACTCTACCGATATTCTGAATTTATTTCTTGGTTTTCCGAGGCACGGCTGACGCCTGAATCCTTTGGACTTACTCTTATACGTATTCTCGACCAGCCCGATGAACAAGCCGAAGGGTATCAAGACGGTATGGACCAGATGGCCTTGAATGTGGCTAAATTGGCACAAGGGGCCTTCGGAGAACATGCGACTGGCGGCCGGTATGGTCTTAACGGAATGATTTTCTTTCAGGAGGATATCGATCGGGAAACGCTCATGGAGCGTTGTCTGGAGATAGAAAAGCAGGCCGATGACGCGTTAGGCATCAAGGTGTCTGTCGGCGCAAGTTGCTATCCGTTCCTTAATTTTGATAGGGCTGATATTTTGGACAATTGCCGGAAGGCTCTTGAGCATGCATTGTTGCTGCCCGATCCGCGAGTGGCTGTTTTCAATTCGATTTCCATGAATCTATCTGCGGACCGTAAGTTCATGGACGGTGATATTTATGGGTCCATTGAAGAATTTAAATTGTCCTTGTTGGATGATGAAAATAATTTGCTCGCCCGTAACTCTCTCGGCATCTGTTATGCACAGCTCGGGCGTTTCGAGGAAGCGCGACATGAGTTTGAGACCGTGGTGTCTTTGGACAAGAAAGATGTGCTTGCGCTGTACAACCTTGGTTGGGCCAACCATCGTCTTGGCGATCTCGACAGCGCAGGCAAGGCATATCGCCAATGCCTCAAGGCAGAGCCGGGGCATGTTTATTCTCTCATGCGATTGGGGTCTATTGAAGAAAAGGCCAACCATCTTAAAAAAGCGGCAGCTTTTTATACGAAAGCGGCCGAACAACCCGGTGGCGAACGTATGGTCTTTCGGTCATTGGCTCGTGTCTCCTACAAACAAGGAGATGTCGAAGGGACTCGTGAGTACCTGCATCTCGCATTGAATGCCGACCACAACGATCATCAGGCCATGCACATGCTTGCCAAGCTTTATCTTGATCAGGATGAAGATCCGCAGATCGCCGAAGTCCTGGCTCGTCAGTCCTCGGCCCTTTCTCCCGGCATTGATGCCTATTGGGATACCCTTGTGGAAGCGCTTGAAGCGCAAGGCAAAGCCGAAGAAGCCGCCAAGGTTGCTGCCAGGGCTGCGGGCTAATCTGTATTTCAACGGAGTTTATGAAGAGGAACGGCGTACCATCTTTAAACATGGTGCGCCGTTTTTTCTGGTCGTGTGTGTCGGGATCAGGAGTAGTTCATGGAGCATTCTTCCAATTTTTCTTCCAGATAGAGTATGCGGCCATTGGCGTCTCGGATGCGAGCGGACAGCATCTCGGAAAATATGCGATAGAAGAGTGCTTCAGCCGCCAGTTTGTCCACACCTTCAAGGCGTTCCATGAAATTGCTGTCCAGTACTAAGCAGAGCACAGGCTTCTCCGCCCTAACGGTTGCAGAGCGAGGTTTTTGGTCAATGATGCCCATTTCGCCGAAGAGATCGCCGATTTTATTGATGGAATTAACCTTCACTCCTTCGATGGCAACGGTACAGCTGCCCATTATGAGGAAATATACCGCCTGATCTGTGTCCCCTTCCCGGATAATGGTTTCATCTCTTTCATAGCGGCGCAAAGTTGCCATCCCGAGAACCTTGGGCAAACGGTCTTCGGCCATGGCTCCAAAGACAGGCATTTGTCGCAGCCTTGTCAGTGTTTCCTTATCGTTTGGATCAAAGGGGATTTCTTTCATATACGCCTCCGTCCTGATTATTCTTTTGCCGCATCCAGTTCCGCCTGCATATCTGCAATTTTTTGGTTTGCATCCCGCAAGCGAACCGCAAGTACTTCGGCGAAGACTCGGTACATGACTGCCTGAGTGAAAATTTTACTGGTCTCGCCCAATGAACCAATGGCCGTGTCGTCCATACTTATGACCAGTGAAGTTTTTTTTGTGGTGATTGTTGCCGATCTTGGGCTGCCGTCGATGATGCCCATTTCACCGAACACATCGCCCAGTCGTTTCAATTGACCGACTTCGGTACCTTGCACGGAAATTGAAAGACGCCCGAAGATCAGGAAGAAAACTTGATTGTCGAATTCCCCTTCCTGAATGATGGTTTCATTGGCCTCATATCGGCGAATGGAAGCCGCACGCATGGCTTCGCGGATATGGTTTTCAGGGAGGTTGTCAAAGGCCGGAACGCTTTTCAATCGTTCCATGATGTCGTCATTATCTGGATCAAAGGGTACTTCGCGCATAATAACTCACCGGGTTAGGGGTATCACTATCCCGAATATTGCCATAATGGCATGAAGAAATCGAATGTTATTTGTTGTGCGTTTTCAGTGCCTGAATACGGTCAAGGACCGGAGGATGACTGTATCCGAGCCAGACTGTTAGCGGGTGTGGGGTCAGATTGGACAGATTGCTGGCTGAGAGTTTTTTCAAAGCCGAGATCATACTGCCGGAATGCTTGGTTGTTGTTGCGGAGAAGGCGTCTGCTTCATATTCATGGGTACGGGAGACTTTGTTGGAAATTACAGACAGGACCAGTGACAACGGTGTGTACAGCAGGACAAAAAAGACGAGTCCCGCATAGACGGATACTTGCTCCATGCCAAAGGCATCAAATAACGGACGAGAGTCGAGAAACAGGGACATGAGATAGAAGATGGCCCCGGTCTTGAGAATGCCGGTGAACAGTCGTTTCTTGATGTGTCCAAGCTTGGCATGTCCGACTTCGTGCGCCAGCACCGCGACGATTTCGTCTACAGTCATTTCCTTGATGAGCGTATCAAACAGAGCGATACGGCGACGTTTGCCGAATCCCGTGAAAAATGCGTTGCTTTTGGTGGATCGTTTAGAACCGTCCATCACGAATATTCCAGAGAGTTCGAAGCCCACTGATTTGGCGTATGTTTCGAGTGCCGATCGCAGTTCGCCTTTTTCAAGCGGAGTAAATTTGTTGAACATCGGCAAAATCCACGTCGGGGCTATGTATGTCAGCCCCAACGAAATTGCCACGGCAAAGCCCCAACAATACAACCATGCGTATTGTCCGGCCTCTCGTAGAAAGAGCAGGATCGCGGCCACCAAGATACCGCCGATCAGGCCGGTCAGGAATAACCCCTTGAGGCGATCCGTAATAAAGGTCTTTACGGAAGTCGTGTTGAAGCCAAACTCCTTTTCCAGCACAAATGTATGATAGGCTTCAAACGGGAGGCTCATGGTCCCGCTGATGAGTCCGAGTGCTCCGATATATATCAGGCCGGTAGAAAGCGCGGACAAGCCGAACGAGCGGATTATTTGGTCTAGTAAGTTGAAGCCGCCGAAGAGGATGACAATGAGAATGATAGCGGTGTTGAACGAGTCGGTCAGAGAAGAAAATTTCATGGAAGCCCGGGTGTATTCTTGCGACTGTCGATATGTGTCAGCGTCGAAGACATCGCGGAATTCATTAGGCGGGGCGGGTGTCATGGCCCGTGCATTCAAAAAATCAGAGATAACGCCGAGCAGCCATGATATGATCAGAGAAGTGATAATGACCGCGAAGTATATGTTCAAATCAGGCTCCTGAATGGGATGATTTCACTTGATTGGATGGTCGGGTAAGCTAGCCCGACCGAGTGTTGTGCGTCAACTGCTGTACAGAAAAAAGGGCAGAACGTGTCGGGAAAGCTGGAACGTTTTTCCATGCTCTTGATAAAATCTATAGGCTGATGTACTTTACGTAAGAATCTCAACATATTTGACGTAGGAATCGAAGTTCATGCCACGTGTGAAGATGACTGCCAAAGAAATTCGGGAAAACATAGCCCGTGCTCGTGCTTATGCCAAAAAGAGTGACTATTTGCGTACGCTCAGTTGTTTGGCCGGTGCCATCAAGGGGCTGGTAACCAGTCAGGTCTTTGGTGCTGAAAAGTTCGAGATTCATGCCCATTTGGATGAAGCCCTGCGCGATCTCAATAAGATGAAGATGATACGCAAGCTTTTTCCCAAGGGGCTTAAGTGTGAAAAGGGCAAGGAAAAGGCCTTTTATCAGACTCTCATGCGGCTGCACAAAAAGCTGGGTGAGGCCATGGAAAAGGCCCGTGTCGCCAAGATGCGGAAACGGCTGGGCGTATTGGATGACAATCTGATCAAGGCCGCCAATCTCGTCAAGGCCGGTAGTCCTCTTGAAGCTCGGAAACTATATTCAAAAATTTCAGAATATTTTCAGGATATTGAGGGTATTAATTCGGATATTGGAAACAGGATGGCCACCTTCGGCATGTTTTCCGAGGCCGTGCCATATTTGCAAAAGGCTCTTGAGACCCAGAACAATGACGCCCGTGCCCACAATGCACTTATTCTGAGTTATGAGGGGATGCATGAAACGGGAAAAGCCATGGCAGCCATAAAGGATGCAATGCGGTGGCTCGGTCCGAGCGAAGGGTTGTACCTGCGGATGGCCAAGCTTCATTTCGCCCGGCGCGAGTGGGGCGAAGTCTTCAATAATGCCAAGGCGGCATTAGATCGCAACCCACTCAACACCGCGGCCGAAAAACTCATGAAGAGAGCAGAGCCAAAAATTTTCAGTGCGACGAAAAAAGCACCCGCCAAAGGCAAGCCTGCCAAAAAAATCCACGACTTGAGCTTTTAGTTACTTTCTTTCAGCGTCAATTCTTTTCGCTTAACAGAAATGACTGCGCCGTTTTCCATGGCAATGATCAGTCCGCCGTCACGATCAACGCTCAGTCCGACAACTCGTCCTTCGCATCGGTAAGCCTCGCGAACGTTTCCATCCCGCAGTACAGCATGGATTCGTCCAGAATCCGTGCCGACGTAAAGTGTTTGTTTGTTGTCCACCGCCAATACCGTGGGGGTGTCCTTTACCTGCGCATACATGATGGATTCGCCGCCTGAAGGCAGGCAAAATATTTGCCCTGTCTGGCCGCATGCGGTGTACACGTTTGACCGGTTATCCATGACCAATCCGACTGGTTCGGCTCGGTTCGGGCAGGCAAAGTCTGTCGTTTTTTTGACCGGTTGCGCATATGCCACGGTGATTCCGGCAAGGATGATAAGCAGGCTGGCCAATCCTAAAACACACAGTCGGCGATTCATTGTTCTTTGCATTGAGAGTCTCCTAGGTATGCTCAGAAACTAGGAGTGAGGCATCAATATGTCCAATACATATTTACACCTTGATTGATATGTTGTACCTCTTGATGATGGAACTCAGACAGCTCAAATATTTTATTGCCGTGGCAGAGGAACTGCATTTCGGGCGGGCCGCCGAGCGGTGCCATATCGCGCAACCGCCGCTTTCCCAGCAGATCAAGCGACTCGAAGAAGAACTCGGTGTCATCTTGTTGGAACGGACCAGCCGGAAGGTGTCACTCACAGACGAAGGCAGTATGTTTCTTGCCGTGGCACGCGACACCTTGTGTACGCTTGAAGGCGGTATCGAGAAAATGCACATGATGGCCGAGGGCCTTATCGGTAAGTTGCGGGTCGGTTTTCTCAGTTCCGGGTTGCACACTGATTTTTTCAAAGGTGTGACCGCGTTTCGAAAAAAATATCCCGGCATCATGCTGGATATTCGCGAGATGCAGTCCTCCGACCAGAACAACGCCCTACGCGCAGGTGATCTCGATGTAGGGTTGTCGCATCACTGCTATGCCAATCACTATAATCTCGAAGCCAAAACATTCATGGCGGATCGTTATTTTCTGGCAGTGCATCATGAGCATCCGCTTGTCGCCAAGGGACATGCGGGCTACCCGGACATCGACAAGGAACCGTTTATCATGTTCTCGCGGCAGCATTACCCGGAAGCCTATGATCGCGCTATTGGTCGCTATTATAAGTATGGCGTTCAGCCCCGTGTTGTGCAGGAAGCCAAGACGCACCAGACAAAGCTTTCCCTCATTGCCGCAGGTATGGGTATCGGTTTTGTACCCGAGCGTATGTGTGCCGCGCTTCCCGATTGTGTCCGTATGATTCCTTTCGATTTTCAAGGCGAAGTACACAACACTCCCCTTAAGCTTGTTTGGCGCAAGGGCGACAAGTCCCCGACGCTCAAATGCTTTCTTGAAGTGCTCAGTGGATTTTGTCGTGAAGTCGATGATGTCGCAAACGGCTGTAATACGTAGGCCTACCGGCGGTCGCTTTCAGCGGGACCAGAGAACCCTTTGAAAAGGGTTCTCTGGACTCTCCTAAACTTTTTGGGTCGCCTTCGGCGAGGTTGTTTAGGGGAGTTTTTTATCCGTCTGGGAGAGGGGGGAGGAAAGCTTGGTTCCTTTTTATTCCGATTCAGTTACTTCGTCGGTTTCGTAGCGCAATATATCGCCGGGTTGGCAGTCCAGATGTTTGCAGATGGCATCCAGTGTGGTGAAGCGGATAGCCTTTGCCTTGCCTGTCTTCAGGATAGAAAGGTTTTGAGGGGTGATACCCACGGCTTCCGCCAGTTCTTTTGAGCTGGTTTTGCGTCTCGCCAGCATGACATCAAGGTCAATGATGATACCCATAGCGCCCCCTAAACCGTCAGCTCGTTCACTTCGCGGAGTTTACGGCCCTCTTCCATGATCCAACTCACCAGTATGATGACACCGGCTATAACCACTTCTTCAAAGTTGGCCGAGTCCAATGATATGGATATCATACGTTCTCCCGGTGGGTTGTTGATGGTCAAAACAAGGGTCAGCAAAGCCTCGTGTATCGGTCCGACGCAGACGCCAATCAGCATGGTCCAACCCGTGCGACGAATATACATGACCGTGTTTCGCGTGAATATTTCACCCGCAGCAAAGCAACTGAACAGTTGAACCAGCCACCACAAGGAAAGCATGCCTATGGCCGTTGGGAGCATATCAACACCCAGTCCAAGAAGACGGGTGCTCCACGCCAGCGGGTAAGCCGGTGCGTGCGCTTCATCTATACCCAAATCCTCAGTCAGGAATTCGATGGCCATTGAAGGGTTATCATCATCCATGAGCATTATTTCGCCGCCAGTCAGCCAGATGCTTCCCACAATCAGCGGGCTTGCAATAAGGGCAACAAGGAATATCGCGCGGAAAAATTTGGCAAATTTTTGAATACGTTCGTTCATAACAGACTCCTGTGTTGTCGTGATGCGTTCCTTTTGCGATAATTTATTATCGTTTGTCAATAAGTTTTTGCTGAAAAAGGACGTTTGTTGTGTTTGCGTTCCGTGGCGTGTGAGGGAAATGTGCAGGAAGATGAGAGATGTGTTTGACCGTTGTGGGAGTTGGCCGTTACGTTGTAAGTAATGTATAAGTGAAGAGGATTACTGCACATGGAAGAAATGAATAAGCGGGAAAGGGCCGAGGCCGATATCAAGGATGCCGAAGAGCGCATTCGTCTCTTTAACAAGCATTGGTTGAATCACAGGAATATTCTTCCTGCCTTCGCCGTTTCCTTGATGGTGCTCATTTTCCTCGGGATGCTGGTCCCCATTATCATGGTGCCGGTGTGGATTCTCGGTGGCGTATACGTCGCTGTCTTTGTTGGCGCCATGTATTGGCGGTCCCGCCGAGCGGATACGTTGAATGAGGAGATGGAAGCCGTTCAAAAAGCGTTCAAAGAATACGAGCGTGGACGGCGTAAAAAGAAATAAGGTATCAAAAATTATTGTTTATCATGCGCCCTAAGCGCAATTAACTTTTTGAAAAGGACTGAAAATGGGATTTTTAGATGGATTGATGGGGAATGCAACGGAAGTAAGTGTCGAGGAAATCGAGCAGGAACTTTCCCCTATTCTCGGCAACAATGAGCACGTCGAGCGCGCCTTCAAAGTCGTGCGTGATATGTATATCTTCACCTCCGGTCGTCTGATTCTTATCGACAAACAAGGACTCACAGGCAAAAAAGTCGATTATCTCTCCATACCCTATCGCTCAATCTCAACTTTCAGTGTCGAGTCCGCAGGCCATTTCGATCTCGAATCAGAGCTTACACTCTGGGTTTCCGGGCGGCACGATCCCATCAAAAAAGAACTCAAAAAAGGCAGCGACGTGGTCGGTATTCAGAAATTACTGGCTAATAAGATTTTGAAATAGCTTTTAAGTGGTTTTGGAGAGTCGGTAGGGGAAGATGCCTACCGGCGGTCTCCTTCGGAGAGAGCAGGGCGCTGCCCTGCACCCGCCTAAGGCCGAGGGCCTTAGGAATCCCATGTCGCCTAACGGCGAGGGGTGAGGGGGGTGCAGAGGCCGGGCCATGGAATGCTTGCGAGAAACGGGGAATCCCCAGCTGGTCGCGTCTTTCGACGCTCTCTGGCTGAGGATTCCCCGTTTCTCGCAAGCGGTTGCCAACGCCGCCAGTTAAGTTAGAAGAGCTTGATGGAGTGGGATGGCGGCGTGGTCGTTTGTTTATGGGCAAGAATTCATTTGTTTTAATTTTCTCTGCCAAGAAGTTAACTGTTTAGTAAGGATTCTTTTTATAGTGTCGTTAACGAATTCTGGATCGCTGTATTCAAGGTCTTCTTCAGCTTCTGTCCAGTAATTCGTTAAAGTGTCGTTTGTAACAATATTTGTTTGTATTAGTAATAAGATCGGAAATTCGGTTCGGGATATCTTTATACTGCAGTATAAGGCAGCTGGATTTGTTCCGAATTTTGATTCACGCCATGCTATTTCATATGCATCTAGTTTGTCGAAAAAATTCTTATCATTTTTGTATTTGGAATAGATTTTATTAAAACGTTTGTTGTACCCTTTTGTAGTGTCATGATAGGGTAAATCCTTTTTTATAAGTCGTTCGAATTCATGAAAGTAATATTTCTTCAAGTTGTCAGCTACATGATACACGCCAACAGATGATTTAGACCCTAGTTTTAGTGATTTTATGGCACCAGAATTATAATAAAAGTCAGAGACAGAGATATTGACTTTTGCCCAGTACTTAATGTCTCTGTATTTATTATAATATTTAGAGCAATATTGATTATAGTCGCTAGCAACAGAGGAGGCCGGGATTAGGCTAGCCAATACACAGATGGTAAAGATGTAGATATGCTTCATGATAAGTGTTTGGTTGAGTAACAAAGAATATTATATAATATTCTTATTCGTTTGATTTTACAACTATTTAAATATTATTCCCTCCTTTGCGCGAAGCGCACACAAAAAGTTTAGGAAGGGAGAAAGGGATGGGGGTCTGGGGGAAGGGGAAGAGGGGAAGCCCTTTCCAAAGGGTTCCCCTCTTCCCCTTCCCCCAGCCGCCGGAGGCATCCAAAAAAGAAACCCGCCCCGGTCCGTGAGGACCGAGGCGGGTTATTTAATTGGCTATGCGTATGTACTAGTTTAGTACATGCCGCCCATGCCGCCCATTCCGGGCATTCCGCCGCCCATTCCACCGGGCATACCGGCGGGCATTCCGCCAGCGCCAGCGGGTTCGGGCTTGTCTGCGATAGCGCACTCAGTGGTGAGCAGCAGACCAGCGACGGACGCGGCGTTCTGGAGAGCGGTGCGGGTGACCTTTTTAGGATCGATGACACCGGCCTTGATGAGGTCTTCGTATTTGTCGGTAGCGGCGTTGTAGCCCATGCCACCTTTGCCTTCCTTGATCTTCTCAACGACGATGGAGCCTTCGAGACCAGCATTAGCGGCGATCTGGCGAAGGGGCTCTTCGACAGCGCGGCAGATGATGTTGATACCGGCCTGTTCGTCGTCGTCAGCTGCCTTGACTTTGAGGGCAGCGGCGCCGGAACGAGCGAGGACAACACCGCCGCCGGGGACGATGCCTTCTTCGACGGCAGCGCGAGTGGCGTTCAGTGCGTCTTCGACGCGGGCTTTCTTTTCTTTCATCTCGGTCTCTGTAGCGGCGCCGACGTTGATGACTGCGACACCACCGACGATCTTGGCGAGGCGCTCCTGGAGCTTTTCGCGATCGTAGTCGGAGGAGGAGTCAGCGATTTCAGCGCGGATCTGGGAGATACGGGACTTGATTTCTTCGGCTTTGCCAGCGCCGTCAACGATGACGGTGTTTTCTTTGTCGATGACAACGCGCTTGCAGGAACCGAGGTCGTTGACTGTGAGGTTTTCGATCTTGATGCCGAGATCCTCGGAAACGACCCGGCCACCGGTGAGGGTAGCGATATCTTTGAGCATGGCCTTGCGACGTTCACCGAAGCCGGGGGCTTTGATGGCGACGACGTTCAGGGTGCCACGCAGCTTGTTGACCACGAGGGTAGCCAGAGCTTCGCCTTCGATGTCTTCAGCGATGATCATGAGCGGCTTGGACATCTTGGCGCACTGTTCGAGTACGGGCAGGAGTTCCTTCATGTTGGAGATCTTCTTCTCGTTGATGAGAATGAGGGGCTCTTCCATTTCGCAGGTCATGCGTTCGGTGTTGGTGACAAAGTAGGGGGAGAGGTAGCCGCGATCGAACTGCATGCCTTCGACGACGTCGAGGGTGGTGTCCAGACCTTTGGCTTCTTCTACGGTGATAACGCCTTCTTTACCGACCTTGTTCATGGCTTCGGCGATGATGTTACCGATGGTAGCATCGTTGTTGGCGGAGATGGTGCCAACCTGGGCGATTTCTTTCTGGTCACGGGTCGGTTTGGCGACTTTTTCCAGATCAGCGACGATGGCTTCGACAGCTTTGTCGATACCGCGCTTGATGGACATGGGGGAGCGACCGGCGGCAACGAGCTTTACGCCTTCGGTGAAGATAGCCTGTGCCAGAACGGTAGCAGTGGTGGTGCCGTCACCGGCAACATCGGAAGTCTTGGAGGCAACTTCCTTGACCATCTGTGCGCCCATGTTTTCGAACTTGTCTTCCAGCTCGATTTCCTTGGCAACGGACACGCCGTCCTTGGTGATGACGGGGGAGCCGAAGGACTTCTCCATCACAACGTTACGGCCCTTGGGTCCGAGGGTGACTTTGACTGCGTCAGCCAGTTTGTCAACACCCGCTTTCAGTTTTTCACGGGCCTTGGCATCGAAAAGTATTTCTTTCGCCATGGTGTATACTCCTTAGAAGAAATGTTTGTGTATGAATTCGGTGAATGTAACGACTAGTCGACGATAGCGAGGATGTCTTCCTCGCGCATGACCAGATGTTCCACGCCTTCGATGTTGATTTCCATTCCGGCGTATTTGGCAAACAGCACGGAATCGCCGACCTTAACGGTCAGGGCAACGCGGTCGCCAGCGTCGTTCGGCTTGCCGGGACCGGCAGCGACGATTTCACCCTTCATGGGCTTTTCCTTGGCAGAATCCGGGATGTAGATGCCACCCGCGGTTTTCTCTTCCATTTCCAGACGCTTGACCAAGACGCGGTCGTTCAGCGGTTTCAGTTCCATCCTTTATTACCTCCAAAGGGAATAATTTGATTTTTTGTGGGTCGGCATGTGCTACCAGACGGCCCATTATGCTGCGTGAAAGATAAACACCGCGTTCAGAGTGTCAAGCTGGATAGGCAAAAAAAATCCAGTCCGTTGAGATTGGAAAAAAGGTTCATATCCCATTATTTGAGACGTTTTGTTTAACCCACTGATTTTATGTGGATATTGCAGTTAGCAATAGTTACTGCTCTTTTTAGGTCTAGTGATTGCATACTTTCTCAATGTACCGCAAACGGAGGTCGTGAGTATGTCCAATGCAGATCGTTCCGGTTATTTGGCGTCATTTTATGAAGATCACGGTATGGAGCCGGTGCTTCACGCCATTGATTATGAGGATGTGGCTCTGACTCGTGAAGGGGCGCGTCTGGTGCAGCTTGGGGCGCGAGCCGTCATGCGTCAATATATGCCGGGTATGGATTCCGATAGATTGACGCAGGCGCAGGCCGTGGCGTTGTTTGTGGATAAGTTGTTCTGGGAGGAACTTTCCGGCGGTCTGATTATGTGTACCGATGTGGCGGAGATGAGTGTGTGCCTCCCCATTCCGCGCAAACATTGGTCGGTGCGGCGTGACCTTGTCGGTTCGCTCCAGTGAGAGATAATTGATAAATAGAAAATACTTTGACCCCGGATATGTCGGTGTCCGGGGTTTTCCTTTTGGATGAAAGTGCTGTCACAGAACCGCCGAAAGAGCGTCACCAAAGTGTGGTGTTTTGTCATGAAGGCGGCGCGAATTCGGCAGGGATTCGTCATAGGGTTCGGCAACCAGTCACCCAAGGAGGAAGGAATGGAAGATCGCATAGCCGGTCCGATTTTCAATCTTGATTCGCCTTTTGCCGACCCTGTTCGTCACACCCTGTTTTCCATGCTCAAGAAGCCGCTTGCCAAGGTGCTTCGGCTTGATACGTTGAATTCCATGTATTCGACGCTTCACGAAAAGGGCGGCGATGCTTCGTTTGTGGAGCAGACATTGGATATGCTCGGCGTGAAGTTTTCCGTGGACGGCCAGCCCGTGAACCGAGTGCCAAAGACCGGGCCGCTGGTCGCGGTGTGTAACCATCCATTTGGCGTACTGGAGGGGCTTTTGCTCGTCCGGGTTTTGCGTGAGGTTCGGTCGGACATTAAGATTATGGCGAATTTTATGCTCGGAATGATTCCCGAGATGGACGACTTGATTATCGAGGTTGATCCGTTCGGGAACCTCGGCTCCACCAAGAAGAATATAGCCGGACTCAAGGCGTGTATGCGCTGGCTCAAGGGCGGCGGTATGCTCGTGGTCTTTCCGGCGGGAGAAGTGTCCAGCCTCAAGGTCAAGAAAGGGATGGTGGCCGATCCAAAATGGAGTCCCATGATCGGCAGGATTATTCGCAAGACCGGAGCCAACGCGCTACCGGTCTTTTTTGATGGCCGCAATTCCGGACTGTTTCAGACGCTTGGTTTGATCCATCCTCGTTTGCGAACCATGCTCTTGCCGCATGAGAACCTGCGTCATGCCTCGAAGGATGTCATCCGTATGGGGCTTGGCTCGACCATTGCCAGCGAGAAGATGCGCGAGTTCGATAGTGATCAGGAGTTGGTGGATTACCTACGGTTCCGCACCTACTTGTTGCGTAAGGACAAGAAGCCGCGTTTCAATTTCAAGCCGCGTGAAGTCAGCCGGAAGTTGGACCCCATCGCCAATTCGCGGGGCAAGCATATTTTAGCCAGTGAGGTCGCTAGTCTGCCGGACGAGAATATCTTGATAGAGAACACGGAATTTGTGGTGTTCCATGCCAACGCCGAACAGATTCCCCGGATTCTCCGCGAGATTGGTATCCGGCGCGAAGAGACGTTTCGTCAGGTGGGCGAAGGCACGGGCAGGGCCATGGATATCGACGAGTTTGACGATACATACCGTCATCTCGTGTTGTGGAATCGCACTGATCGGGAAGTTGCCGGTGCGTATCGATTCGGCCTGACTGATGAGATTCTCAAACAGCAGGGCGGCAAAGGGCTGTATACCTCAACCCTGTTTAAATACCGAGAGAGCTTTTTGCACGAGCTTGGTCCCGCCCTTGAAATGGGCCGGTCATTCATCACGCCGAAATATCAGAAAAGCTACCAGCCGTTGCTACTGTTGTGGAAGGGCGTCGCCGAGTTTGTTGTGCAGAATCCGAAGTACACCCGACTGTTCGGCTGTGTGTCCATATCCAGTGAATACTCCGGTGTGTCTCGTGAGTTGATCATGGGGTTTATGGAGCGTCATTCATCCCTGCCGGAGCTGGCGCAAATGGCGTTACCCAAGCGGCCACCCAAGGTCAGGAAACTCAAGAAAGTGGATTTCACGTTGCCTGATAATATGTTCGACGATCCAGCCGACGTTGCGGATTGCGTGCGTGATGTGGAAGACGGCCGATCCATTCCGGTTTTGCTCAAGCAATACCTCAAGCTGGGCGGGAAGATTATCGGCTTCAATGTTGACCCTGATTTCGGCGACTGTCTGGACGGGTTGATTCTGGTGGACCTCATGAAATCCGACCCCAAAGTGCTGGGCCGATTCATGGGGAAAGAGGGTGTGCAGCAATTTCTGGCAGCCAATACGGGCGCGGGCGTTTTGTCTCTTCGCGACACCAATGCGGCGGCCTGACCTCGGAGAATAATTCGCGGTTGGCATCGGGCGGAGAACCGTATAAAGTCCGGCCATGCAGCGATATATACCGATACTTCTTCTGGTTTTGGTCCTTTCTGTTCCTGCCCTTGCCTCTGGTGAAGAGCGGAATGGATGTGAGCCCGGATATCGGGCCTTGTATGATAACAGCGTGGTCGAACTCACGGGTACGGGTGAGCTGGACATCGTGGTCGTGACCGATCCTTTGTGCTGGCATTGCCGCCTGGGCCACAAACTCCTTGGTGAATATCCCGATCAATATTGCACTTTGCGGCTGTCCTTTTTCCCGCGCTTGAGTTTCCCCGGTTCCGATATGGCTGCCTGGATTCTGGAAGATGCTGTCGGAACGGACCACCTCAAGGAATATGTGGACTTTGCATACTCCGACCTCAAGATGGTCAAGACGGATGATCTGATGCAGGCGCGTATGCTTATGCTCATGCAGTTCACCGAAGCCTTCCCGGATATGCTGAAAGATACGACGTTGCCGGAATTGGCTGTCCGTCTGCAAAAGGAACACGAGCCGCACACCATGCTGACCACTGATCTTGCCAAAACGGTGGACCTGCCCGGCACGCCGATCCTTATCGCCGGGAGCACGGTTCTTGTCGGCTACGGCCCCGGCCCATGGCTGGACGCTCTCAAAGAGAAAAAGATATGCAAGTAATCGAAGTAGATTTTTAATGCTGAAACGATGACCCCCCAACAGTGTATGCTGTTGGGGGTTCATTATTTGTATGAGAAGTGAACGGCTTGCGTGCGTAGAATCTTTTTGCCGCGAGGGGAATTGGTATTACGCGGTGACGGGCCGGACTTTTCCTCGGATAAGCGCGACGAGCATGTAGACCACGGGGGTATCGAGTGCCGCAATCAGCAGTTTTACCAGCCATTGTCCGATAATGACTTCTCCCAGAGGGAGGATGCCGTAAAAGGCGACGGTGACAAAGATGGTCGAATCTATGAGCTGTGAGGCCATGGTGGAGAGATTGTTGCGAAGCCACAGGGAGCGGCCGTTCATGCGGCGTTTCAGCAGATGGAAGAGCCAGATGTCATGCTTTTGGCTCACGACATAGGCCAAGAGCGAAGCAACAACGATCCGTGGCGTGTTGCCGATAACCCCTGCGAACGCTTTCTGATTCTGCCAGAAAGGTGCTGCGGGCCAGTAGACGGCCAGCCATGCGATTCCCGTGATGAAGATGAGGGTTATGAATCCGCAGGTCACGGCTTCGTTTGCCAGTTCCTCGCCCCACACTTCGCTGATGACATCGGAAACGGCAAAGGTGATGGAATACGCCAGCACTCCGGCGGGTACGGCAAGGCCAAAAATAGTGATGATTTTGCTGGAGATGATCGCAGCGACAACCAGCCCGCCGATAAACAGGCTAATGAGCAAGACATACGCCTTGCGTTCGAAGGTTTTCATTTTTTCTTCCTTGGATTGAACTGTCCAAAAGTATTGGTACGAACCTGCCGCTTGGGGGAAAAACTGTCCCCGGCGGCGCCTCTGTTACGCAGCACTTGCCATTGGGTCCGGTAAAAGTCAAAATATCCGCCAAGAGCCTCGACGGATAAAGGAGAAAATCATGTCAAAAAGCCAAGATAAAACCAGCCACCTGCAAACCCTCGGTGAGGGTGGACAAACCAAATACCAGATGGATTCGCCCAATCCCGGGATTCTCGAAGCCTTTCCGAACAATTATCCCGGCCGACCATACGTGGTGTCCATTTCATTCCCGGAATATACATCGCTTTGCCCCATGACAGGCCAGCCCGACTTCGGAACCATTGTCATGGAGTATATCCCGGACCAGAAAATTGTCGAATCAAAGAGTTTCAAGCTTTATATGTTTGCCTATCGTAACCATCAATCCTTCATGGAAACATTGACCAACAAGATGCTCGACGACTTCGTGGAAGTTCTCGATCCTCTCTGGTGCCGGGTCAAAGGACTCTTTGCCCCCCGAGGCGCCACGGATTTGCACGTCTTTGCGGAACACTACAAAGCGGATTCCCCTCAAGCCGAACAAGTAAAAGAGCTTGTCTCGGACTGGAAAAAGGAAGTCGGCAAACACACTGCCTAGAGAAAAAGCCCCAAATTTGGGGCTTTTTTTTGTGGGTGGCGGGGGTGGTTCCAGGTCAAATGTTTGAGGGGCGAGTTGTTTTGCTCAAGTTTGTACGAAATTATCCATAATATCGAACGTCTATGATCTCATTCTGCCGACAGTTAAGTTTACTTCGTCAGACTTTGATATACGTGTTTGATATACATTTGAGTGGAAGGGGATATCCTAGGTGGATGAGGTGTATACCCCAAGCATAGCATTCGTATGCAATCATCACCCAGACAAAAAATCTTTAGCGAGCAATTTAGCCCGCCTCGCTAATCACTGGCAAAGATTGACATCTCGGCGTTCATAATGCACTCGATATACAAAGTAGCATAAACGCCAACATGAGGACGTTCATGATTAAAAATAGTAATAGAAAACACTTGGCCGACAAACTTGTTTCTGATGACATTTCAGGTGGAAATTACTCTAACTACTTGATGGAGAGAGTTGCAGCCAAAGGGAAAAAATTCGAATCGGTTAACTTTCAATACACTATTTTTGACACATGCTATTTCCGTAGATGCGTCTTTGTTAAATGCAACTTTACAGGATGTAGATTTATAGGGTGCAACTTTAATGGTGCAAGTTTTATTGGCTGCACCTTTGACTACTCTTTCTTTGAAAAAACAACTATAGACTCCAGCATTCTAGACAACTGCTGCCCCGGATTCGACAATTTAAAGATGAGATTTGCAAGAACTCTCAGAATGAACTTCCAAGAGATTGGGGATGCTGTAGCTGTAAACAAAGCTATAAGTGTTGAACTAGCAGCAACAGAGAATGCGCTTCTAAAATCATGGAACTCCAACGAGTCATACTATAGAGAAAAGTACATAGGCTTTGAAAGGGTCTTGTACTTTTTACGTTATCTTGAATTTAAGTTTTTAGACTTTGTATGGGGTAATGGGGAAAGCCTGTATAAGCTTTTTCGAGCAACGGCATTGATACTACTTTTTATAGCTATCAAGGACGCATTCGTCCGCCATGATCCACTTGACTTACGAAGCTACTGGACAGCAGTCAGCGCATCTCCGCAATTATTTCTAGGAACAATACTTCCCAAAGAATATAGCACCGGCTACTTGTCGTTTATCCATTTCACGAGGCTTATAATTTTAGGCCTATTTATGACAATTCTAATCAAAAGATTTAACAGAAGATGAGCAAACATATTTATGCATTTGGTTCTATCTGCCGTGGTGACATTCAGCCAAGCTCTGATATTGATTTGCTAGCAGTAGTCGATGGCTACCAAGAAGAGTTCGACACTGCAAGGTTCTCGATTTATTCATACGAAAGAATTCTAGAACTCTGGAATGAGGGAAACCCATTCGCATGGCATCTTCATTTAGAATCACGCTTTCTTTATGGAACAGACAACACCGACTTCCTTAAGTCACTTGATACCCCTGCAAGTTATAAGAACTGTTACAACGACTGCGTGAAATTCTCACTCCTAATAGATGAGGCAATAACGTCTCTTGACAACTCTAAAGCGACTTGTACTTTCGACTTGTCAACCATATTCCTTGGAATTAGAAATATAGCGACATGCTACTCTCTCGGATGTTTAGAGAAGCCTATTTTTTCAAGGGACTCTGCTCTGAAGATAAGTCAACAAAGCATAAAAATTGATTTGAGTGTATTTAAGACCCTTGAGAATGCGAGAATACTAACCACACGCGGATATGGAACACGTCTAACACATGAAGATATTTTGAACACGCTAAGCAGCCTCAAAGAGATTAAAGAGTGGGCTACAGAAATGACAGCGAAGACGGAGGGATTATGAGTGAATTTAGCAATCGTATTAAAGCTCAGAGAGAGTTGCTGAGAATTGTCAATACGAAAATGACTTCCGAAGAAGAATTATACGGATTGTCTGAATCAGCAATAGATCGCTGGATTTCAGCTTATAGATTGCCAAAAGAATCCAAAATCTCCAAACTTCTCAAAGCTGCATCTGGACAACTTTATTTTCTGGCAAATAAAAGTCAGGAGCAAATTACTGATGAATATAAATCTTTGATCGAAGAATTCAGAACTATTGCTGAAGCCATTGAGGTCGAACTTTCTGTTATGTCCAGCAATTAAACCCTTTATACCTAATAGGACTTTGAAATAGGAGGACACCATATTTATTTCTCAATCGGGCTTATCGCGCTGGATAAAGGGAGAGTCGTCGTCCCGCCTGCAGGCTACAGCCCCTTCTTCTTCTTAATTTACCTGTCCACCTGAGGCGGACCATACGCCTCGGACTGATCAAGCAACTCATCGGGGTCAGCGTCGGTTTGCACCATGCTCCAGTGTTCCGGCACGAAGAAACCTTCATCAACCATGCGGTCCATGTGGTCTGTCATGCAGCTGTAATAGCCTGGTTGGTTCCAGATCAACTGCTTGAGGGGCTATCTTTTTTTTTCTGTGCTGGGTAAAGCTAAAAGAAATCAATTCCAAATGTAGCTATCAAAAAAAATGGCTCCGAGTTCGTCGGAGCCATTTTTACAACATGTATGGGAAACGCCTTGGCTGAAAACAGCAGGGCGTTTTTATTACAAAGGTGAAGAAGTGTTTAGTCTTCGCGGCTCGTGATTTCCAGCAGGTGGTAACCGAACTGTGTTTTTACCGGGCCGTGAACTTCGCCGACGGCTTCGTTGAAAACAACGGTGTCAAATTCCGGGACCATGGCACCGGGGCCGAATTCACCGAGATCGCCGCCCTGCTGTCCGGAAGGGCAGCTGGAGTGTTTTTTTGCCATTTTACCAAAATCTGCGCCGTCCTGAATTTGTTTTTTCAGGTCCAGACAGGTCTGTTCGTCACTAACCAAAAGATGGCGGGCAGTTGCTTTTGCCATGTGCATGCTCCTGTAAGTTTGAATGTAAAAGTTTAATAAACCATATAAGTTGAAAAATGACAGTTACGAATTGAAAGCTGTTTTACAGCCCCTTTTTTTTCTCAATCCATTTATCCACATGTGGCGGATCGTAGGTGGCGAACTGGTCCAGCAGGGTTGCGGGGTCGGATGCGCTCAAAACCATTTTGCGGTGTTCGGGGATGACAAAACCTTCATCAACCATGCGGTTCATGTGGTCGGTCATGCAGCTGTAATAGCCGTTTACATCCAACAGACCGCACGGCTTGGCGTGGTAGCCGAGTTGGTTCCACGTCAGGGCTTCGAAGAATTCTTCGAGCGTGCCGAGTCCGCCGGGCAGGGCGATGAAACCGTCGGAAAGATCGGCCATCTTCTGCTTGCGTTCGTGCATGGAAGTAACCACGTGGCTTTCAGTCAGGCCGGTGTGGGCCACTTCCTTTTCAACCAACAGTTTGGGGATGACGCCGATGACTTCGCCGCCGGCTTCCAAACAGGTGTTGGCAAGACGGCCCATGAGTCCGGTGCTGGACCCGCCATAGACAAGGCCGAGACCTCGGTTGGCCAGTTCCTTGGCCAGTGTCTCGGCGCATTCGCCATAGGCCGGATTTGTTCCGGGGTTGGAGCCGAGATAGACGCAGATTCTTTTCATTAAATTGCCTTGATAGCCTTTTCGATGTCAGCCACGAATTCGTCAACCATTTCCTCGGTGGTGGCCCATGAGGTCATCCAGCGGACAGTGTGGTCGTGTTCGTCCCAGACATAAAAGTAATATTTTTCATGAAGAATTTCAGTTGCCTCAGGCGGGATGGAGGCAAACATTGCGTTGCAGTCCACGCTGCCCTTGATCGTGACGCCATCAATGGCACCGGCTTTTTCAGCCAGTCTTTTTGCCATGGCGTTGGCGTGGCGGGCGTTCTCCAACCACAGATCATCGGCCAGATACCGTTCCAGCTGGGCAGACACGAAGCGCATTTTCGAGACGAGCTGCATGGCCTGCTTGCGGAGATACTTGAATCCTTCGCCGATGTTTGGCTTGAGGAAGATGACGGCCTCACCCATGAGACAGCCGTTCTTGGTGCCGCCGAACGAGATGAAATCAACATCAAGAGCCGTGGTCATGTCGAAGAATGAACAATCCAGTGCGGCGCAGGCATTGGCGATACGTGCTCCGTCCATGTGCAACAGCAGGTCACGGTCATGGGCAAATTCCACGAGGTCTTCGATCTCTTTTAGTGTATAGAGCTTGCCCAATTCCGTGGGCTGGGTGATCGAAATGACCTTGGGCTGCGAGGCGTGGACGAATCCAACATGGCCGAGATACGGAGCAATGGCACCGGGGGTGAGCTTGCCGTCTTCGGACGGGATGGGAACGAGCTTGATGCCGCCGAAAGCTTCGGGAGCGCCACATTCGTCGTTGTTGATATGCGCTTGTGCCGCACACAAAACCGAGTTGTAGGTCTGTGTCACGGTGCGCAGGCCAAGGACGTTGGCAGCGGTGCCGGTTGTCACGTAATGAATACTTGCCTGAGAGCCGAAATATTCCTTGAACACTTCATCGGTATGGATGGAGATTTCATCGTCGCCGTAGGACTTCAGGAAGCCTTCGTTGGCTTTGATCATGGCTTCCATGATGGCCGGATGTGCGCCGGAATTATTATCGCTGGCAAATGATTTCAATGCACTCATGATGGTTACTCCAGCCCGAAAAATGTTCGGGCCGCTTTGTGTTTCAAAATTGAATCGGCAAGGGCGATGTATCCGGCAGCCGTTGGATGCACGGTGTCGCCGTCACTCAAGGCCTGCTCGTATACTGCGGAACTTTCCATGCTGTCAAAGGTCGAGATGGCCGGGATAGCAAGCTCGTCGCAGAGTCGGGCTATTTCGACGGTCAAAGCTTTGATGCGCGTGTTTTTGTGAGTATCCGAGACAGGGGGCGGGCCGATAAACAGGACATCGCCTTTTGCTTGCGCCGTGCTCAGGATGTTTCGGGCGGCCTTCAACGATTCCTGAAGTGGAACATCGTTCATGATGTCGGCCACGCCGAAGCTGAAGACGAACCGGCTCTCCATGCCCTCTATGGTGCGGGGGGCCGCTTCACTCAGCCAGCGGTCTTGCAGCCGGATGGTTGTATCCTTGCGTACACCGAGGTTGTAGCCAGTGGTGTCCTTCCCGTTTTTTGCGAGTGAGGCGAAGATGCGTCCGGGCCAGCCAAGGCCCGTCTCATCGCCATAGCCCAACGTGAGGGAGTCACCGAAAAAAAAGACGATCATAAGTTATTCCTTGATCCGTGCGGATATGTTTTCGACATCAATGGCGTAGACAGCCGTGGCCGGAAGAGCCGCTTCCTTGTAGGGGAGTTGTTTACCGAGATGTTTGACCGTCAGCAAATCCAGACCGTGCATTTTTTCGTCGTCGTCAACGAGTCGGGGAGTGCCGTGCCCCATGACGGAACGGAAAAGGTAGCCCTGATCACAGGCATTGTCGCCGCCTTGACGCATGCGAACGTCCACGGCAGTTGAGAAGGCTACCGTCTCACCAGTGTTCAGGCAGGCAGCCTTGCGGCCACGTTTGCCGGAATGGATGTAGATGACGTTTCCTTCCGCCGCAAAGTTGACGGGAACGCAGTACGGCCCGTCATTATCGGTCAGGGCAAGCCAAAGGACATCGGCTTTGGCCAGAATATCTGCGATAGCGGTTTCGTTTTCAGTGTATCCTTTGCGCATGAGGATTCTCCCTTGTGTGTGTTTTGAGCCACACGTTTTATGAATCACCCGAAGCCGGAAGACAACCTTTGTGGTTCAAAAAAAACAGGCTGAGACTGTCGGGTAAACAATGATTGCTCTGTGTGGAAATATTGTTATAATGCCGCTGTTAAAACCGGGAGATACCCATGAGCCGATCCAGAGATAATCAACTACCTATTCACTACCTGCTGAACTCTTTTGACAGCTTTTTCAAAATGGAAGCAGCGGGTGGCATCGCCCTGATGATTTGTACGATAGCGGCATTGGCCTGGGCCAATTCGCCGTGGGCCGAAAGTTATCATGCCCTATGGCAGACCAAAATTACCGTTGGGTTTGGCAGTTGGGTGCTTTCCAAAGCGGCCATACTGTGGATCAATGACGGGTTGATGGCCATATTCTTTTTTCTGGTCGGTCTGGAAATCAAACGAGAGCTTCTGGTGGGCGGGTTGTCCACCCCGAGTCAGACGATCATGCCTGTGGCGGCAGCCATAGGTGGTATGGCCGTTCCCGCGCTTATCTTTGTTTCGATGAATGCAGGACAGGAATCCGCGGCTGGTTGGGGTATTCCCATGGCCACGGATATTGCTTTTGCGCTCGGCATCATGTCTCTTCTGGGCAACCGCGTACCGTTGGGTGTCAAAATTTTCCTTACCGCCGTCGCTATTGTGGATGATATCGGGGCCATTCTTGTTATCGCTGTTTTCTATACTACATCGTTGAACCTGACAGCATTATCCGTTGGTTTGGTGGTGCTTGGCCTTATGGCAATTCTCAATTTGCGATGGGGAATCCGTCATTCTATTCCGTATCTGGTACTCGGGGTTATCGTCTGGTTTGCCTTCCTTCTGTCCGGTATCCACGCGACCATTGCGGGCGTGCTGGCGGCCATGACAATCCCTGCGGGGACGCGGATGAATTGTTCCACGTTTGTTGAGGAACTGCGACACGCTGCCGAAGTCTTTGAATTGGCGATCACACCGGGGAAGACCGTGTTGACCAACAAGGAACAGCAGATGGCCTTGCATTCGTTGGAGCACGCATATGAGGCTGCGACAACACCATTGCAGAACATCGAACATGCCTTGCATCCATGGGTATCATTTTTCATTATGCCGATTTTTGCTTTTGCCAATGCAGGGGTTGCATTGGAGTCTGACGTCCTGAGTGAGTTGCTCACACCGGTGTCGCTCGGTATTTTCTTTGGGCTTGTCTTGGGCAAGCAAATTGGTGTGACCGGTGCCTGCTGGGTGGTCAACAAACTGGGCTGGGCTGAATTTCCAGACCGAACGACGCTTGTTCACTTGTGGGGAGCGGCTTGTCTGGCTGGTGTCGGATTCACCATGTCCATTTTTATCGCCAACCTTGCCTTTGCGGATGCGGCGCGATTGGTAGAACTTTCCAAGATCGCCATCCTTTTCGCTTCATTAGTTTCAGGAGTGGCTGGCTATGTCGTTTTGAAGTACATGGCACCGGATGCTTCTGGAACCGGAGAGACGACAGGGGAAAAGATTCCTGAATAAGATCGGAAGAAAAAAAGCAGTAACCCCGGTACACGAAAATGTGCCGGGGTTTTTGTTTAGAAATCCATCAGCCCGAGCGGGTCGAGATCAGACAGTTCTACGCGGACAAAGGTGTAGACATCGAAGAACAGGTCTTTGGTGATGTCGTTCAGAAGCCATTCGCTGCCCGTGCCAAATGAGTTCCAGAGTTCTGTTTCGATCCCTTGCCGTACCTTGAATCGTACGGTGTCCACATCGGGATCGGCTCCGCAGAGATGTGTCTGCATGAGTGGTACAAGGCCACAGGTTACGTGTTGAACGTCGATAATATCTTTGTCGTCGATCATGATTATTTTCCTATGCAGAATGCGTCGAAAATGGAGTTCAGGACATCGTTGGATGCGATTTCACCCGTAATGCCGGACAATGTGTTGCAAGCGGTTTCCAGCCTGACACTTAAAAGATCGTAGGGGATACCGGCCGCTGTATCCTGTTCAAGTTCGGCCAATTCAAGGGTCGCTTCACCGAGTACGGCTGCCTGCCGTGCATTGGGAGCGAGTTCGTCCGGGTCGGGTTGACCTGCACCTTGAAGAATTCGGTCGCGGATACGTGCGCAGAGCGTATCGATATCCGTCCCTTTCTTGGCGGAAATGGAGAGTGTTTCTAGGTCGTGAGTAGCCATTTGCGCGGCGTTGCTCGTGTCAAAACCGTCCAGATCGGATTTGTTGAGTACCAACAGTGTTTTTTGTGGGTCGAGACTGGCTGCCGTGGACAAAGTCTCATCAGTCAGCTGTGCTGTACCATCGGCCAGTAATAGGACGAGGTCCGCCTGATCCATCAGCTCACGTCCTTTTTTTAATCCGGCGGCTTCGATGGCGTCGTCAGTCTGTCGGATACCAGCCGTATCAGCCAGCCGTATGTTCAGGCCGTCAAGATTGATGGATTCCTCAAGGTAGTCTCGGGTTGTACCGGGCTGATCTGTGACGATGGCGCGATTGCGGCCGAGCAGTGCGTTCATCAGGCTTGATTTGCCTGCATTGACTCGACCAGCCAAGACGACCAGCGCGCCTTCGCGCCACGCTTTGGTACGGTCTACGGCAGAAAGAAGCTCGTTGATTTCAGTACGGACCGACGCAGAGGTTTTGATTAGCTCTTCAGGAGAAAGACATTCGATTTCGTCTTCTGGAAAATCCACGGCTATGCAGAGTTGAGCACGTAGATATTCCAGCCGCGCTCGGAGGTCGGCAATCTTTTGACCAAGCAGTCCTGAGAGTTTGACCTGCGCCAGATGCATGGCCGCTTTGGTAGGAGCGTGGATCATTTCTGCCACAGCTTCTGCCTGAGAGAGGTCTATGCGTCCGTTCATGAAAGCGCGGTAGGTAAACTCGCCGCGTTCGGCAAGTCGGACGCCTTTGTGCAGGATTTCATCCAACACGGCGGAGAGGACAGCTCGGCCTCCGTGACAGTTGATTTCCACCACGTCTTCACCTGTGTACGAGTTGGGGCCTGGCATGTAGGCACACAAAACGTCATCCAGTTCATTGCCGTCTGTATCGAGCACGTGGCCGTAATGAAGATGGTACGGGGTGAAATCGGTGAAGTGTTGGTTTGCAGCCCGGAAGAGGGCATTGGCAACAGTTCGGCATTGGCTACCGCTGATTCGGATGATGCCTACACCGCCATCTCCCGGCGGAGTCGCAATAGCGGCAATGGTGTCGTTGGCGAGTCGTGGATTAAGCATGAGGGTGGTTATAGGCCTTTTTCGTGAAAGGCAAAAGAGAAAAGGGCCGCTTTTGAAAGCGGCCCTTTTGATTTCGTTGAGTCATTTGAAGCCAGAACATTAGTCGCGAACGCGATTTCCGTTCTTACGGCTTTTGGGAACGATCAGAACGCGCTTCATGGGACCGTCGCCCTTGGAGCGAGTGAAGACAGTCTCGTTTTCCTGAAGTGCCAGATGGACCACGCGACGATGGTAGGAAGACAAAGGCTTGGTAGACTGGGTACGTCCCAGATTACCGGCCTTTTCAGCCAGATGACATGCAATCTGGCGGAGTTTGTCGTCCTGACGTTCGCGGTAGTCCCCGGTGTCCACCTGAATACGGACAGAGGCTTCCATCTTGCGAGAGACGAGGCGATTGACCAGATATTGGATGGAAGAGAGGGTTTGTCCCTCGCGACCGATAATCAGACCGGAATTTTCGTCATCGTCAATGAAGACTTTGACCCGGTCGGATTCAATGGTGACCTTGATGGTCGTTTCGCCGACAATGGGGTCGAGCAACTTGACCATGACTTCCATGACAGCGGCTTCAAGCACCGTTGGATCAAAATCAGCCATGTTGGCACGTGGACGCTCTTCACGTTGTTCACGCGGTTTACGTTCCCGAGGTCTGCGATCGCGTTGAGGTCTGTCTTCACGAGGTTTAGCCTGTCTGGGTTTCCTTTCGCTAGGCTTACGAGCTGGGCGTGGAGAATCCTCAAGAGGAGCCACGTTACCGTTAACGTCATTGTATACTTCTTCTACAATAAGGTTGCCGTTTGGCTCTTCTGTGACTTTTTCGACAGGTTGTGGTTTGGGCTTCGCCTTTGGTTTTGCTTTTGGTTTAGGCGCAGCCTTGGGCTTTGCTTCGCGGTTCGGTTTGACAGGCTTCTCTTCGGTGTTGAGAATATCCGTGGCATTGACCTGAGCGCGAGGACGGGCGTGTACCTTGGCTTTTTTGACACCCATGATGCCGAATATGCCGCTGGAACCGCCAGCCAGGATTTCGATTTCCAGCCGGTCCCGCTTGAGATTAAAATAATCGCAAGCAGACTCTATGGCGTCGTCCAGGTCCTTGCCCTGGAATTCTTTAAAGTCACTCATTGTGTGTATCCTTCTCAGCCGGGGTAAAAGCCCCCGGAGGCGATGTTAAGCGTCCAGAGTCGCCTTCTTGGTGGACCTGGCGATCATAAGCTGCTGTCCGATGGACAGGAGGTTGTTGAACAACCAATATACGACCAGACCTGAAGGGAACTGCAGGAACATGAAGGTGAAGATGAGCGGCATGAACAGCATGATTTTCTGCTGAGTCGGGTCACCGGCACTGGGGGTCATCTTCTGCTGCAGGAACATGGACGCACCCATAATAATGGGTGTGATGTAATACGGGTCCTTGGCGGACAGGTCGGCCAACCAGGGCAGGTCGGTAAAAGGCAGATGCGCGATAAACGGTGCATGCCTGAGTTCAACTGCGCCGAGCAGAGCCTTGTACAGACCGAAGAAAACCGGAATCTGTACGACCATGGGCAAACAACCGCCCATTGGATTGACCTTGTATGTTTTATACAGGGCCATGGTTTCCTGATTGAGACGTTGCTTGTCGTCGCCGTATTTTTCGCGGAGCTTCTGGACCATGGGTTGCAGTTTTTTCATTTGCTCCATGGAGCCGTAACTCTTCTGGGACAGAGGCCAGAAGATCAGCTTGATGATGATAGTCAGAATAATGATGGCAATACCGTAGTTGCCAATGTAGCCGTAGAAGAAGTTCAGGCCGATGAGAAGCGGTTTTGCCAGAACATCGAACCAACCGAAATTGACGGCTTCTGCCAACTCATTGGGCATTTTGGCAAGCATTTCGCGGTCGGTGGAGCCGATGAAATAGGACGCTTTCAGAGTCTTGGCCACATTGGGCATGAAGGTGGCTTCGTCGGTGACAGCCATACGGAAAACGTCATCCTGAACGCCTGCAGACAGGGAGGTGTTCTCAGAGTCGGGCAGGACTGCGAACAGGAAGTAGTTGGATTCAATGGCACCCCATTTGAGGTCGCCGGGAGCGGACAGGCCTTTTTCTTTGAGGTCGTCGCGGTCATCCAACTCTTCACGGCCATCCTTGGTCAGGTAAGCCACTTTGGTTGGATTGTAACGGTCATCTTCGGCGGACATGGATTTGGCCGCTGCCGTGTAGGAAAGAGAACCTTCAACGCCGGTAGCCGTCAGATTGGTAATCGTGGTGGATTCTTCAATGAGATAGGTGTCGGGGTAGAAAGTCAGTATGCGTTCGATACGGAAACCGCCGGACTGGCCGGTAAAGGTCAGAGTTTTGGCATCGTCAGTGGCTCCGATTGTCAGGTCGTTACCGGAGAAAGACCACTCACCGCGTTTCCATGTGTGATATTCTTTGTCGTTTTTGGTCAGGATCAGTCCGAGGGGACCCTTGGCAAATGCCTTACGTCCGATAAGATCGACATTCGGAGAATCCGGTTCGATGGTGTCTTTGTAGTTCTTGAGGATGAACTGTTCAACAATGCCGCCTTGGGAATTGAAAACAGCAGTGTAAAGCGGAGTGTCCACCGTAACCTTGGTTCCGGCGGTGGGGATGAAATCTGTGGCAGGTGCGGCCTCGGGGGCTGCAGTCTCAGCTTGCTGTGTCAGCGTTGCTGTTTTCTGTTCGGCCTCGGCGGCCTTTTGGGCCATGGTGGCCTGTTCTTCTGCTGAGGGGCCTGTGAGATACTGCCAGCCGAAGATGACAATAAAACTTAAGACCAGGGCAATCACTAAACGGATTTGCTCCTTTTTCTCCATGGGATGATTCTCGCTTTGGTTTTGAAATCGGGCCAAACGGCCGGGACGGGGTCAAAGCCCCCGCTGCAAAAAGGTTGGCAACGAAGGAGACGCCAAAGCGTGAGAAGACCCCCTTTGAATGCGCCGTGCAGGGTGACAGCTTCCATGGCGTACTCTGAGCACGTCGGATAGAACCTGCATGCCTGTGGCAGCAAGGGGGAGATGAGTTTTTGGTATAACCAAATGAGCGCTAGAAATATTGAGCGCATCATTTCCTCTCTATGAGGCCGCCATTTTCGTACGTAAACGTTCGAAAACAGGGGTGAACTCTTCTATGGTGAGAGCGAGTGTCAGCTGCTTGGCCTCAAGGTTCCGCTTGGGAACTACGACAATATCCAGAGGCAATTCAAAATCAAATTGATGCAGTCTGAAATACTCGCGCACCACCCTCTTAATACGGTTTCGCGCTACTGCATGCCCCATCTTTTTACTAACGGTGAGCCCAAGACGGAGACCGCCATGAGGCTCACCTCGCTTGCGAATGAACAGGATGAAGCTTTTTGTAAATTGCTTCTTGCCCTGTTCGTAACAAACTGTGAATTCAGGGCTTTTGAGCAGTCGGCGCTCCTTGTTCCAAGCTAGACGGCTAATCTCTTACGCCCTTTGGCGCGGCGGCGACGAAGAACGGCGCGACCGTTTTTGGTGCGGGAGCGCACCAGGAAACCGTGGGTTCTTTTACGACGGCATTTGCTGGGCTGGTAAGTACGTTTCATATCTATATTCTCCTAAAGAGTGAAAATTTGCTAAAAGTCATGTTGAACGGAAGCATATAACCGCTGCTCGAATGGCAGTCAAGACCAAATTTTGATCAATGCTCCGACCACCGCTTTCGACTGACCGGGAATTCTGCTACAGGTTTTCTCAACGGAAGGCGAGTAAAAAAATCGCATTTTTCCGTTTCGCCACATATAATCATTATAATATACGGAGAAACATCATGGATAAGCCTATAGATAATTTTTGGGATCTCAATCTCAGGGAACTGAAGCAGCAGTTGACCAAGAATGGTTTTGATGTCTATTTGGCGAATTCGGCTGACGCCGCCAAAGATATTGTCATTGATGAGATTCTACCTCAACTTAAGCCTCAAACAGTGTCATGGGGTGGATCGTTAACTTTGGCTTCCACCGGACTATATGAGTTTTTGCGTGACAGTAAAGAGTATGAATCGCTGGACACTTGGGATAAGTCCCTGTCCAATGAAGAGAAAAACGAACGTCGTCGTCAGGCATTATTGGTGGATTGCTTTTTTTGTGGGACCAATGCCGTCACTGAAGATGGTCATCTCGTGAATCTGGATATGATCGGCAACAGGACAGGTGCCATCACTTTCGGCCCGAAGAATGTGGTCATTCTGGTGAGTCGCAATAAACTCGTTCCTGATCTCGAACGTGCTATGGACCGTGTTAAGGAATATGTTGCTCCGGTTAACACAATGCGGCTGAATATGAAGACGCCGTGCGTCAAGACCGGGTACTGTATGGATTGTGATTCTCCTCAACGTATTTGTAATGTTTGGACTATTACCGAAAAATCTTTTCCCAAGGGACGAATCAAGGTTGTTTTGATTAATGATGATCTCGGTTTTTAAAAAAGTGTGGATAACGTGTTCGTAACCCTGTTCCTTTACTGTTCCAAATTAGGAACATTCGCCGGGAGTCGTTGGTAATGGCGGGTCGTCATCTTTCCACAGATCGTACTTATCGTGATCTCGTTCAGCCTCATTCAGGCGAAATACGTTTTCAGGTTGCCATGGAGCAGACTGATCTGCTCGTTGTTGCAGAGCGTGATTTACAAGCTGAAATCGCGGCTTTTGTCAGCAAAGTACGTGGGGACGTGAAGAATTGGATTATGTTTCACCCAGAATTTGCAGAGAGTCTTGTGCCTCTTCCTGTCCCGGAGGATGCCCCGAATATCATTCAGGCTATGAGTAAAGCCAGTGCCGTATGCGGTGTTGGTCCCATGGCTGCCGTGGCTGGTGCGGTTGCTCAGGCTGTCGGAGATGCATTTGTTGATCAAAGTCCGAATATCCTAGTGGAAAACGGTGGTGATACCTATATGCATTCCACATGTGAGCGAGTAGTCGCCTTGTTGTCCGAACCTGAATCCGGGGCGTCCATTGGGTTGCGGCTTGAGGCCGGTGGATTCCCAACAGCTATTTGTGCTTCCAGCGGAACGATAGGCCACTCCTTAAGTCTGGGGACGGGGGACTTGGTGGCTGTACGTGCTCGTGATGCCCGATTTGCCGATGCCGCTGCCACGGCCTTGTGCAATGAGTTGCGGTCAGAAGCTGATATGAATCGTGTGCTCAAACGTGCCAAGCAGTTTGCCGAGTTTGGTCTTGAAGGCGTGTTTGCTCAATATGATCAGAAAGTTGCTGCCTGGGGTGATCTAGAATTGGTGGCGCTGGATTAACGAAGCAACTTGCCGTAAATCCAGAGATCAGTGGTCTTGTTCCATTTTTTGACTACGCCTTTGCGGACGCCTTCCTTGATGAATCCATTTTTGGTCAGTACACGCTCCGAGGCTGGATTCCAGCCGTATCCTGTGGCCGACAGTTGTTCAATGTCAGTTTCGTTTCTCATGTATGTCACGAGAGCATTAAGAATTTCAGTAGCGATTCCCTGCCCCCAGTACTTTACTCCAAGCCAATAGCCGATGACGGCGGTGTGGTTTTGGACATCTGTTCCTCGAATAGCGCCACATCCGCCGACAAGAGTGTCGTCAAGCTGAACAGCGAATTGCCATATTCCGTTTCCCGCATCGGTATTATTGAACATAATGTATCGTTGCGCGGCCTGGAGATCGAAGGGGTAGGGAAATTTGTATGAGGTGTTCCAGGAAATATCTCGGGTATTCGCGATGGCTGCAAGGTGTGAGGCGTCATCCACACACCATGGACGGAGAGTGCATCGTTGTGTGTGCACGGTGGTGTCGGAAAAGTTGGGCATGATGAGATCGTTTGTTATTCTTTTTTTTGCATGACCGCGTGGAGCATTTCTCGTTCGCGGATGCGGATTATTCGGTTGTCGTTAGCGTCGCGGCCGAGAATAAGCAACCCTTGGTCTGCTAGTCCATGGATGTATTGTTCGATTTTATCCGTGGTGGTCACAAAGGTGTCGGCAAAAGTTTTGATCGTAGGGTTGTATTTCAATTCCATTTTTCCACAGGTCGAGAAAAGGTCGAAGATACGGACAATTCCGAGGCCGATGGAAGGGACCTTCATGGCTTTGCGAGTGGTGGTCTTGAGGCGGCTGACCAGAACAGTGATTATTGAGGCGATGACTTTGGGTGAATCATGCATGAATTCATCGAGATCATCCTTAGTCACCACTACAACTTTGGAGTCTTCGAGGGCGATGGCTGTGGCCGTACGCACTCCATCATCAAGGAAGAGGGCCATTTCACCGAAAATCGAGATGGGGTTGAGAATGGCGAAAACTTTTTTGTGACTTTCTATTATGCCTGAAATTTCGATTTTCCCTTCTGTTAGGATATAGGCCGCATCTCCTTTGCTTCCTTCATTGAAGACTGCGTTGTGTTTGAGCACATTGCGCATCAGGTAGTTCCCTCGGGAAACCTGCTTCATCTGGACTGTCTGTTGGGTGACGATGGACACGAAGATGCTCCTCTTTCAATGGCGTTATGTCGTGTTATCCCGAATTTAGGTGGTTTCGATGTTCTTCATAATAATTATTCCTTAACGACCGAGTTGCGCCCGGACTCTTTGGCACTGTAAAGAGCAGCGTCGGCTCGTTTGAGAATGTTGGCAACTGTATCATTTTCTTGAATGGAAGCAACGCCTATGCTGACTGTGACAGTTAATTTTGCTTCTTCTGTAGGGATAGGGTTGTTGGCAGCAATGGAGCGAATGCGTTCCGCTACTTCCATTGCTCGCTCCTCATTTGTTTCAACAAGAATGGCGGCGAACTCTTCACCACCCAATCGTGCGAAGATGTCGCTTTGGCGTAGGTCCGCCCGACAGCGCAGAGCAAATGTACGCAAGACTTCATCGCCGATGGCATGTCCGTATGTGTCGTTAACGCGTTTGAAGTGATCAAGGTCAAACATAAGTACTGCCATGGACCGTTTAAATCGTTGCGTTCTGACTATCTCATCCCGTGCAATTTGGAAAAAGGCGTGACGGTTGTATGCCCCGGTAAGTTGGTCGCGAGTGGCCATCCGTTCGAGCTTGGCCTCCAAACGACGTTTTTCTGTCACGTCGTGGACAATGGAGTAGTGCAGTTGGCGGTTGGCCAAGGATACCGGCCCGGTGAAGACTTCAACGTGACGTTTGGTGCTGTCTTTTAATGTGTGGCAATGTTTGAAGTAGTTTCGTCGTTCGGCTGTTGCCTTTTGGAGTTCTTCATACATTTCCTGATCAGACATGCAGTCCAGATCGCGAATGGACATGGAAGTCAGTTCTTCATTGGAGTAGCCGTAGTATTGGCAGGCTGCGGGATTGACAAATTGAATGGTTGAATCCAAAGGGTCGTGGAGTAACATGACCGCTTTGTTGTCTTCAAAAAAAGCTCGATGCAGTTCGTCGCGTTCTTTGAATGCTTTTCGGGCTTCCACCTGAGCGGTTACATCTTGAAGAACGCCGTTGAAAGAGTCGTCCGGGTTGATCCTACCACTCATTTCAACCCAGATGACTGTTCCATCTTTACGAAGCAGTCTTGTTTGGAAATTGGAAATTACGCCTGTGGCATTAAGGTCAGTCCAGAGTTTTTCTCGATCTGTGATGTCGGCATAATGCAAATTGGCATTTTCACCACTCATTTCTTCAACCGATGAATACCCCATGATCTCGGCGATAGTTTTGTTAGCTTCTTTTATGGTCCCATCAGGTCGGACTTGATAAATGCCGACCAATGCGTTGTCGAAGAGTTGGCGATACCGTTGTTTGCTGTCGGCCAAGGCCGCTTCTTTTTGAGAGATATGTCGTATCAAGGAGTTATGGGCTGAAATAACTTCGCCTATTTCATCATCGCTTTTCCACGAGACCTGAGCCCATTGATCGGTCCCTTCCGTAGCCCGGATGGCGTGCAATAATTTTTTGAGAGGGGTACCGATGGTGGAGTGGTAAGCGTAAATGCCTGCAATGCTGAAGACGATAATGCTTAAAAAGAAGCGTACCGCTTGTCCTGTTATATATTGGAGGAATTGTTTTTCTGCATCGGCGTATGAATAATAGACTTCCAATCTACCGAGGTCTACTCGGCTGCCATCTGGCTGTCGTTTATAGATAGCTTGCTCTACGGTCAGGATCTCGGGATCTTCTTCAGGGAGGATTCCGTAGGTAAGGAAACTGATGTCTTTCTGGTCGAAGAGTTGTGCTCCCAGCATAGCTGGATTGCTGGTAATTGTGCCAAGGGCACTGACCAGTTCTTCTGTCTGAAAATTCCACATGAGATCGTCAAGGATTCGACTGAGAGAGGTCGCGAAGACTTCAACGTCAGTATCAATTTCATTTTTGATGTCATGTTGAGTGGTGTATCCGAAGAACAACATTATCAGAAGAGCCGCCGTAAGAAGTGGAGGAAGCGTTCGCGCCAGGAATTTGATGAAGAGTGAATTGGAATATGAGGACATGGCGGTTTTACCGTCGCTTATCTTGAACACTACGCACTTTGTCGGCGAGGCCGTTGCTGCGTCCTTTTTTGCAGTCGGCTTTGAAGTTGAGAAAGATTCGATCAGAATCGTCTTTGAGCTCTTGATAACACGCATCGACAACCGTCATGACATCTTCCCACTCTCCTTCAATGGATGTCCCCATGGGACCGAGTTGATATGCTAGCCCGGATTGCTCAATGATGTGGAGCACACGTGCTACATACGGACTCAGACTATTATTCCCTTTGTCCATGGGAAAAATGGAAAAATCAATGATGACGCTCATGAAAATCCTTGAGAGTAAGAGTGAAATTTTAAAATTATCAGCATTACTATAGTCTAGGTTTGGGGGGGTGTCCAAGTCAATTATATTTGGAACAATTGTGTTACGTAAAAGAAAGACTGCAGACATGGGTGAGCGTGTGTGAATGGTTGTGAATTGTTGCACTTATGCCCTTTGTGAATATCGAATAAATTGGCTTGCTGCTGCGGTTTTTAGGTGGTTTTTACCTCGTCGCAAGAGTGTTGTTGGAGTATGTAGCGTGCCGATTCGCTTGAAAGTTTTTTACAGTTCCCTATTGATTTTGTTTGTAAACCGCGCTACGAGATTGTTAATTAATTTTTCCGGGGGGTTATAGCACGAACTCGGGAAAAGAGTGTTAAAAGTGCTACGTTTATTGAAAACGTGGCATAAAGATGGTTTAGGTCCGAGTTCGGGCGTGTGCCCGACGGTTATGCAAAGAGGATAACGGTGTTCTCACGTCATAACAGACTCATTTTATTACGGAGGTGTTCTATGAAATTTTCCGTAGGTCATGGCAAGGAAGGAGCCGTGGAACGGCTGGAAAAGCGCGGCGTTTCTCGCCGTGATTTCATGAAGTTCTGCGGAACCGTGGCCGCAGTGATGGGCATGGGTCCGGCTTTCGCTCCGAAAGTCGCCGAAGCTCTCACTAGTGACAACAGGCCCGACGTCGTTTGGCTGCACAATGCTGAATGTACCGGTTGTTCCGAATCCATTCTGAGGACTGTCGAGCCTTATATCGATGCCCTTATTCTGGACTACATCTCGCTGAACTACCATGAGACTCTCATGGCAGCAGCGGGCCACGCAGCTGAAAAAGCTCTGTGGGATACCGTCGCTGGCGGCAACTTTGTTGCAGTCATCGAAGGTGGCGTGCCCACCGCTCCGGCTGGTACAGCCAATGAGCCTGGTGCACACGGCAAGGTTGGCGGGCACACAATGCTCGAAAATACCACCAAGGTCGTTGAGGCCGCTGCCGCTACAATTACATATGGTACCTGTGCTGCCTACGGTGGCGTACAGAAAGCCGCTCCGAATCCGACTGCCGCAAAGGGCGTCGGTGAACTGTTCCCCGGCAAGGCCATCATTAACGTGCCTGGCTGCCCGCCGAACCCGTTCTCCCTGGTTGGTACAATCGTGCATTTCCTGACCAAGGGCATCCCGGAACTCGACGATGTCGGTCGTCCGGTACCCTTCTACGGTGAAACCGTGCATGACAACTGCCCCAGGCAGGAGTTCTTTGATAATGACCAGTTTGCACCTTCCTTCGGTTCCGAGGAAGCTCGCAAGGGCTGGTGTCTGCGTAAGCTCGGTTGTCGCGGTCCTGAGACCTACAACAACTGCGCTACTGTCAAGTTCAACCAGTACAACTGGCCTGTTCAGGCCGGCCACCCCTGCATCGGCTGTTCTCAGCCTGATTTCTGGGATGGTGCTGACTGGGATGGCGAAACTCACATGTATGCTGACCTCACCGACCTCTAGTCGAAGGTTCACTACAGTTTCGCTCAACTAAAGCAGACAAGTTAGAATTCTTAAGGAGGATACAATATGTCTGGTTGCTCCCCTAAAGCCGCCCCGATGGCGCACGGGAAACACGATGTCGTAGTTGACCCGGTCACTAGGATCGAAGGTCACCTTCGCGTTGAAGCCGTGGTCGAAGACGGCAAAATCGTAGACGTCCGCAGCAGCTCCCAGCTGTTCCGCGGTCTGGAGATCATCCTGAAAGGCCGTGATCCCCGCGATGCCCAGCACTTTACCCAGCGTTCCTGCGGTGTCTGTACTTACGTGCACGCACTCGCATCCATCCGCTGTGTTGACAACGCCGTTGGCGTTGATAAAGAACTGCCCCACAATGCCACCATCATTCGTAACTTGGTGATGGCTGCGCAGTTCATGCATGATCATATCGTGCACTTCTATCATCTGCATGCTCTTGACTTCGTCGATGTCGCAGGTTGCCTGTCCGCTGACGTAGACAAGACCGCAGAAATTGCCGTTGCCGTTTCCAAGACCGTCCGTCAGGATCCGAAGATCGTTTCCAGCAAGGAAGACCTTCAGAAGACTAAGGACACCGTCAAGGGTATCGTCGACTCCGGTCGTCTCGGCATCTTCACCAACGCTTACTTCCTCGGTGGCCATCCGGCTTACATCCTGCCCCCCGAAGTTAACCTGTTGGCTACCAATCACTACCTGAATGCTCTGCACCTGCAGGTCAAGGCCGCTCGTGCCATGGCTGTTTTTGGTGCAAAGAACCCGCATACCCAGTTTACTGTCATGGGCGGCGTGACCTGCTACGAAGGTCTCACCGACAAGTACATCAATGACTTCCTGGCTCTGTACTCTGATATCATGGACTTCATCCTTGATTGTTACATCCCTGACCTCATTGCTGTCGCCAGCTACTACAAAGACTGGGCTTCCATTGGTGGTACCACCAACTTCATGAGCTTCGGTGAATATCCCGCACAGGGCGGCGAAGCCGATCTGAACTCCCGCTATGTCAAGCCGGGCGTCATCATGAACCGTGACTTCACCAACGTGCAGGACTTTGATCCTTCCATGATCGAAGAACACGTCAAGCACTCCTGGTATAAGGAAGATTCTCCGAAGCATCCTTATGCAGGTGTCACTGATCCCATGTACACCAGCCTGGATGACAAGACCAAGTACTCCTGGATGAAGGCTCCTCGCTACAACGGCAAAGCCGTTGAGGTTGGCCCTCTGGCTACTTGCCTCGTCAACTACGGTAAAGGTCAGCCCGAATTCGTCAAGTACACCAACTTCGTACTTGAAAAGCTCGGCGTGGGCGCAGAAGCTCTGTTCTCCACTCTCGGTCGTACCGGCGCACGCGGCATTGAATGCCTCGTAACCGCCCTTAAGACCGGTGATTGGGTCAATGACCTGAAAGAAAACGTTGCCAAGGGCAATGTCGACATCTGCAAGGATTGGGATATGCCCGCCGAAGCACAGGGTGTCGGTTACGTCAACGCTCCCCGTGGCGCTCTGAGCCATTGGATGAGCATTAAAGACAGCAAGATCGACAACTTCCAGCTCGTGGTTCCGTCCACTTGGAACCTCGGTCCCCGCTGTGACAATGACATTCCTGGTCCGACTGAAGAAGCTTTGCTGGACAACACACCGATCGCCGATCCGGAACGTCCGGTCGAGATCCTGCGTACCGTCCACTCCTATGACCCCTGCATCGCTTGTGGCGTGCACGTCATTGACAACAAGACCGGTAACGTCAAGAAGTTCCGTATCCTGTAGTCTCTACAGATTCGAACGCACTTATAAGAGAGCTCGGCTGAGGCCGGGCTCTCTTTTTTATTGTCTGATTTTCCTTATTTAATGGCGTTTTGTGCTGAAGATGAGATGTCTTTTTGACGTTGTTGGAATTGACCGGCGGGATGAGCTGGGATACGGATGAGGTGCAGAGGATAGAATGTTATGAGCCGTAGAATGAAAAATGCTTTACGTTATGTGAAAGCTGCTCCGTGGCCATATATGACCGGAGTAATGTCATTACTGTTGGCCATTGGACTTAAATGGACTGGAATTGTTCACTGGATGACTGGTGATTTCCCTCAGGCTGCTGTTTTTGGCTGGTGGGGAGTCTGCTGGTTGGTGGTGGCTCTATTCGCTTTGGCCGATGGCGTTTCCCGTCATCGGGAATACAAACGAATCAAGGGAATGTTGCTTAAATACGGTTTTAGTGAACGTATACTAGAACCTTTGGCGCGTTCGCGATGTCAGCGGGATGCCGCTCTTCACGCCGCTCGAGAGTCTGGACATTACGAACGGGCGAGAAACTATTTTCGTCAACTCGGTTATCGTTGGTATCATATTCTTCCAGACACAGTTGTTCGTAATCCGTTTTCTTTTATCAGCCCGACTTTTCTCCGTACTTCCTTTATGCCTGGCAAAAAAGCCCGGGTATAACTGTCATCATTTTCATCGAGATTTATCATGGGATATTTTTGGTTGGCTATTGCCATTGTTTCTGAAGTGACCGCAACTTTATTTCTTCCAGCGTGTAAAGGATTCACTCGGGTATGGCCGAGCCTTGCCTGCGCCACAAGTTACGGATTATCCTTTTATTTTTTAAGTTTAGTACTCAATTCAGTTCCTGTTGGTGTTACATACGCGATTTGGTCTGGTGTCGGCATTGTTCTTGTCGGTATTCTTGGAGCATATTTTTACAAGCAAATTCCTGATGTCCCAGCAATGATTGGTATGGGACTGATTATTGCCGGTGTAGCAGTTATGAATTTGTTTTCGAAGACCATAAGTCATTAGGTGAAAGAACAGGCAATGAAAAAGCCCGGACCATAATTGGTCCGGGCTTTTGCGTGTGGTATGATCCGTCGAATTACAGCATGTCGTGCTGATATTGTTCGCCGCCCATAAGCTCTACCATGTCACGCAGAATTTTTAATGTTTCCTGCGCCTCCTTGGGATCAAGCTTACGCAGAGCGAACCCGGCGTGAATGATGATATAATCACCAATGGTCACTTTCTCGTCCATCAACATGATTGAAGCCTGGACCGTGGTGTTGCCTTCACCGACTTTGCAGGTGGCAACACCTTCAGATATTTCAAGAATTTCGGCTGGTATCGCGAGGCACATAGATTTTCTCCGTTGCAGGGTTCGCCATAGAGCGGGACGAGTATGTCCCACCGGCTTTTTCTACTTCTTTCAGAACCGCATCGACCACTTCCGGGAGCTTGGTTTCAAGCTCAGGGGACAATGCAGCAGACATGTCCTTGAAGTTAAACGGTTCAATGCCGTAAAGGATGACGTCATCCGGTGTTTTCCCTATGATACTGCAATTTGCCAACGTGTCGAGCAAGTCAGTCTGATGCATGGAGTTTTTGAAAGCACAGGCCTTGTTCAAATCTTCGCCAAGTAGGCGGAAGACATCACCGGGCTTGCCGTCATTCAGGACGATGTCAACGATGATCAGATAGTCTGAATCCATGATCGGACCCATGAGTCGCAGTCCCAAGGTGCCACCGTCCATAACAGTAACATTTGGGGAAAACTCATACTTCTGCTCAAGTTCCTCAGCAATCCGAACGCCGAAACCTTCATCCGTGTACAGGACATTTCCGACGCCCAGAATGAGAATTTGTTTGTCATTTTTAGGCATGTTTTTCATTTAGTCGACCACACCGATTTTGGCAACACCTAATATGCTTCGACATGGAAAGTCCGATGAATTTTATCGCAAAAAAACAGGTTCCAGTTTTGTACCGGAACCTGCTGAGTGGGAATAGTCAGTTTATTTAGCGAGGAGTGGCGTAGTAAAATGTTTTTACAACAGATCCAGGGGAGGATTGTGAACTTTCAACGTCAACGATACGACCACCTGCCAATTCGACGACTCGTGTGACTGCTTCGACAGGAATAGCGTGACTTTCACTTCTTGGCCTTTTTGTAGAAGAGGTTTCAGTTTGATCTGTGGGCTCTTTTGTTTGTTGAGGTGTTACTTCCACAGAAAGAGTAATTAAGTCCTTGATCGAATCAGTGAGTTGGGTGTTAAAGTAATTTGTTGGCGTTAGCACGAGTTGATAGGAGCCGGGGATCGGTGGAGATGCGGCTTTATATTTAAATTCAAGAGATTGTCCTGGTTCAATAAGCGTAGGCGGGACATTGGTATAGCCGTGCATTTGTATCATTTCGCCGGTGTTTTTGTTCGCCCAGTGATGCCAGATTCTCGCGGGAGCATTTGTTGTTTTATTTGTCCCGATGGGGTGGGTGCCTGTATTGGTCACGCGAACCGGAACAGATGCCAGACTCATGTGCTCCATGGTAATTTTGTTAATACTGCTATCGAGTGAACAGTCGATGCCTTCAGCCGGATAGGCATGAGTGGCTGCAGCGCTAGGGCAGTGGAAACAGGCAAGACCTCCGGGGCGTAGGATGCGGATAAATTCGGCAATGTATCGAAGTGCGACCTGAGGATGTATGTGTTGTAAGACATGTTCCGTGTATACAAGGTCGTAGCTTCCATGGGGAAAAACCCGCAGATCGTCAGTCTCGTTGAGCCTATATACGCAATGTTTACCATGTTTGTTGAGTTGTTTGGCCTGTTTGATCATGGAAGGAGCAATATCGACCCCCACACAGCAGTCGAAGTGCGTGCATAGAGCCTGTGTCAACCTTCCAACACCACAGCCGAAATCCAGGGCCGTCATGCGGCGTTGAGGGAATCCATTGGCGTCCATCCAGTCGGAAAGATGGGTTATAGGTTGGATGCCGGTTTCGAAAAAATCTTTTTCATCCCACTGGTTATGCTTTTTTTCTGGTGTGGAATAAATGGCCCACATGGCGTCTTCTTCGCCGAAAGTATTCCAGTTTTCTTGTAGTTCTTTGAGATACACGCCTGTGTCTCCTTATGGTTCCCGTAGGATGATAGTGTGTTTTTGTAAAAAAATGCACGTACCATGCCAATGGTTTGGTTGATGGAGACAAAAAAACCGCCCGATCTGTTGACCGGACGGTTTGATTTTTGTGAAAGGAAGACTGTTAGAGATTCTTCAGAAGTATGTCCCCGAATTCCTGACAGCCGACTTGAGTGGCGCCGCTGATTTGCGTTGCGAGGTCCACCGTGACTTTTTTGTCGGTCAAGGCAGTTTCCACGGCTTGGTGAATGAGTGCAGCCGCTTCATGCCAACCGATGTGTTCAAGCATCATGGCACCGGACAAGATAAGTGAACCGGGGTTGGCCATGTCTTTGCCCGCAATGGTCGGAGCCGTGCCGTGCGTGGGCTCGAAGAAAGCCAGATTGTCGCCCATATTGACGCCGGGAGCGAGGCCGAGACCTCCAACCTGTGCAGCGAGTGCATCAGAAATGTAGTCGCCGTTGAGGTTGGTGGTTGCGAGAACCGAATACTGTTCGGGGTACATGAGCGCATTTTGGAACATGGCGTCGGCAATGCGATCCTTGAGGATGACGCCGGAACCTTCTTCGCCTTCGCGTATGACTTTGCCTGTATACTCTTCGTCAGCCAATTCATATCCCCAAGCACGGAAGCCGCCTTCGGTATATTTCATAATATTGCCTTTGTGGACGAGAGTGACAGACGGCTTGCCCTCGGCAATAGCATAATCAAGAGCCTTTTTAACAAGACGTTTGGAACCGGCAGGGGTGATGGGCTTGATGCCTATGCCAGCAGAAGGATCGATTTTGGCACCGAATTCGTCCACCAGAAACTCGATTAATTTCTTGGCTTCCGGTGTGGCGGACTGGTATTCAATACCGGCGTAGACATCCTCGGTGTTTTCGCGGAAAACAACCATGTCAACAAGGTCGGGCCGTTTGACTGGGGATTCAATTCCTTTGAAATATTTGATGGGCCGGATGCAGGCATAGAGGTCGAAGACCTGACGCATAGTTACGTTCAGGCTGCGGAACCCTTCGCCAACAGGAGTGTTGAGCGGGCCTTTCATGGCGAGGTCGGCCTTGGCGAGCGTGTCCATGGTGGCCTTGGGCAGGTGTTCACCGGTTTCGGCGTAGGCTTTTTCTCCGGCCAGCAGGAGTTGCCAGTCGAGAGCTTTGTCTGTGCCGTAAGCTTTTTCCACGGCAGCGTCGAGGACCGGACGACCGGCTTTCCATACTTCGGGGCCGATGCCGTCCCCTTCGATGTAATATACAGTTTTTGTTGCCAAAGGGAGCCTCCTTATTCGAGGGCGTAGCGGGGTGAGCGCGAAATGCGGAAACGGACTATGACGTTTATTCGGTGAGATTGCAAGTCGAGTCCTTAGCCTTCAGATGCTGTTTGTGTGCAAAATTTCCAATAAATCAAATTGTTACAAGTGGGTATAGGATATGGTGCAGGCAAGTATGGAAATGGTGAAAGCATTACTTGATGGAAGCAAGAATGTGGTCGCACTGACCGGAGCGGGAGTTTCGGCAGAGAGCGGAGTGCCTACATTCCGAGGCCGTGATGGATTATGGAAGAATCACAGGCCGGAAGATCTGGCAAGGGCTGACGCCTTTTTCCAACATCCTGAACTGGTGTGGGAATTTTATAATTGGCGGCGAGAATTAGTGAGTGAGTGTGTGCCTAATCCGGCACATTTGGCCCTTGCGGAAATGGAACGACAGGTGCCGAATTTTCTTCTGATTACGCAAAATGTCGATGGATTGCATGCAAAAGCCGGAAGCCGAAAGCTTATGGAGATGCATGGGAGTTTGTGGCAGGTCAAATGCACGATGTGCACCCATGTTCATGAAGATAGATCGACGTTGCCGGAATTGCCTGAATGTCCCGTGTGCGGTCATTTGCTGAGGCCTGGTGTGGTCTGGTTTGGCGAACCGCTCGTGCCGGGAGTGCTGAAGGTCGCCATTGATCAAATCAGTAAGGCAGATGTTTTTTTGTCTATTGGTACATCAAATCTGGTGCAGCCAGCAGCATCTTTTTATCAGTTGGCCAAGGACCATGGCGCTGTGACAGTGGAGATCAATTTGGAGCCGACGCCGAATACCGGGCTGATGGATTTCGCTTTGCATGGAGAGGCGGGCAAAATACTCCCTGAGTTGGTGGTCGGAATGCAGGATCGTGGTTTGCACGATTAATCATAGAAGATGACCCTGTTGCGGCCTTCATGTTTAGCCTCGTACAGACTTTTGTCCGCTCTTCGGAGTAGTTCTTCCATACTGATTGTGTGTGAACCCGTTCCGGCAACACCAATGCTGACGGTGTAAAAAATATCACCTTTGTCGGTCCTTACTTTAGATGCGGCGATACGTCTGCGCAATCGTTCTGCCACAATAATGGCACCACCAAGGTCGGAGTCAGGCAACAGGATGGCAAATTCTTCTCCGCCAAGACGGGTGAATAGGTCCTTGTCTCGGAGGATTCTACGACAGTCATGGGCAAAGGTTTGCAATACGGCATCGCCTGCATCATGACCATATGTGTCGTTGACCTTTTTGAAATGATCAAGGTCAATCATGAGCAGGGCATTTCCTGCCATTTTTCTGTTTTCATTTTCCATGATGTCTTCGCCCAGCCGAAAAAATTCACTTCTGGAAAGTGCACCGGTCAGATCATCTGTTGTTGCCAATTGAATCAGGCGTGCTTCTTCGGCTTTTTGTTTTGAGATATCATCAATGACCCAGAGAACTCCTTTGTTGAGGTCTATGGGATTTTCTGTGTCCACAGCTTGTCCTGAAAGCGAGCACCATATAGCTGTATTGTCCTTTCTGCGTAGGCGATATTCAATATGAATTTGTGCCCCCTCGGCCAATGAGGAAAAGTGTATGTCTCCAAATTCATGATAATTTTTTTCAGAAAGATGAAGTTCACGGACATCGAGTCCGCGCATGTCATCGGGTGAATCATAGCCGAACATTTCAGCCATGGTTTGATTGACCCGTCGTACATATCGCCCTCCCTTGAGGAACATAAGGCCGACTTTGGTGTTTGCGAAAATGATTTCCATTTCGTGTAAGGCTATCTGGAGATCTGCGTGGGTTGTTTTTCGAAAGGTGATGTCATGAAGGCTTGCCACACGATACCGTTTGTTTTTGAAAAAGACTGTTCTGCCACGGCCTTCAGCCGGAAAAGTCGTACCATCTTTTCGCTTGCCATAGACCATGTATGGTTCAGTGACGTTGTTGTGTACGTTTTTGGCTACAATAGCGTGATATTTTTTATCCAGACAGTCCAGAAGGTGTATTCCCAGCACCTCTTCCGGGGAGTACCCGAGAACTGTGGCAACTTCTTTATTTCCCGCAACGCAGCGCAGGGAATCGTCAAAAACGCCGATGGCTTCAAATGCATTGTCCGCTAGCATTCGTTGTAATTCGAGCTGTTCTTCGAGTTCTTCTATACGCGCCAGGGCTTTTTGCAAATCCATTGTTGTCCTTTTGCTGTGCGGTCCATGGGAAAGATTTATGGCTTATCTTATTAGGGGGAACCAGGTGCGTCAACCCGGGTAGGTTTTTGTACAGGTATCTTGTGAATTTTTGCGGTGTGGGGATCAATGTCCGTATTTGAAACAGGAAAGCCGAAGATTTATAGGTACGTGAAAATTTCGTGTAGAGCTGAATCTTTTTAAAAATTCACTTGGTTTGACCCCGGATAATCCCTGTATTGGTGGGCTTTCCTTGACTTCTTCCTCTCAATCATCGTAGCTATTTTGTATGAATACACCCATCTCATATACATACTTTTGTGAACGCGGGTGGCGTAACGTCAAGCGGCCTGATTCTTAGGCGCGTGCTGAAGCCTTTCCGTCATCCCGCAGGGGTGGCGGCTTGCTTGTGCACGCAGTTTGAGAATCGGATGAAGCCGCTGGATATGACGCCAGTGGTTTTTTTTATGAATCGATTGTCATCGAAATGATGCCGGAAAGCCCGCGCATCCTCGATACAGCTCTCAAAACTGTTCGGAGGAACTTTAAATGTTGAAAAAGATCTTTTTACCTCAGGATCAGATGCCGACTCAATGGTATAACCCCATGCCGGATCTGCCCACCCCCATGGCTCCACCGCTTAATCCGGAAACCATGGAACCCCTCACACCCGATATGTTGGCTCCGATTTTTCCAGATTCGCTTATTGCTCAGGAGATGAGCACAGATCGTTTTATCGACATTCCAGAAGAAGTTTTGGACGTGTACAAGTTATGGCGTCCCTCGCCGTTGGTAAGGGCTGACAGGCTCGAAAAGGCCATCGGTGCCAAGTGTAAAATTTACTACAAAGATGAGTCCGGTTCACCGGCAGGTTCTCATAAGCCCAACACCGCTGTTCCCCAAGCATATTACAATAAGTTGGAGGGTGTTGAACGCCTTGCCACCGAAACCGGCGCAGGACAATGGGGTACGGCCCTGTCTTTTGCTTGCTCGCAGTACGACATGGAATGCGTGGTTTATATGGTCAAGGTGAGCTACGAAATGAAGCCGTACCGTAAAATGCTCATCAATACCTATGGCGGTACGATCTTTGCGTCACCTTCGGAAGAGACCCGTACAGGTCGCGAGATGCTGGCAAAGGACCCGGATTGTAAGGGCAGTCTCGGTCTGGCTATTTCCGAGGCCGTTGAAGATGCGGCCACTCACGACAATACCAAGTACGCGCTTGGTTCCGTGCTTAACCACGTTCTCATTCATCAGACGATCACCGGTCTGGAGGTCAAAAAGCAGCTTGAAATGATCGACGAAAAGGTAACGCATCTCGTTGGTTGTGTGGGTGGTGGGTCCAATTTCGGTGGATTGGTGCTTCCGTTCCTGCCCGAAAAGTTGGCTGGTGATCCGGTCAAGTTCATTCCGGTAGAACCCAAGGCGTGTCCGACTCTGACTCGTGGCGAATATCGCTATGATTTCGGCGATATGGCGCGACTGACTCCACTTGTTAAAATGCATACGCTTGGGCACGACTTCATGCCTGCCCCCATTCATGCTGGCGGCCTGCGGTATCATGGCGACGCTCCCATTGTTTGTAATATCGTGGAAGAAGGGTTGACTGAACCTGTCGCTTATTTCCAGACCGAATGTTTTGAAGCGGCTAAGCTCTTTTTGGAGACTGAAGGTTTCTTGCCCGCCCCAGAGACTTCTCACGCGATCAAGGGAGCCATCGAAGTAGCCAAGACAGCCGGTCCTGATGATGTCGTGGTCTTTTTGTATTCCGGTCACGGCATGCTGGATCTGGCATCATATGATGCCTTTAATCAGGGATTGCTCACCAATTTCGAATTGCCACAGCGGGATATCGAAGAAGCACTCAAGGCATGTCCGAAAATTGATTAGTTTATACTTTGAGGATACCAGCCCCGGAACAGTGATGTGCCGGGGCTTTTTGCATTGTATCTTGCCACGAAAGCGGTCACCTGATAGTTCTTTTTGAGCATTGAATATCAAGGAGAAAATCATGGTCATGAATTGGAAAAGGTATTGTTGTTTCGTTTTTCTGTTGCTCATACTGCTCGTCGCGTTCGGGTGCAGTTCCCATGAAGAGGCTCCGGCCATGGAGCAGAAGTCCTTGGAAAGCGAACTGGTCAACAAGGTCTGGAATTTGAAGAATTTGTTTGCCAGAGATGTGCAAACAGATGAACCTTTGACCCTGAAATTCAATGCTGATGGCACAGTCGAAGGATTTGGTGGCTGTAATTTGTTCAATGGCAAATACACCCTGACTGGCGATAGCCTGTCCTTTGGTCTCATGGCGTCCACACGTAAGGCGTGCGGAGCGGCTTTGGGGGAGCAGGAATATACGTATCTGACGTTTTTGGCTACGATCACCAAGGTCTCGGTTGAAGACGATGAATTGAAGTTATTCAGTGCTGATCAGACTGAGCCTATGGTTTTCACCACAGGGACCGGTGGGCTGTTCTGGTAAACCGACAAGGAGTGTGCCGTGTACAGAATAAGAGTGAAATTTGTTCTGGCTTTGATTGTTGTTGGTATTTTGACCATGGGATGCGCCAAGCAGGAAGGCGGCGAAGATCTTTTGGTTCAATTGACCGACAAGGTATGGGTTGCGGAGTATATACTCGGTAAGCCTGTTATCGACATGACACATTCTTCTATTGAGTTCGGGGAGGATGGCACGGTGAGCGGCTTGGGTGGGTGTAATTCCTACCACGGTTCATATACCCTTGAGGGCAATGTGGTCTCTTTTGGTCCTATGGCAGCAACCATGCGAGCCTGCGTGGAAGCCATCAGTGATCAGGAAATGCGTTTTTTTCAATCGTTGGCGCAACCGCAGACAGTGAAGTTTAAGAATGGCTTATTGTTGTTGATTGCGCAGGACGGCAAAATTTCCAAATTCGCTGTACAGGATTGATGACTCAACGTTTAGTTATAGCTTTTGTCCTGTGTATGGTGATGGTCATGCCGGGCATGCAGCCATCGGCTACGGCCTTCAAGATGGTGCAGGATACCTCAGACCCCCACGAAGGACCGCGGCTTCTTGTTGTTCCGTTTGGATTCAAGACCGAAGCGTCTGGTGCGGGGTTGGGCATTGGCGCAACGTATAGTGGCTGGCCGCAGAAACAGGCTATTGTAGGCGGTGCCGCGTGGAAAACATTTGATAAGACCGATGCCATTTATCTCAACCTGACGGATTTTCAACTCCCCTTTGCCAAACGTCTTTTTGTCATGGTTCACGGATTCGATTCTTCCTATGACAACATGGTGTCCTATGCTTCCGGCTCTGGCGGATCGGGAAACAGTTCCGGTGAAAAGGATTTTTACAAGGGACACGGCTGGGACCAATGGGTTGAGGGAGAGTTGACCTATGTTTTGCCTTGGGGGCCGTTTGGTGATGATCTTATTCATACCTATACCACGAACCGTGGCCTTCTGACCGAAGGCAGCGTGTACAAAGGGACCTATGATCCCTCAGAAAGCGGGCGCAGTTATTTCAAGATCAAGCCTTATTATCGGCATCGTTGGTATCGGGAGTCGACTCCGAGTAACGGGAGTGTCGAGACCGGTGGCGTTCGGTTTACTCTTGAATACGACAATACCGATTTCACTTATGACCCGTCTGAAGGCAGCAAAACCATGGTGCGGCTGTATCAGGGGGTAGACACGGGCAAGAGTGACGCGTGGACTGGTGTTGAGTTTGACTTCAGTAAATACTGGGAATTGGGCGAATCGTCATGGTTCACTAAACAGGTGTTGGCGTTTAATTTTTGGACTGTAGACACCCCCAGTTGGAATGAACGCGATAATGGTTCCGTTACAGGGGCTTCACCGTATTTCATGGGGGCGGCTCTCGGTGGGTACACCCGTCAGCGCGGTTATCCGTTTTATCGTTTTCACGATAAGGCGGCCATTAACTACGCCGTTGAATACCGTGTCATGCCCAAGTGGAATCCGCTCGGAACTTTCAATTGGTTTAAGTGGTGGGAAGTGGTTCCTTTTGCCGAAGTCGGTAGAGTGGCCCCTTATTGGAGCCCTCTCGAATTGCATGGCGATATGAAAGTGTCCGCCGGTGTAGGACTGCGCGTCATGATTCTTAATTCCGTTCTGCGTCTGGATGTGGCCGGAAGCAGCGAAGGCGCCAACGTCTGGGCCATGATCAATCAGACATTTTAGTTCAACGTTTTTTTTAATCGCATTATCCGTTTATAAGACTGTTCGATTCGTTGTTGCGAAATCGAGCCCTTGTTGACCATCTGTTTAATGGCGGCATGGGCTTTTTTTACGATGTCAGGGTCGTAACGTAGGTTATTGCCGAAGAGTAAGATATCGGCTCCGGCTTCAATGGCCAGACGGATGGCTTCTTCCTGTCCGAATTGTTCGGTGATGGCCTTCATGTTCATGTCGTCTGTGATGACCACTCCGTCGTACCCGAGGTCCGTGCGCAGGATGCCGGTGATGATTTTGTGCGACAGGGTGGCAGGGTACTTCGGGTCAAGGTTTGCGTTGAAGATGTGTGCGGTCATGATCATCGTGGGGACGCCTTTGGCGATCAGTTTCCGATAAGGAATTAGCTCGGCTTTGGTCCATGTGTTGGTGACGTCTGTCACGCCCATGTGACTATCCGTACCAGCCGACCCGTGGCCGGGGAAATGTTTGAGACAGGAAAGGATGCCGCTCCGTTTCAGTTCTCCTGCAAAGAGTTCGGCGCAGCGTGTCACTTTTTGTGGATCAGCAGAAAAGCTTCGTTCCATCGTGCCGATGGCAGGGGAATTCGGGTTGATGTTGACATCTACCACGGGAGCAAAGTCGAGGTTGAATCCGTTGGCAGACAAAGTTGAGCCGACCATGTACCCCGAGGTGCGTACTTTGAATTCACCGGATGCACAGATGTTTTGCGCTGAAGGGGTCGTATGAAATCCATATTCCCTTTTGAGGCGTTGAACTTTTCCGCCTTCCTGATCCACGGAAACAAAGAGCGGGATGGAGGCGAAAGATTGGAGTTGTCGATTGAGTTTTGTAACCTGATCTGGAGTTTTAACGTTCCGTTCAGGCTTGTCGAGTTCCACATCATAATCAAAGAGCACCACTCCGCCGAGATGTCGGTCGTGGATATCCTGAACAATGGGACTCTCCTTATCTACAGAATATCCACGGAAACCGGCCATGAGCATTTGACCAATCATTGTGTCGAGGTCCGCGCATTGGGCGACAGTGGGGAGCAGGGTGAAAATCAGGGACAGGAAAGCAAGGGACAGGCGTCGTAACATGGAATCTCCGGTGTGTTTTGGCGACCATAGATTGCGCACGCCATCCGCGCAAGCGGGAAACCGGTTTGCGCGAGGCGATTTTTCCCCTACACTGAAGTCATGCACTCCTCTCCCGCCAATTCAGGTTTCCTTGGCCGTGCATTTCGGCCCGTTTGGATTGATCTCGTTCCATTCATTCGTGGTGAAGATGTGACTTGGTTATCCCATAACGAAGCAAAACTCTGGACATTGATTCTTGCGTCTCGGCATGTGCCGTATAGGCTTCGTCGACTGTCTGCATCGCGAGGCGAAGGATATACTGTACAGGTACAGGAGTGGTTCGTGGACAGGGCAAAGGGTGAGATCCTGCTCTATTTTGAAGAGAACAAGCCGGATTGGCAGAATGTCACCTTTGTAGACTTGCGACCTGTCAGTGGCTTGGAGCCGACCATGTATGCGTTGGCTCTGCTTGTACTTTTTTACTGGGTATATAACAGAACATTTCCGAGTCTGGGTTTGTATTCCGCCCTGTGGACAAAGCTTGGCAGTGCGGATGCCGGGGCCATTCTCTCAGGGGAGTGGTGGCGACTGGCGACTGCGTTGACTTTGCACGGCAGTGGTCCGCATGTGGCGGGTAATGCTATTATCGGCGGAGTGTTTATCTGGTTGGCCTCCCGCAGACTTGGGGCTGGGTTGACTTGGCTTTTGACTTTTGGTGCGGGGATTCTGGGAAATTTGGTTAATTCCATGGTGCTCGGCATTCACCACAATGCCATAGGGTTTTCTACGGCCACCTTTGGTGCTGCGGGACTGCTTGCGGCGATTTCTTCATTTTATATGGGAGGCAACCGGTATATTTCAGACAAAGGGCGTGTTCAGCGAATGTTTGACTTTATTCGGTCAGCACTTATTCCATTTGGCGCGGGGCTTGGGTTGCTTGCCATGCTTGGGTCTGGTGAAGAAACGGATCTAGGAGCGCATTTGTTCGGTTTTTTATCTGGTCTAGGCCTAGGCTTGTGTGCAGGGTTCGTGACGACTCGGATTGGTCTGCCGAGCCAGAGAACCGACGGGGTGTTGTATATAATGGCTCTTGCCGTACCGGTGTTTGCGTGGATGTGGGCATGGGTGACATGAGTTCTTGGGTTGTGCTAGAGTTCTCTCCGTCGAAAGTATATAATTCAGGAGTCATAAGTGGTTGAGCCTGTTGTTCAAATAGAGGGACTGACCTATTCCATAGGCGGTGTTCCCATTCTCGAAGATGTTGCACTGCGCATTGAGCGCGGTGATTATTTGGCCGTGCTCGGACCGAACGGGGGCGGCAAGTCGACTTTACTCAAACTCATGATTGGTCTGCTCAAACCTGATTCGGGTTCGATCCGTGTTTTGGGTGCGTCTCCCGGTGAAGCTGGCGGACGTATCGGTTATCTTCCGCAACATACCCATGTGGCACAATCTTTTCCCATTACCGTGTTGGATGCTGTCTGTATGGGGACGGTTCAGCCCGGTTTCGGCGGTATCGCGGGGTTGTTTCATCCCGGCGAGGCTAAAGACAAGGCTCGTGAGGCTCTTGTTCGCGTTAATATGCAGGATTTCGAATCCCGTAATCTGGCGCGGTTGTCCGGTGGGCAGAAACAACGTGTATTCATCGCTCGTGCATTGGTGGATCGCCCGGAATTGCTTTTGTTGGATGAGCCCACAGCCAGTGTGGATTCTGCCAGCAGAAGTTCTCTGCTCAAATTATTGGCAGAATTGAACGAGGAGATGACCGTTATTATGGTCAGCCATGATATTTCGTCCTTGGCGTCAGGGGTCAAGTCTGTCGCCTGTGTGAACAAGACCCTGCATTTTCATAGTGCACCGGTCCTCACCGGCGATATGTTCAAGATGTCCTATGGCGGCAGTGGTAACGATTGCTGTCCTGTTGAACTGGTTACCCATGGGCATGTGCCCCACCGAGTACTTGGTGCCCACGGTCATGATCATGGTTCTGACAAAGGCGAGGATTCATAATGGATATTCTCGGCTTTGAGTTCATGCAAAACGCTTTGATTGCAGGTCTGCTGGCGAGTGTTATTTGTGGCGTGATAGGTTCACTGGTTGTGGTCAATCGTATGGTATTCATTTCCGGCGGTATAGCTCATGCTTCCTACGGTGGGGTCGGGCTGGCCTTCTTGCTTGGTCTGCCCGTGTTGCCCGTGACAACGGCGTTTACCGTGTGCATGGCTATGATCATGGCGCTTGTTACCTTGCGAGCGCGAGAACGTGTGGATACCGTCATCGGCGTGATCTGGGCGTCGGGCATGGCTCTCGGTATTATTTTGCTCGATCTGACTCCCGGATATAATGTGGATTTGATGAGTTATCTTTTCGGTTCCATTCTGGCTGTACCACGACAGGACCTCTGGCTTATGGCCGGATTGGCTTTGGTGGTTTTCGGGCTGGTGGTGTTCTTTTATCGCGGTTTTCTTGTCATGAGTTTTGACGAGGAATTTGCTCGTTCTCGTGGCGTTCCCGTAGATTTCCTCTATTGCCTGCTTATCGTTATGGTGGGATTGTGTGTGGTCATGATTATTCGTGTGGTCGGTCTTATCTTGGTCATCGCTCTTTTGACTATCCCTCCATTTATGGCGGAACGACGGACTCGGTCTCTGTCTTTGATGATGTTGTTGGCCACGAGCCTGAGTGCGATTTTTACTGTAGCGGGGCTGTGGTTGTCCTACTCATTGGATATTACTTCAGGCGCGGCGATTATTGCCGTGGCGGCAGTGTGCTTTTTCGTCTCATTGCTTATTCCCCAAAAAACAGGGTAAACCCTTTGATCAAGGCAATTTTTGCCTTGGAATGGGTTTTGCAAAATAGAGTCAGCCGGTGTACAGGTTTTTCTGGCTGTGACCTCTATTGAAGCCAGAGAAAGGACAATGAAATTCAAGAATGATATTAAGCAGGAAGGGTACACCCGGTACCGAGGCGCAGTAGACGCTTCAGTGTACGAGTATTTCAATTGTGATTGCTCGTGGAAGGCCGAGTGGTATCTCAAGGATGGCCATTATCAGTGCTGTGGCTGCAAGGAAAAATGTGAAACTAGTGATCCCGAAGGATTTCAAATGTTTCTCGATTTTGGATAGATAATAAGGACGAACAATGCGACGCATCATATTCGCCATCATTGCGACAGTGCTTATGGGACTGACTGCTGGACCTGCCTTGGCCTCGGAATTCGAGGACATGGACATTTGTTTGGGAAAGGAAGTCTTGGCGCGGGCTTTGTGCAAGGATCCGTTAGAAGTCAATTATGTGGCCAAGGTTCGTGACAATATTTATCTTTTTTCGGTGTTCTACGCCAAGCAGGAAGCTCGTTTCGTGGTTGGCATTTCCAACGACAAGATTCGGATTCAGGGCAAGGAGTTTTTGACACTGACAAGAACTCTTTCTTATGAATTTGATTCCATGTCCAAATGCGGTGTAGTCAGATTTTCTTCATCTGAATGTCCGACCCCTGAGCCAATCGTCTGTTGTTCGGAAAAAACCGTGGAAGAAAAGTTGGACGAAAAATTCTGGGATCGTCCCATTCCCGATCTACTTGAAGAAGACCTTCGCAGAGCTTTGGAAGTGGATGCGCCTGTTGAGGGCGAAGTGCCGGGAGATGGTGAAAAGACGCCGAAGCAGTAAAGAAGTATTTTGCGTAAGTTATGAAAGCCTCTGTTAAAACGGAGGCTTTTTTTGTGTCAGACTTGGCGAAACCAGAAGAGCAGACCGAGCAATCCTACTGTCGGGTACATGGGCCACCATGTTTTGGTGTAGGCGCATCCCACAGCGACGCCTGCGAGAACGAGTACGTAGCCCCATGCTTCAACCATGCGCATGATGGATTGCCATGCGTCTGTCGGGACGCCTTCATGTTGAAAGGTCCGCAACGGTTTTGGCTGCTGTTGTCCTTGCACCGAGGACCGGTGGGAGGACTGGAGCTTTTTCTTGCATTTGGTGCAATAGAGGGTGTCGTCGGAGTTTTTTTCTCCGCATTTGGTGCATGTGATCACGCTGTTTATATTGCGTGTCGGCTCGGGAAGGTCAAGTAGGGAATTGTGTGATAGCCAATGGTTTGTCGAGCTTTCTTAAGATAATATATTTTGCAAAAAACCTAGAGTTGGCTTAGGGTTTGTCCCAATTTAACGAAGATTGAGGGCTATTGAATATCATGACATTATCACCGACCAGCGGAAAAGAACGGCCTGATAAAGGGCAACGGCTGACCGCATATCAGAGCAGGCTTCGGGGCTTGAAAGAGCGTTCCGCCTTGCGAGAGGTTCTGGAGCGGGAGATGCTGCTTGAAATAGTAGCCCTTAACAGTAGTGCCATCAGCGAATATCCCATGCTGACTGCGCAGCAGAGTAGTGTGGTCGAACTATTATGCGGGCGGATTGGTCATCCTGGGTATGAGTTTATTCATACCCACATAGCAGATTTTATAGTCTTGCTTGCTCACTTTGAGAAAGCGGCTATTGCCGGAGATGCAGAACGGTCATCCGAATTGCAACGACAGCTTTTGAATATTGAGGCTGTTTTGCTCAAATGTGTTCAGGGAATCGTTTACGGTTTGGCTTTGATCACGGACAATTTTGAAGAGATTGTGTTGCGATATTTTGGTCAGCAGGCTTTGAAGGAATATAGCTCGCTTATCGAGAACCATGAACTGAACGCGAGCTTCTGGAATGCATTCGTTGAACAGTTTATCGCCAGTCGGGTAGCGGAAGCGCACAAAGAAATTCTTGAGGGTGACAAATACGAAATTTCCAAGGAACGAACCTTCTTGGTTATTCGGTTCCTGTTTGATGATATCCTTTCCAAGCTCAATCCTACAGATCAGATTATTGAAAAGACCCGTATACAGACGAGTTATGTTGCCAGCCGGGAACAGCCCGAAGAACAGCAGCGAGCTAGGCTCATTCAGGCGATGCTTGCAAAGGGATTGTCGGAGTTGTCCCAGTTCAAGCAATTGACCGCTGGAGAATTGCTTCATGCCGCCCGTATTGCTTGCATTGATCCTGTGAGTACGGATTTTGTGACGCAGTATAAGAAGCGAATCGATGAAGCGCGTGCTCAAAAAGAAAATTCTGGAGAAGGGGCACAACGAGACCCGGAAGAGATTAAATTAGAGCAAGCTCAGTTTAAATTTATTTTGGATCAATTGCTCGGCCTGGGGGTAGGCGCTTCCATTGCCGTCGGTATGACCGGTGAATATCTTTTCAAAGCTTTGGAGGCGTTTGTTCCCGGTCAGATCAAGGGTATTTTGCCGTTGAAAAAAGATTTTTCCATTCCTGTATTGGAGAAACTTCTCTTTTTCTTGTTGGAAAATCACACGATTCATTTGCTCAAGGAAAGAGGGCGTGATGAGGGCGGCAAGATTCAGGTTCGAAGTGGGCGGGCCAGACGTGTCTCTGCCCAAACCGTGGATGGTTTGGCGGGAATGTCAAAAATTAGGAAGAAGCAGTTGTTCGGGAACGATGTGACCCGTGAGGATACATTACTTTTCAAGCCCAAGACCGCCAAGCAGATGCTTGATTCCATGTCCATGCTCAGTTTGGAACCGGAGTTGCAACAGGCGTTGACCGGTCTGTGGAAGCAGGCTGTTTTTCGGGTGGACATCATGGTTTTGATCAATCTGGAGCTGGTTGCAAAGACGACTACGAATACTTCTGCCAAACTCGCTGAGATATTGACGAAATATGGTGTCTCAAAGACCGCATGATTATTCTATGCATATCGCATAAAAAAGCCCCCGCAGCATTCTGCGGGGGCTTTTTTATGGTCATATTAACGACGAAAGACGATGGTCTTATTACCGTCTACGATAACCCGGTCTTCAAGGTGCCATTTGACGGCTCGTGCAAGGACATGCCGTTCAATGTCGCCACCCAACCGTTTCAGGTCATCCACATCGTGACTGTGAGTGACACGGATTACGTCCTGTTCAATGATAGGCCCTTCGTCCAACTGTGCCGTGACATAGTGGGCTGTGGCCCCGATGAGTTTCACACCGCGCTCGTGTGCCCTGCGATAAGGGTCCGCTCCAACAAAGGCGGGCAGAAACGAATGATGAATGTTGATGATTTTCTTGCTATATTTTGTTGCGAAGTCCGCTGTCAGGATCTGCATGTAGCGAGCGAGGACTATGAGGTCGACGTTTTCTCCCATGAGTTCCATCATGGTGTCTTCAGCCATTACCTTGTCGCGCAGGGTAGGGCCGACCGGGACGTGGTGAAAGGGAACACCAAAGTGTTCGATAGCCCCTCTCAGGTCCGGGTGATTGGAGATGACCATAGCAATATCACATTCAAGGTCGCCTCGTTTCCAGCGCCATAAAAGTTCCATGAGGGCGTGGTCTACTTTGGAACAAAAGATAACCATCTTTTTGGGCTTCCAGATTGGATTCAAGGTCCAATCCATGACAAATCCGTTGGTGACTTCCTCTTTGAATTCACAGCGCAAATCGTCCAGTCCGTCCATGTCCAGTCCGGGCAGGAAGAACTCGTTGCGCATGAAGAATCGGCCACCTTCGGGGTCTGTTGAATGCTGGTCCGAGTGGATGATATTGGCGTTTTTCCTGTGAAGATATCCGCTGACAGCAGCAACGATACCCGGTTGGTCCGGGCAGGTAATGAGCAGCCTGACGGTGCTTTCTTTGGATTCAGTCATATCTGATGCCTTATTTTTTCCGTATGAAGTTTGGTACTGCGAGGTGGAAGGCCGGAGCAATCACCGCACAATGTTGGGCTGTAACGCAAAATGTGTCCGAATAAAAGTCTTTTCAAATGGGCAAATCCGGACTTGTCTGCACTCGATTGCTGCCTTATATGAATTCCTGTACGATCAATACACTTTGCAAGAATGAATAAGGGGAAATATATATGTCTGAATCAGCTTTGAGAAAAGTGATGGATCACTCTTCCGCAGGGTTGGCGGCCCGCAAGGCCTTTTTTGACACAAAAGCAGAACTGGTTGTCGAGATATCCCGTGCAATGGCTGTGTGTCTGGCTGGTGGCGGCAAAATCATGTTTTGCGGCAATGGCGGCAGTGCGGCGGATAGTCAGCATCTGGCCGCAGAACTCACCAATAGGATAAAGTTGGAGCGTCCAGCGCTGCCGGGTTTGGCCCTGACGACAGACACTTCGGCTTTGACGGCCATTGCCAATGACTACAGTTTTGATGAAGTTTTTTCCAAACAGTTGCTTGCTTTGGGACGTCCCGGTGACATGCTGGTTGGGTTTTCCACTTCCGGGACAAGTACCAATGTTATTCGCGCTATGCGTGAAGCCAAGCGGAATGATATTGTTACTGTGGGCCTGACAGGGCAGAGTGGGGCGGAAATAGCTTCCGTATCAGATTTTTTGGTCACAGTGCCCTCTGGAGAGACTGCCATTATCCAGGAAATTCACATTGCGGCTGGACATATGTTTTGCTTTCTCGTGGATCACTTCCTGTTTGAAGCGGTTTCCGAACTGACTCCATATTTGCCGGACCACGACGTTTAATCTGTTGCTTCGCAAACAAAAAAAGCCCCTGCTTGATGCGGGGGCTTTTTTTGTGGATTAAAATGTTTCTCGCTTGACTCGTATGGTCAATCCTTTGCGGCGTAATCGTTCGGCAAGTGCCTGTGCTCGTTCCAGACTCGGCACAGATGTGATAACAAGTTGCGCTACGCCTTTTTCGTCCCATACCCAGATATTTTCCGGCAGTATGACTCCTGTCTGGTCAATGGCTTCAAGCAGTCGTTCTCTGGATTTTTCCCTATTGTCAAAGGAATTTCCATCCAACGGTTCTCCACATGCCAGAACCCACCATCCCCGGGGGCGCAGCTTCGGATCGGTTGTTTGACCGAAGCTTTTTGCGGTCCATTGAGCTTGTTCATGACGGACAACGGCAGTCATGCGGATGATGCTCTTTTCTATTTCAGCGATATTACAGTTCATAGTCTATTCTTCTTATGTTCAAGAGTCGGTTCTCTCTTCAAGTAAAATACGCTGGAGTCCAGAGATTGGCAAGAGCTGGAGTGCGTTTACAGTATCTTTTTCACGCACTTGCCGCCCTGCGTGCCACCATGTATCGTATGGCATGGTTTATCTTTCCAACCCTATTAAACGTACTCCCATGCAGCGGTTTGTTCGATATCTTTTTGGAACAATTGTGATCGGCTGCCTTGTTTGGGCGTTTTATTCCATTCCTTACGATATTCTGCGTGAGGAACGAGCTCGACTGTACGGCGAGGAGTTGACCTCCGGTCTGGTGCTTGCTGTCAGCAGTGACGAGACGGGTGGTATGCCTGACGCTCGGCTTATAGTCGAGTACAAATACGTTGATCCTGACGGGTTTGCTCGGATCGCATCAGCTCGATTGCCTAATAGTATGTGGCAGAAATATCGACCCGGTAAAACTGTCAAGGTTATTTATGTCCGTACTCGCCCAGATTTGGCCCGGATACCGGATGAGGTAGAACCGTCTTTTCAGGTGTGGTTGCGTGAATTAATGGATTAGTCGGCGTTGATTATTCGTATTGTTTCGGGAATTTTTCACCCATGAGATATTCCATGGCTTCACGGTCTATGGTTTCTGAGGCTATGAAGAATTCAAGGCCCAAGATCATTGGGTGATAGGTAAGGCCGTGTGGTAGTTCGTCGGCTTGTCCATGCAGAAAGCGTTCGGCTGGAATAGCTTCATTGACATTGATGATGCCATCTTTGTGCAGCGCGGATGGCATCACGTGGTCAAGGATGACACCGCCGGGAAGCGTTGTCCAAAGATGATAGACCCCCATCTCTTCTTCACCGGTTTTGTTTTCGATCATTTTCTTGAAATCTATCAGTGTGACCGGAAGGCGCATTTCGCCGTTGACTGACACATTACCCATGGTGATAACGCCACCGGGAATGTGAAATTTCTTGGTCAACATGTGGAACATTCCGAAGTTTACAGACATGGCCTTGCCTGCTCGTTCGGCAAAGGGGATGTGTCCGGTTTCTTCCACTGCATTGAGGATAGTCTGATCAATGGGGAAGGGCGTTTCGGCAACGGCAAATTCACCAAGATTCAGTTTCTTTGTTCGTGAGGCCGCAGCCTTGAATTCTTTGAGGTAGCTCATAAGTTTGTGGGGTAGCAATTTTGCTTTTTTGGGGCAAGGGATACCTTGCGATAGTTTCTTTTTCGGTTTTCCCAATCAGTCTTTGGTTGATTGGGCATTTCTCTTCTTTGGGTGGGCGTTGCGTGCATCCGCAGTGAAAATGCAAACGGCATTGTTACAAAGGTTTCGCCTTTACGGCGACCTGCTTTTTTTGAGGCGAAAAAAAGGAGGCAAAAAACGCCTTTTCGGTGTGAGCCTGATAGCGAACCTAAGAGCCTGTACGCGGCTTCTCTGCCCGACAGGATTGTCTGTGGTACAGACTCGGTCGGGCTACGTTTCGCCGCGCGGGACAGGCTCTAAGGTTCGCTATCAATTATTCGTCGCTGTAAGGGGCTTCTCGTTGTAGGTGATTCTTTTTGATTTTAGGCTCTTCGATAAATATCAACAATTTTTGGAAAAGTTAGCTGCTGACGGAGAGGAAAAACAATGAGGAAAGAGAAAAGAGGGACTTCTTTTTTGGTGGGCGTTGCGTGCATCCGCAGTGAAAATGCAAACGGAATTGTTGTAAAGGTTTCGCCTTTACGGCGATCTGCTTTTTTTGAGGCGAAAAAAAGGAGGCAAAAAACGCTTTTTCGGTGTGCGCCTGATAGCGAACCCAAGAGCCTGTACGCGGCTTTATTGCCCGACAGGATTAAGTCTGTGGTACAGACTCGGTCGGGCTCCGTTACGCCGCGCTGGACAGGCTCTAAGGTCCGCTATCAATTGTCTGTCGCTGTAAGGGTTTTCTTGGTGTAAATGGTCCTTTTTGATTTTAGGTATTTCGGTAACAATACATAATTTTTAATTTTCATCGCTGTAAATTTGTTCTCGGTGAAGATACCCATTTTGATTAAGGCTCTTCGTTATCCATAAAGGGCCTTGGGGTGCTTCAGCACCCCAACACCGTTCTCCTTTCGAAGACGATTTCTTTTTTCTTTCATCCAACCAGACGAAGACTGAACTCAGCCCTTGATCGGCGGTTTAGAAGCTGACCAATCGAAGGAGGCGGCTCTCGTTAGGGGATCAGGTAATTTATCTTAAACTGAGGGATAACGAGAGGGGCAAAGCTTATACTTTTAATAGGGGGGAGCCGACTCGATTGGATCAGATTCTTGCCGCCGATCATGGGGGCGGCCAAACTAGTGCAAGCGACCTTTTTTGCTTCTTTTTTGGGGGCGGCCAAAAAAGAAGGCCCGCCCGGCAGGGCATGGAAAACGTTGGGTGCTTCAGCACCCAACAATGACTCTCGCCGAAGGCGCATCTTCAAAGAAAAAGGCCGCATGGAAGCGGCTATCCTTACTTCTTATTTCCCGTCGGGGTTTAAACCCCGACTTCTTCAGGCTCGCTGCTCGAAGCGAATTTCCAAATGTGCAAGGCCCCTGCCCGGGAGGGGACAGAGGCCTTACATTCCACTATCCTCAAGCCCAACTCCTCAATCAGGCTCAAGAAATACTTTTCTTTTAATTACACAAACAATCGCTGAATACCACGCGGTCAGTGTATTCAGCCTGCTTCCCTTTGTTCCAACGGGAAACCGGACGATAATAGCCGACTATGCGGGTGTACACTTCTGCTTCTGCACCGCAGGTCGGGCATTCAAAGTGCTCGCCCAGAATATAACCGTGCTCTTTGCAAATGGAGAAGGTCGGCGTGACCGAGACGTAAGGAATCTTGGTCTTGGTAAACGCTTTCAGAATGAAGTTTTTGAGCGCCTTGGGATCGGGAACCGCTTCGCCAAGGAAGGTGTGGAACACCGTGCCGCCGGTATAGAGCGGTTGGAGCTGATTCTGGTGTTCCAGTGCGTACAGCACATCTTCAGAGATGCCTACAGGCAACTGCGTCGAGTTGGTGTAGTACGGAGTGCCATTTCCCTGTGCCTGAATGTCGGCGTACAAAGATTTGTCGATCTTAGCCAACCTGTAGCTGGTGCCTTCGGCTGGCGTGGCTTCAAGGTTGTACAGAGAGCCTGTTTCTTTCTGAAACCGGGAAGTGATACGACGAAGATGATTCAGGGTGCGACGCATCAGTCGGACGCCGCCTTCGGTCTCAATGCCCTTGCCGATGAGATTCAGACAGGCTTCATGCCCACCAAGCAGGCCGATGGTGGAAAAGTGGCCTTTGTAACCATTCTTGAGATACCGTTTAGACCACGGGAACATGCCGGCTTCAAGATTGCCGTTGATAACCTTACGCTTGTATTCAAGGGAATCTTTGGCCAACTCGGCATACTCTTCGACCAGATCAAGGAAGTCGTCTTCCGACTGCGCCAGATAGGCGAGTTTGGGCAAGTTCAGTGTGACAACACCGATGGAACCGGTGAGATCTCCTGCTCCGAACAGTCCGCCGGTCTTGGTGCGCAATTCTCGTAAGTCCATCTGGAGACGGCAGCACATGGAGCGGACATCTTCAGGGTTGAGGTCCGAGCTGATGAAGTTCTGAAAGTACGGCACACCATATTTGGCGGTCAGCTTCATGAGGGATTCGCCGATTTCCGATTCCCATGGGAAATCTTCGGTGACGTTGTACGTCGGAATCGGGAAAGAGAATATGCGGTCGTGGTGATCGCCTTCAAGCATAACCTCAATGTATGCTTGGTTGATCATATCCATCTCTTTCTGGAAATCGCCGTAGGTTAACTCGTCGTCATATTTCCCGCCAATGATGATTGGTTCGGAAGCGATATGTTTGGGGGCCACCAGATCGAAAGAAAGGTTGGTAAACGGTGACTGTCCTCCCCAGCGGGAAGTGGTGTTCAAGTTGAATACAAACTTCTGCATGCATTGGCGAACCTGTTTGTAATCCAGTCCGTCTTCCCTGATGTAGGGAGCAAGGTACGTGTCGACATTGTTGAATGCCTGTGCGCCAGCCCATTCATTTTGCAATGTGCCGAGAAAGTTGTTCATTTGGCCGAGAGCGGTGTCAAAATGCTTGGCCGGACCGGCAGAAGCACGGCCTTCAAGGTTGAAGCCTTCAAGGAGGAGGTCGCGGAGAGACCAACCAGCGCAGTATCCAGCCAGACCGAAGGAAAGATCATGTATATGGAAATAGCCGTGCTCATGGGCCAGACGGATTTCCTCAGGATATTTTTCCAGTGCATACCGCGCCTGAACCGTGCCGGACAGGTGAAGCATGAGACCCTGAAAAGAGTGGGTCATGTTGGCGTTTTCGTTGACGCGCCAGTCTGCCTGATCAAGATATGAGTCAATGACATCCTTGATATTGAGATAAGCTTCTTTTTCACTGCGAAGCTGACGACGCTGTTCGCGGTAAAGAATATACTTTTTGGCTATCTCATATTGACGGGACTCCATAAGAACCTGTTCAACCATATTCTGGACATGCTCCTGCTCGGGGATATCCATATGGCTGAGTTTTTGCTCAACTTTCTTGGCAAGGCGTTTGGAGAGAATCGGGTCCTTAATGCCGCTGGCACCAAGGGCTTTGAAAATGGCTTGGGCGATGCGATCAGATGACCACGTCTCCAACCGGCCGTCTCTCTTCATGATTTGGCTTGGCATGCTCTTGCTTCCTCCTGGGGGGCACAAATTTCTGAATAGTCAACTCATATCCTTGCGGCAGATAGCCTCGCGCAACATCAAGGTCGGCCTCAGTCAGGCCGGGAACCTGTGTGCAACGGAAATAAAAAGAATCGGTCGTTGCTTCGGCCATTTCAAAGATACGCTGCATGTTAGCTTGCGCAGCGATCTCGGACACGGCGTGACCGGTCAGGGAAGGGTATTTGGCCCATGGCCCTTTGACATCCACGGCAAAGGTGTCAACGAGTTTGCTGTGCAGCAACTCCTGCACAACCTCGGGGCGCATGCCGTTGGTGTCCATTTTAATAGGCAGGTTGTATTTTTTGAGTTCCCATAACAGTTCTCCAACGCCGGAAACAGTTGTCGGTTCTCCGCCTGTGACAGTCACGCCATCGAGCCATCCAGCACGATCTCTGAGGTAGGCTTTGATATGGGCCGGATCAATAGCCGGGAGGGACATCATGTCCCAAGCAAGTTCGAAGTTGTGGCATGTTGGGCAGTGCAGGTTGCATCCTCCCAAAAAAATGATGCACGTGGCCCGTCCCGGCCAGTCGCACAAACTCAGGTTTTCAAAGCCTCGAACGTAATTCCAAACCCCGGAGGGCTCATTTGTAGCCATTTTTGCTATTCCCTTGCAGCTTAATAACAGGTCTGCGTGACAGAAAGTACAGTGTTTACAGGCACCCTCATTCAGGGTGTAAATCCTGCTCATGCACAGGCGTATTTCGATGAAAAAAATGTCGCTGGCACGTGATGGAAAAGATATCCCAACCGAGGAATTTTGTACAGGGGGTATCTGAAAAGTTTTTGGTTACTCTGCTGGATATACTTAGAATTGAGTGTTTATCGTTGATTAATGCTATTATAGAAAAGTTTTCCACATGTAGTGAAAGAAACTAAGCGCGAAATCTTTAACTTTTTTTTAGATTAAGTTTAGAAAAAATATTTTTCAATTTCGGGGGAATCGGTTTTCGACAGGAGGGAGAGAGGAGGCAGGTGGAAGAATTTGCTTCCCTCAAGGTCAAAGTGAATTAGCACAAGGCTTGCCGGTTGGGAAGTCACAAAAGGGCGAATTCCACAGGGAAAAGAACATTATATTTGTGGTTTTTTCCCGGTTTTCGATAAACTCCCAAGGCTCTAAGGTCAACTCGTTGTCAAATGATTTATTGTGATTTTATCCATGTTTTTATGGCACGAGTTTTGATTGTCGAGTCGTGGTGATTTCGCGGAATCACGACCGTATCGCTGTGTTTTTTGGGGGAGTCAGGCTTATCCATGGCATTTAAACTAGACCCTTTGGTATGAAGGTAAGATCAGATATATCTCCGCTGATCTCTTTGATAATTTGACAATTGATGAAATGTGTCCCATGTCAACTATAAGAAATTACTGGAGTGAGTACCATTATGATGTATTGGGTCGTTATTGTCCTGACCGTCATTACCTTGATAGTGCTTTATCTCGGATGGCGGCTTATTGAGCCCCTGCCAGTTGGTCGCAAACGGAAAATCACTTTGTGGTTGGCTCTGGCTACGCTTTTATTCGGCCATCGTATAACGTGGTTTCTTCAACGTACTGAACAGTATGAGTGCCTTGCCTGCGATTCTATAGACTGGGTGGGGTTCACATTCTTTGGGTTTATTTCCATCCTTATATTCTTCATGCTTGTCAGAGATATTCCCCGCTTGATCGGAGCGTTTGCATCTGGTTTTAAGAAAGTGTTCGGCAAACGAAGCAGGCGTCCCTATTTTATTGAACCTAATGTCCAACGTCGTCGTTTTCTGCTGAACGCGTCCAACGGAGTGTTCTTCGCTACAGCGCTTCCTTTGACGGGATTTGCAGTGTTTACTGCGCGAAGCAAGCCTCAGGTTGTACGAAATGCACTTCCTGTCGCTGATCTCCCGTCTGGTCTTGATGGTTTCACCATTGCCCAGATTTCAGACACCCATATTGGCCCTACCATCCGTGCCGATTGGGCGCGCATGGTCGTGGACGAGGTCAACAAGCTTGGTGCAGACGTCATTGTGCACACAGGTGATTTGGTTGATGGGTCTGTCGATGGTCTTAAGGATGATATTCAGCCAATGGCTGATTTTTCGGCTCCATATGGAGTCTGGTTCTGTACCGGTAATCATGAATATTATTCAGGCGTTCACGAATGGCTGGCTGAAACGAAACGGCTCGGCATTAAGCCTCTGGTCAATGAGCATGCGCTTATTGATACAGGCAAAGGCAGGGTCCTTTTAGCTGGTGTCCCCGATATCAATGGATATCGATTCGAGCCGAGTCATGTTTCGTCTCCTGCATTGGCCCGCAAGGATGCTCCGGCGCATGACGTGTCCATCTTGTTGGCACATCAACCAAACTCGGTGTTTGATGCAGCCAAGGCTGGATATGACGTCCAGTTGTCTGGGCATACCCATGGAGGGCAGTATTTCCCGTACAATTTCATGATTCATCTCTTTCAGAAATATGTACGGGGTTTGTATCTTCATGACGACACCGTGCTGTATGTCAATACCGGCACTGGATATTGGGGACCGCCTATGCGACTTGGGACCTGCCCGGAGATAACGTTGCATACATTACGTAGGGCTTGATTTTTCAGTATAAAATGTCTTTATGCTCATGCGCTGGCTTGTGATTTCTTTTCTTTTTCTCCAGAAAATAGCTCTGTAGGATTGACGACCATTGGATTGTGGTCTAATTGGATTATTGGTCCAACCAATTAGAGAGGAGCTTATGGACGTCAAGCCAGTCAACAAAAAATCCATATCAGATGAAATTGTAAGGCAGATCAGAGAAATGATCAGTCACGGGACGTTGATACCCGGTGATAGACTCCCCGCCGAGCGAAAACTTGCGGAGGAGTTTGGTGTGTCTCGGACTACGGTTCGGGAAGGGATTAAGATTCTGGCCGAGTCCGGTGTGTTGGAAAGTCGTCAAGGTGCCGGAACATTTGTCAGTGAAAGCCGAGATGACGATGGTTCTTTGTTCGACATCGTGCTTTCCGGGCAGCACGATTTGCGAGATGTGTTTGAAGTTCGAAAGATGCTGGAGCCAGAGATTGCAGCCTTGGCTGCTGTGAATGCTTCACCGGATCAATTGACCCGCCTTGAAGATACGTTGACGGATCAGGAAGACGCTGTTCGTCGGGGGGAGTCCGGTGCCGGTTATGATCATAAATTTCATCAACTGCTGGCCGAGGCTTCGGGAAATCCCGTGCTCAAGGAAATGGTTATGGTTCTCCATGAAGGGTTTGCCAAAAGCCGTGCGGAAGAGGTGCAGTCTTTAGAACGCCAGCAGGCATCAGTCAGGGCGCACCGGGCCATTGTCGAGGCTGTCAAAAACGGACATGCCATGCAGGCTGAAAGGGCCATGCGAGAACATCTCGCTTCTACAGAAAGTATTGTATTTTCTATCAATATATCAAGGAGATAAAAATGAAAGAGATTCGCGATAAAGCACGTGAGCTGATGAAAGGCTACTGTCGTGTGTGTAAGGTTTGTGATGGCAAGGCGTGTGTCGGTGAGGTGCCGGGAATGGGCGGTCTCGGGACCGGGTCTTCGTTTAAAAGCAACTATGAAGCTTTGGCTGAAATCCGGTTGAACATGCGTCTTTTGCATGATGTGACCGAACCTGACACTTCCGCATCCGTGCTGGGCTATGATCTTTCCTTGCCTGTGATGGCCGCTCCTATTGGTGGTGTGTCCTTCAACATGGGTGGCGGTATCAGTGAAGATGCGTATGCCGAAGCCGTGGTCAGCGGGAGTAAAAAGGCAGGTGTTGTTGGATGTACCGGTGATGGGGTACCTCCTTATGTACATGAGGCCGGATTCGCTGCCATCGTCAAGAACGGTGGATATGGTATCCCCTTTATCAAACCGTGGGAAGGCGACGAGCTGGACGAGAAATTGGAATTGGCTCGTGCAACCGGATGTACCACATTTGGTATGGATGTGGATGCAGCGGGGTTGATCACGCTTCGTCAGATGGGACGTCCTGTGTCTCCCAAACCGGCTTCCGAATTAAAGAAAATTATCGATAAAGTGCATAGTTGGGACGCCAAATTCATATTGAAAGGCATCATGACTCCTGATGAAGCTGAGTTGGCCGCTGAAGTCGGCGCTGACGGCATTGTGGTTTCCAACCATGGTGGCCGTGTACTTGACCACGCCCCTGGAACAGCTGAGGTCATCCATGAAGTGTCCGAGCCGGTCAAGGGCAAGCTCGCAGTGATTGTTGATGGCGGTATTCGAACAGGCGTAGATGTCCTTAAAATGATCGCGCTTGGAGCCGACGCCGTCATGGTTGGTCGGCCTGTTGCCGTAGCCGCTATGGGTGGCTTGGAAGAGGGCGTAGAGAAATATTTCGATACGCTTAAGGCTCAGCTTTCGGGAGCAATGATCCTGACTGGGAGCAAGGATATCAAATCCATTGATATAAATGTCTTGTTTTAGAAGTCTCTGATGGTTTGGGATGAGCATTGTCTTGTCCCTGCCATTTCCCCTTTATTTTCAAACCGGGCAGCATTGCGTTCTATCAAGAACGTATGGATGCGAATGGAATAAGGACAGCATGATCACAACCTATTTATTGTATATCGTCCTCGGTGCGTTTGCCGGGGTATTGGCAGGGTTGCTGGGTATCGGTGGCGGATTGGTTATCGTGCCCATGCTCAATATTGCGTTTGAACTGCAGAGTTTCCCGGATGTTCACATCCAGCATGTGGCACTTGGTACATCGTTGGCGACCATCATTTTTACGTCACTTTCAAGCATGCGTGCCCATCATAAGCGCGGGGCAATCAATTATACCGCATTTTGGCGCCTTGTTCCTGGCATCATCGTCGGTACCTACCTTGGAGCTTGGGTCGCGGCACTTTTGCCGACCGGATTCCTTAAGGCCTTTTTTGGCTTTTTCTTGTATTATGTAGCGAGTCAGATGCTGTTGGGCATTAAGCCCAAGAGTGCTCGTGAACTGCCGGGGCAGGCAGGAACGTTTGCCGTGGGTAACGGTATCGGTATCTTTTCAGCATTGGTTGGTATTGGTGGCGGGACATTGACGGTTCCGTTCTTGTCATGGTGCAACCAGACCATGCACACGGCCATCGCCACTGCTGCTGCGGTCGGTTTGCCCATCGCCTTGTCCGGGACAACTGGCTTTATCATCAATGGATGGAACGTCGAAGGTATTCCCGGTCCGCATTTCGGGTATATTTATATTCCGGCATTCCTTGGTATTATTTCCATGAGCGTCTTGACCGCACCGCTCGGGGCTAAGCTTGCCCACAGTCTGCCAGTGGACAAGCTCAAGCGAATCTTTGCAATCCTGCTTCTCATCGTGGGAACCAAGATGCTGTGGAGTTCGTTTATGTAACGAAAGGTTTTGAGAGAATGAAAAAGGCTGATTCAGTGCGAATCAGCCTTTTTTTTAGAGTCCGTAATTTCGTTGGTGGGCATCGACCACGTTGTCTATCCGAACGATTTTTTCTTCGATCTTTCCGGGTTTGATTGTGTACCGAGTGACAACCCAGTCGAGTTGGTCGATATATTCCACATGCCCGTATCCGTTTTCCGGCAAAAGGTCGCGGATGGCTTCGATGAAGTCGTCAATCATGAGGTAGCGTCCTTCGTGATCTACACGCAGCACGTCCCCATCGTATTCCACCTGATCAAATGGGTTGGAATCCTTGATCTGTTCATATATTTCCGGCGTGATCCGATGAAAATCACCGTATACTCGTACGTCTTCCATGATGGTTCTCTCCCCGTATTGGTGAGAAAGAACTAGGTGTTCAGGCCAAGGCGGTCAACAAGGAAGTCACATTTCTTTTCAAGATCGTTCCATGACCATTGTTGATTTTCCTGTCCCAGACGAATGAGTTCTTCATCCGTATATTTGGTGTCGAGTTTGAGCTTGTTGCCCATGACCTGACCAATCTGTTTGGTATCTTTGGATTTGGCCAAACTGGAGTGTTGGACATGCTTGATAGCAAGCCCTCCTATAAATAGGGCAGGCATACCGGCCAAGCTTGAACGGATGTCTCTATCCAAGTCGTCAAACTGGGATGGAGTGTACCGCAGATCGAATTCACCGACTTTTTCGATGGAACGAGTGTTGATCATGTGACAGCAGCCAGACACAGACAGACAAGGGCGAGTGTAAGTGAATAACCCGGAATCGAGTGACCCTGCGCAGTTGTCAAAAACCAGCACTCTGTGAGGCACCATGTCCGCTTTGGGATCGTTCGGCGGGACCGGGAAAAGGTTGTAGTCGGCTGACTGCAGGCCATACGGCGGAACCGCGGCGGTGATACGGCACCCGACAGCCCCTATGTTGTCCCGGCTCTGGGCTGGTCCAAGTAACCGCAGAAGCCAGTCCTTTGGAAGGATGATGTCGTCATCCAGGAATGCCGCCCATTTTGAGGCCTTGACTTCCGGCAGTGCGAGCAACCAGTTGCGTGCGGCTGGTGCACCAACGTTGACAGGGAGCGTTTCCACCCTGAACCGATCAGCACCGAATTCTTTCTGAGCTTTGAGCAGGACATCGCCTGTTGCATCATCAGAGCCATTGTCTAGAGCAACGACTTTGGCTTGTCCGATATCGCTGTCCAGCAGGCTGCGCAGTGTTTCTGCCAGCAATTCTGCCTTGTTCCAAGAATACACGAGAATCGTGACGTCGGCGGTATCTTCGATTTCGCCTATCGGTGGGGCTTTGAAAATCTCATGAAGTTTGAGGGTGAGGTTCACATGCCATGGGATTGCTTTCCACAGTGCAGCTAATATGCCTTTGGCTTCACCTTTTTTGCCCATGCGCAGAAGGAGTTCTCCTCCGGCATACGCTCGCCACAGTCCCCAAAGTGAGGGGTCAAGTTCTTCAATGATGGGCAGGGCTTTTTCAGGCGTGAGACAATGAAATGCCCACTCCGCTTCCATCCGTTCCTTGAGTGGCTGGGTCGAGTCGGTCCATTCAACCATATCCAAGGCAGCCTTGGGAATCTCCGGCTTGCCCAGATGAATGAGATCTTGCCAAACATGTTGGAGCCAGGAGAGACCCTTGTTTGAGTCACCAAGAGCAACGGTGAGAAAACGCAGAATCAGCTTTCTGTCATCCTGTCGGGCGAGAGCATGCCACGTGTCCATGGCTTCAACTTCGGCTTTGTACTCCGTATCATCCTCAGTCTCGTTGGGGGCTTCACCCAATTTAGGGAGTTTGGCAGTCAGCAGCAATATGCGGGTGAAAGCCGGGCCGAGTTTGAGGCCCATGTTGAGGCTTTTGATGCCCCATGTGCCCATACCCGGGGTGAGCGGATGGGCTTGTGTTCCCCAAAGGGCCATGCCCATGGTGATATTTTTACATTCAGGGTCACGTCTGGCGAGTTGAAAGAGACCTGGCAGGAGGCCGAGCAATGTTTCAGGCAGTCCCATGCCGAGATGCCAGCCGGAAAAATGTTCTGTAAATGCGGGCAACAAGGGCCTGCTGGGAGGGAGTATTTGGGGAAAATCAAATCGGTTCATGATGCCTGCCAGTGAGTAGAAAAATTGAAAGAATGTCGAGTCTAGCGGCCAAGTTCGGCCAAGTCGTCCATGATGACTCGTGCTGCGCGCAATGGAGCGCCAGGTTCTCCGACCATGGTGCGGAGTTTGATCAGTTCGTGTTTGACGCGGTCGTATTCCGTTGAGTCGTCCAACCATCGACTGACTGCGAGTGCGAGTGTGTCGGCGCACGCGTCTTTTTGCATAAATTCCGGGTAGATTTCGTGCCCCGCGATAAGGTTGGGCAATGAAATATAGTCAACATTCACGAGCAGTCTGGCGACTATTTCGGATATGATAGAAACCTTGTAGGCCACTAATACCGGAGTGCCGATGAGCGCTGTTTCCAGAGTGACCGTGCCGGATGCAGCCATGATACACTTACAGGACCGAAATGTCTTGTACCGAGTGTCAGGTTCAACAATTTCCACCGGAATGTCGTCGGGCCACTGTTTAAGGAGGCGTTCTTTTTCCATTCCTGGTGCACGCACCATGACGTAATGCAGGTTGGGGTGAGCCTTTTGCAAAAGCTTGGCTGCCTTGGCAAATTCTGGCAACAGGGTGCTGACTTCCTTGTTCCGAGAACCAGGGAGTAATCCTATTCGATTTTCATCAACCGGAATATTGTCGAGTTCGCTCAATGGAAGTACATCCATGAGTGGATGGCCTACATAATCTACATCCATGTCGTATTTCTTATAGAACTGTTTTTCAAACGGCAGGATGCAGATAACCTTGCGCACGTATTTGCGCAGAAAATTGGCGCGACCTGAACGCCATGCCCAGATTTGCGGACTGATATAGTAATAAACCGGAATTCCAAGTTTGTACGCCATTTTGGCAATACGGAAATTGAACTCGGGACAGTCCACCAGAATGATGGCACGAGGACGTACCTTGATGAGTTCCCGTTTGATCTCGCCAAGTAGTTTGAGGATTCGCGTCAATCCGCCGAGGATTTCTGTGATACCCACCAGTGAGATGAGTTTCATGGAATAGCGTACATCCAACCCTTCGGCTTCCATGGCAGGACCACCCATGCCGGTGAAGGTGGCATCGGGGGTTACTTCCTTAAGTCGTTTGATGAGTTCCGCGCCGTGAAGATCGCCTGACGCTTCGCCGACGTTGAACCAGATAGGTCCGGTTGGATTTCCTGTTTGCATGCGTGTTTACTATCTCATGCGGCCTTTCTGGGCAAGGGAAGCGTGTATAATCGGCCCGTCGGGGTTGCAATGGGGGGATTTGCCCTGTAGATAGCATTCGCAAACATGAAACTCTGAACGAGGATATATATATGTTGAAAGTAGGCGTTGTCGGGTTGGGTTGGATGGGGCGTGTCCATCTGCGCAACTATACCGAAATGGCAGATGTGGAAGTGGTTGGTGTTGTTGATGTCGACGAAAAGGCTCGCGAAGAAGTCGCTGCCCAGTTCGGTGTAAAGACTTTTGCCAGTCTTGATGAGTTGTTGGAAAACGAACTGGATGCCATGTCCGTGTGCGTTCCCACCAGCCTGCATCACGAGACCGGGCTGAAGATCATGGACAAGAGCATCAACGTCATCATCGAGAAGCCGTTGGCTGTTTCTGCTTCTGAGGGTGAGGATCTTGTTGCCAAGGCCAAGGAAAAGGGCGTTGCTCTTATGGTCGGGCATGTCGAGCGTTTCAACCCGGCAGTCGAGCGCGTCAAGGAATTGATCGGTGACGATGTTATTTCCATTCAGATCGAACGTGTCGGACCATATCCGCCGCGCATTCAGGACGTGGGCGTTATTAAGGACCTTGGTTCTCATGACATCGACCTTATTCGTTTCCTGACCGGTTCCGAATTCAAGTCCGTCTACGCAGTGTCTTCCACCTCCATTGGTAAGCATGAGGATTCCGCGCTTATTACTGCCGAGATGGAAAACGGTGTACTCGCCAATATCACCACGAACTGGGTGACTCCATATAAGGGCCGCAAGATCAGTGTTGCCTGCGAATCCAAGTACATTCAAGCCAATTTGATTACGCAGGAAGTCAAGGAATATTCGGCTTTCTCCACCTACGATAAATCCTATTCCGTTCGCGAATGGCCGCTCATGTTCCGTGAGCCTGTCAAAGAGGAATTGACTCAGTTCTTGACCGCTTTGCGTAACGGGACCCCGGTGCCCATCACTGGTGAAGACGGACTCGAAGTGCTCAAGACCTTCGATCGTATCTTCGATTGCGCCAGTTGCTAACAAGCGATTACAGTGAATAACAAAAAGCCCCTGTCTCATGTGAGACAGGGGCTTTTTGTTGCCCTATCGAGGGGGCAGAGAATCTTTTAAAAAAGGTTCTCTGGACACTCCACAACGTTTTATCGCTCGTTTCGTTCGAATCTGTACCAATACGAAAAGAAGTGAAAGATATTTATAGTAGTGAATAAGAATAATACTAAGGATGACCTCGCCGAAGGCGCGTCAAAAAGTTTTGGAGATTCTTAAGAACCTTTTTCAAAAGGTTCTTAAGCCGCCGGAGGCATCCCTTCCATATTATTTACTTACTTGCTTGCGACTTCGTCACCTTCGGCAACAGGCTCATCCACGGCGATGTAATCGATTACCTGAGTGATGTCGCCAATTTCCGAAGCAATGGCCACGGCAGCGGTCTTTTGTGAATAGTTCTGTGCTTTACCAAGAAGAATGGCCTGTGAGCGAATGACTTCCACACGTAGATCAGCACCTCGCAAGCGGAGGGTCTTCTTGAATTGTTCTGCGAGTTCTGCGTGAATCCGTTGATCTTTTCGGGCTTCTCGGCGTGTGGTGAGTGGATAGAATTTGCAGGTAATGGTTTTAATACCCTGCACTGTGGATGCTGTCTGAATGGCGTAGTCTGCACGAGCGCGATCTGATATCTGCCCGACGAGATAGGCCTTGGCATTGATGACATGGGCAGACACGTTCATACCGTTGATTCGTAACCGTTCGCGCAGTCTGCGCTGGAGCATTTTGTCCTGATTGACTGTCAATCCGCCGCCTTCAACATGTCCACGGGGGATGTATTCGTCGGCCAACATGGCAGCATCATATCCGGTCATTGCACCGCCTGCGACTTGCACAGCGGGATAGACGGCACATCCGGTGGTGGAAGCGACTAAAATGGCAAAGAGTATGAAGAGTGTTTTTTTACCCATGACTAATAAATGATTATAGTGGAATGTCTAGACTTTGTCTAATCCCATCGAAGCCATGGGACGCGATTATCCCTTGATGGCAACCAGATAAATCATTCCGGCAATGGACTGTCGATCCACTATGTGAAAGGCCGGGAGCTGATCTTTCCATTTATTCCAATGTCGTTCACGTATGGCGAGCACAACCTTGTCTTCGTTTTCTGTCCATTCGATGAATTCTGGCAGATGGTTGGTTTCCCTGAAATTGTGCTCGGCATAGTACGTGAAGATGCCGGAGTATATTTTGAGCGCGTAAGGGGCGTAGCCTCTGTCCATGTATTCACTCATGATTTCGGCCTGCCGCTTGGTGCTCATACCGTTGTCCAGAGACGGAGCAACCATGAGCCCGACAGGATAGAGCCAGATGATCATGGCGAGTGCGGTCGTGAGGAGTGCGGCCTTGTTGCCGTATTTGCGCATCAGGAAAATGGCTGCACCACCGGCGAGCAAGAGGGTCGCGGCAATGCCCATGCCCCGGATGGGGACTGCGAAGGGCAACAAGTCGCCGGCCAGAATCAACCCGATGCCAAATACCGCCCAGAGCCCGCCAACGAGTGTCCAGAGTCGGTTAGTACGGGCTTCATCCATAGAGTGCATGGCCACGCTTGTCAGGATGGCTAGTGGCGCGAACATGGGCAGGATGTAAATGAGTACCTTGCCACTCAGGCTCGACAGGAAAATGAAAGTTGCGGCGAACATGATCCACAGGAAGGCCCGAGGACCAGCCTGTTTTCGGACGGTCCACAGTTCTCCCCACATCTTGATGGAAAAGTATTTCTTTATGGGCGCGACGAACAGGAACAATGTCCATGGCAGCCATGCCAGCGGGAATGCTATGAGGTAGTAATAGAAAGATTCACGATGGTGGAATGTTCTTGTGGCGCGTTGGATAACGTGCTTGCCGAGGACTGTATTCAGGAGAAAGTCCGGGCCTTCAGCGAGCATGACGCCGGCCACCCATGCGAGGAGAATCCCGATCATGGCAAGCAGGCCAAGTCCCATCTGACGGGTGAAGAGTTTTTTCAGCTCGCCTCGCCATGCCAGATAGATACCGGATGTCAGTAATGGAAAGATGAAAGCGAGTGGGCCTTTGATCAGTGTGGCAACACCAGCCAATAGAAAGGCGTAAAGTGGCCATTTGCCTTGAGTCTTTTCGTTGAATGCGCGGAACAGACAGGCATGGCTGAGCAAAATGAACGCGGCAAACATGAGGTCCATGCGGGAATAATGAAACAGGGCCACCAGAAAGAATGTGGAGAGCAGAATTAGCGTGGAAGCCAAACTGATAGAGCGGTCGAAATTAAGGGAGCGGGCCAGAAAGTATGCTCCATAGAGAAAAAACAGACCGGATAGGGCTGCGCCGAGGAAAAAGACACCGGGCATGTCCATGGGGGTGATGGTGTCCAGCAGCCAGAGAAACCAGAAATAGACGGGCGGCTTGTCGGGATAGGGTTGGCCGTTCAGTGAGAGGACCATCCACTTTCCGCCATGAACGAGATTTTGGTAGGCGTTGGCGTAACGCACTTCATCGGAAAACCAGAGGGCGCGGTTGCTGAGGCAGAACCATGTCTGAGCGAACACGGCAAATGTCATGGTTAGCCATGGGTGTTTGGCAAGCCTGTCCCAGATGGCGGCGGTTGTATATGTCATTGTCTGGCCTTTTTCCTGAAAAGCGTTGAGCCTGCGATGATGGTGGTGGCAAAGCCTCCCACGCTGCCGAGCAGCCAGGCAAAGAAGACATCAGAAGGGTGATGCCAGCCGAGATAAATTCTTGAAAAGCCTACGGTTCCGAGGAACAGACCGAAAAGTGCGGTGATCCATGTGCGGTTCAGGCGTTGAACCAACGGCAGGGTCCACCCCGTGATTTCCGTAGTGTGTCCAGATGGCAGTGAATGTTGTGCGCCGCGAGTAGAAAGTGGTTCAAACCATTCCCCTTGTCCGGGGCGGGGGCGGCCAATGGTCATTTTCAGGAAATGAACACACAGTCCGGCCACGATGGCCTGCACAACGAGCAGGACAAGAACGAAACGCAGTCGTTCACGATTGTGGGTCTTGATGGCCACGATGAGCATGACGGCGTAGACCGCATAGAAAAACGGGTTGCTCCAGTCCGTGATGAATTTCATGACGGCTTTGAGTACGGGGTGAGCAGCCCGGTGGGCCTTGAAATAGACGGCCACGTCAGCTTCGGCGTTGAAACCGAACCAGAGTATGGCGAGGAGTATCAGAAGGGGCGCGGAAAAGAGCGCCCACTGTGTCAGGGAATGTCTGCGCATGCGGTTTTATATGATATACAGGGTGTGGGAGCAAGCCGGTGTAATCAGTGCACCGTTTCTATGATTCGTCGGACTCTGGATATTTTTCGTGCGTGTATTTGGCCCATATCTCCGGGCTGGCGTTCAGCTCGGTGAGAATTTCGGTCATTGGTTTGCCTTCCTGTTTCCAGTATTTGTAGGCGTGGTCTGCACACTCGAAGGGGATAACCAAGGTTCCGTCGTCAGTGAGGTAGGGTTTCTTATCGTCCATGGGCGTGGACTATTTCACTTTTCGAGGTGAACCGCAAGCCACGCCTCGGAAACGAAAAATCCCCTGACATGCAGGGGATTTCTTTTTCGATGAGTGAGCGGACTGCTATGCCGCTGATTGTTTGGCTTTGTCGCCTGCACCGCAGACCATCCGGTCCATTTGGCGAACTTTTTTCAGGATGTTTTTGGCGATTCGTTTGAATTCGGGCAGGTCCTTTTTGTCATACGTGGCTTTTGCTCGTGTCAGGCCCGCCAGATCCAGGGTTTCGTTGAAGAGATACGGAACATAGAGCGGGTCCTGCTTGATGAACAACTCAATGCGCGTTAGGGCTCCGTGGATTTCCGACTGGTTCCCTGCAAGGTTGCGGAACAGCTTGGTCAGATGCTTTTCGGCGTTGCGCAGGGAGGTTGTCCACATGGGCGAACGCGGCTCCAAACGGATGGGCGGGATGTTGCCGCGACAATTCAAAAGGGCGGAACGGAGACGATCAACGCTTCCGGGCGCCGAAGCCAAGATGCCCTCGTTGTAGACCTTGTCGATGCTCACGACCTGTGTGCCCTCGATTGGGACACCGCCGCCATATAAATTGTAGATGGGAAACTGTGCCTGTTTGAGGTCGTCTTCCAGTTCGCGTTTGGCGGTCATGTACTGGACCGTGGTCAGGATGTCCTCGCCATCCAGATTTTGTGTGGTCTGGTGGTAGGATTGTTTCGTCATGTTTGTTGTTTCGTTGTGGTGACCGCCTGAGTGGGATCTCCCATTCAACCATGCGTAGTCCTGACCGGCCAACAAAAGGTGGTTTACACCGCAGGCGCGGAGGAAGCGGGACAGGGTCACGGAAACGTTACCACCAGCATCCATGACCATGTCGCGCTCTTTGAGTACGTATGTCCCGAGTCCGCCGATAGTCCACAGCGGAAGTGTGGGACCGGGGTACCGTTTGAGCACCATGGGATCGATTTTGGTGGAGTAGACGAGCGGCACATCCTGCACGAAATCAGGGTCCAGCCGTTCGAAAATTTTGAGCATTGATTTGTCGTAGTCAATGGCTGCGCACATATGTGGCTTGATGCCGAGGCGTTGGAGTGTCGGCACTGTTTGGAGCGCGCAGGTGTAGAAGACGTGCCCCTGCTTTTCTTTGAGCTTGGGAGCCATTGCTTCGAGGCTTGGACCGGCACCGAGAATGACCGCACCCACGCCTGCGCCCTTGCCTTCAATGGATTTGAGGCTGCCGTCCTGCATGGCGCGTTGGAAATTATTGATTTCGTTGCCGACCATGACATCCTGTCGAAAGCGCAGGGTGGAAAGTTCCAGTGAGAAGTTTTCCAGCCGGTTCTTGATGATCCGTGACCACTTGGCGTATTCTGGGCCGAGCTGACGGCTGGGGATGTCGCTTTTCAAATGAATTTGACCGTAGACGAATTGGAGGTCGAGGTTGCGGACAACTTCGGCAAGGAAGCGTTCGTCCGGTATCATGAGATGAAATTTCTTGTTTTCGAAGAATGGGCGGTAATCGGTTTGACCGAGACAGGCGAGAACCATTTCCGCACGAGGTTCCATGAGCATGACCTTGTGGGAATCCGGCGTGTTTTTGAGCAGGTGGTTGATGCCGTATCCGAGGTTGGCGCCTACCACGATCGTCGCCGAGGTCCGGGCTTTTTCCGGGTGCAGCCAGTCGGCGTACAAACCATCCGGCGGCAGGGATTCAAACATGCCTTTGCCATCTTCCATACGCCAGTCGTGGATACCGAACTGGTTGATGAAAAGATTGTTCATCAGCATTTCTTCGTGAAAATCACTGGTGGACAGCCATTGAAACGCCGGGTTTCCGGTGCGTTGCAGGTACTCGATATTGTCTTTTAGAAAGGGATATGCGCTCATGCTTTCCTCGTTGTGCTCAAAAAATGACGGTGCTGGCTCTGAATTGCATGTAGTATGCCAGTTGCACTGGAAATCAATTTCCCCTACCGTGCGGACAAGAATTGCCAAATCAGCCCAGGGAATTATGAGGGGGCTATCATGAATAATAATTTACTCGCATTAATCGGAAATACACCGCTGGTGGAGATACGCCACCTGAACCCTAATCCAAACGTCAGGATTTTGGCGAAACTGGAGTGCCAGAACCCCGGAGGTTCGGTAAAAGACCGCGTGGCCGCCGCCATGATTCAGGCCGCCGAGGATTCTGGCGAATTGACGCCTGAAAAAACCATCATTGAACCGACGTCCGGCAATACCGGCGTTGGGCTTGCCATGGTCGCAGCCATCAAGGGGTATCGTATAAAATTGCTCATGCCGGAGACTGCTTCCGAAGAGCGCAAGATGATCATGGCCGCATATGGGGCCGAGCTTGAATTGACTCCCGGCCATCTTGCTACGGACGGAGCTATTGAGCAGGCATATCGCTATGCGCGTGAGGAACCGGATAAGTATGTCCTCATGGACCAGTACAACAATCAGGCATGTATCACCGCGCATTACAACGGCACTGGATTGGAAATCTGGGATCAGACAAACGGTGAAGTGACGCATTGCGTGATTTGTCTTGGTACATCCGGTACAGCCATGGGCATAGCCAAGCGACTGCATGAGATGGGTGACGTCCATGTTGCGGCAGTTGAGCCGTATGCTGGTCACAAGATTCAGGGCCTCAAGAATATGCTCGAATCCTACCCGCCCGGAATTTATGACAAGAAGAGCCTTGATGAAGTCCTGCACGTTGAAGATGATGTCGCCTTCGATTATTGCCGTAGACTGGCGCGGGAAGAGGGTATCTTCGCAGGCATGAGTTCAGGTGCGGCTCTTGGCGGGGCCATCCAGTTGGCCGAGCGCATGGAATCCGGCACCGTGGTTGCCATCTTCCCGGATTCTGGTGAGCGATATCTTTCTACGCCGCTGTATAGGCAGCAGCCCGGTAGTGGCGTGACTATTTACGATATGGCATCCGGCTCGGACAAGATGCTCAACGGCTCGAACGGCTTGGGCCTGTATACCATGGGGCCGAGCCTTGATGACCCGGACTCTATTGATTCATGGCGCAGGCTTTCATTGCTTGATGTTTTTATTCGGCACATGACGGCGTCCGGCGTGGCTGTGAATGCCGCCGCCGGTTTGACGGATATGGATGATCGCACACTGGCCGCTGCCCGTGAGGGTGGACTTAGTCGTGAAGCATTCGCCGCTGATCGTTTGACTGCGGTGCTTGATCGCGCCCGTGATATGGGGTTGACCGAATCCATCAGTTTCCCGCTGTCGTCCGGCAGTAACGATACGTCTTTGTCTCTGTGCAGTAAGCTGCTCGGCAAGGGCTTGGCGTATGAAAAGCTGAGAAGCGTGTATTTCGATGTGTTCCGCGACAAGCGGTACGGCGAGATCGCAGACGTTGATATGGATAAGGTTTCCGGCGGTCATACCGTGGACCTGAACTCCTACGTCAAGGATAATCCGCTTGATTTTACGTTGTTGAAACGGGCCACCCTGTATGATTTGAAACGGGGTGAGGTCGTGGAAACCCAGTGGGGCAATGTGCGTCCAAGTTGGTTCTTGCAACACGCAGCCACCGCGCTGGATGTGCTACCGCGTATTGATGTCATGATCGGTTCGGAAAAACATCGCTTTCCACATCTGGAAAATCTGCGCGCCATCTGGTCAACGGCTGGCCGGGAACTTCAAGCATGGATGGTCTGCCAACAGTCGTCGGATAGCGACGGCGGCAGACTGGATGCCGTGGCCGAAAAACTCGGCGGCTACCGTGCGGCCCGTTGCTGGTTGCTCTCGGTGGCGAACCGCAAACCACTGTGCGCATCTGATGAAAATCTCTCCATGTGGGCGCGCAACTGGCGCAAGGTGCAGGAAGGCGCAGCCGTCCTGACCCTCGCCCTCGACGCGAAAGGCGACTCGGTTTCCCGTGGCGTGGAGCAGGCTGTCTTCGACCTCAAGGCTGGCTTCAAAACAGCCATGGACGATGGCCTTAAGTTCCACCACTTCTGGCCCGCGCTCTTCAAGTTCGTCAAAAGAATCAACGGCTGGGACGCAGACAACTCCCTCACCGGAGCCGCCGCCAAAGCCTGCCATGATGAACTTATGAATATTGATTCCATCCTCGGCATCCTCGACCCCACCCAAATGCCCGTCCCCCTCAGCGATCTCCCCGCCGAGGTCCAAGGCATGGTGGCAGACCGCCAAAAAGCCCGCGAAGCCAAAGACTTCGCCCAGTCCGATGCCCTCCGAGACACAATCGAAAAAGCCGGATTCCGAGTAGAAGACACCGCCGGAATACCTAGAGTGTTTAAAGCGTAAGATTTTAATCAGAGGTGATTTATATGGCTATGCCATCAGCTGGTGATATTAAAACGATTTTAAGTTCTCTTACTGATTTGGTCAAAAAGGGTATGACTGTTGAGGCTCAAGAGAAAATAATGGATTTGCGAGAGATTATTCTTGAGTTGCGTGAGCAGAATATTGAATATCGTGAATTGGCCGAACAGTTTCAACAACAGTCTGCAATAGAAGAAGAACTGGAGTTTAAAGATAATGTTCTTTGGCGATTGAAAGATGGTGAGCGGATAGGGCCATTTTGTCAGTCTTGTTGGGATTCTCAAAAAAAATTGATTCGTCTTCAGAAAGATGAGTACATGTATTATTGTAAAGTTTGTAAAGACGAGATTCAGCATACTCCTTCACCCCCAATAGATACTTGTTATTGTGGTGATCCGGGAAGTTATCTTTAGCCCTTTCAAACCACCAACGGCTTAGAAGCTGACGAATCGGAAGGCTGCGGCTTTTTCGAAACTTGGAGGGAGCGAATAGCGACTGACTGTTTCGGGAGCAGCCCGATTCGATCAGATTCTTGCCGGGGATGGTTGGGCGGATAAGCTAGCGCAAGCGCCTTTTCTTTCGTCTATTTCTTTTGGCGCAGCAAAAGAAATGGACTCCGCCTGAAGGGCAACAAAAAACTTGGAGGAACGCCAGTGACGGCTTTCTCTTTTCTTCCTTCTTCCCTCTTCCTCTTCATTCTCACAAAAAAAGGGGAGCCTCCCTCAAAGAAAGCTCCCCACAAGACGGACGTTAAACCCGCCCTATCCCTTATTTAAATAACTTTATAAACTCCCCATACCCCTCATCCTTCAAATCCTCCTTCGCAATAAACCTGAGCGAAGCGGAATTAATACAATACCGTTGACCGGTCGGCTGCGGTCCATCATCAAATAAATGTCCCAAATGCGAATCTCCGGCCTTGCTGCGAACTTCGGTCCTCACCATGCCAAGGGTCGAATCCTTGTTCTCGATGATGCTTCCCTTCTGGATGGGACGGGTAAAGCTCGGCCATCCAGTGCCGGACTCAAACTTGTCTTTGGACGAGAATAAAGGTTCACCCGTGACCACATCCACATAAATACCGTCACGCTTGTTGTCCCAAAACTCGTTGTCAAAAGGTCGCTCCGTGCCGTTTTCCTGCGTGACCTTGTATTGTAGGGGAGTCAGCGAATCCTTGATCGTGCCGTCTTCCGGCCTGACGTAAGCACCGGGCAACGGACATGGCTGTGGAGTCGCCCCCTTGGACTTGATCTTGGCCTCATCGCCCCATGTTTCCTTGACGTAACTGTCACGACCAGAAAACTTACGGTAGGTCTTGTACCTGATCGGACAGGTGCGAGAATAATTCTGATGATAGTTCTCGGCTGCATAGAACGTGGTGAACGGCAGAACGGGCGTTACAACCAGACCGTCGAGCCGTTCGGACTCGTCGAGAGCCTTTTTCGATGCCTCGGCTGCTTTGCGCTGTTCATCTGAATGATAGAAAATCGCCGACGTGTAATGGAACCCGCGATCACCGAAAGACCCACTGTCGTCGGTGGGATCAAAGTACTTCCAATAATGGTCGATAATTTCACGATAGCTGACCTGTGTCGGGTCGAAATACACCTGCACCGCCTCGCGATGGCCGGTCATGCCACTGGATACTTGTTCGTAGGTCGGGTTCTTTTCTTCGCCGCCAGCATAGCCGGAGACAACCTTGAGAACGCCGGGAACTTTTTCGAGATCAGATTCAGTGCACCAGAAACACCCGCTCGCAAGGGTGGCAATTTCCGCGTGTTGTGTGTCAGTCATGGCTTTTTCTCCCGGAGAAGTGAACACGATGGATGAAAGCCCGATAACCAGAAGCAACGCTCCCAGCCCGAGCAGTGTGGTTTTTTTCATGGTCATGTTAATTATCTCCAATTATAGGAATAGTAACTTTTATTAAAAATAGATATGACTGCGAAGAGGTGGTGTCAATAGCGGGCGAAAAGCATGAAATCGGGTTTTGAAGGGGGAGTGAATCATCGCAAATCGTTATTTTTGCGAAAAAATGGTAGATTTTTGGCCGGAATTGTTGCACATGCCATTGCTTCGTATGGCAGGCCCGTGCATAATACATTTCAATTGGTCTTTAGTACGAATTTAAATTTCGCACACAATACCCTTTAAGGAGATACCATGCCCAATCAGAACTTCACCCTTTTCAGCGGCGGCGCCCAGGGCGCAGAAAATCAGTTCGGCAAACTGGCCGAGTACTACGGCCTGTCCGAAGTCAACTATACCTTCGAAGGGCACAAGATTGAACGTACTCGTGGCGTGCGCGTGCTGACCGATGAAGAACTGACCCAGAAAGACGTCAGCCTGACCTATGTCGCCAAGTTGCTCAATCGCAAATTCACCAACGCTGAAAAAATGCGTAAGGTTTTGCAGACCATCATGCATCAGGTTGAGTCCAGCCATCAGATTTTTGTTGTCGGTACTATTCAGGAAGACGGCACCGTTAAAGGCGGCACCGGCTGGGGCGCTGAATTTGCCAAGATCTGCAACAAGGAACTGTTCGTGTTTGGTCAGGTCAAGAACGCTTGGTTCAAATGGGAAAAAGGCGAATGGATTGTTGTTGAAGCTCCGGTCATCACCGACAGCCATTTCACCGGCACCGGTACTCGTTTCCTCGAAGCCAACGGTAAAAAGGCTCTCGAAGACCTGTTCTCCCGTTCTTTCAAGTAAACAATAGCTCTATCGAGTAACAAAGGCGGCCTGAATTATCAGGTCGCCTTTTTTTGATGCCTCCGGCGGCCAGAGGGGGAACCTCTTGAAAGAGGTTCCCCCTCTGGATTCCCCCTCCAGAACTTTTTATCGCGCCTTCGGCGGGTGCGCTCTAGAGCGGAATGTGTTTCTGGGGTGATAGGAGAAAAGATTTATATTTGAATGAAAACTCGAGCGGAGCGAGCTATAAAAAGTTTAGGAAAAGAGAGGGATGGGGGTCTGGGGGAAGGGAGAGAAAGACCCTTCTCAAAGGGTTTTTCTCTCCCTTCCCCCAGCTGCCGGAGGCAAAAAAAATGGGGTCCGTAGACCCCGTTTTTTATATGTCGTTTCTGCGTTTCGACTTTGATTTCGACTGCGAATATTTCTTCACGTCGATGTTGTACTTCTTCACCTTGTAGTTGACGATTCGGTACGAGACGCGGAGATCGCGGGCAGACTGCAGCATGTTGCCGCCGGTCTGCTTGAGCGAATCAATGAGCAGTTCCTGCTCGAACTTGGCAACGGCCTCACCAAAGGAGAGGTTGGTGCCGGTAGCCGAGCTTTCCGCCGACTGAAGAGTGGGCGGCAGGTGGTAAGTACGGATAACCTGTTCTTCGCAGAGCAGGACCGCACGTTCCATGCAGTTCTTGAGTTCGCGTACGTTTCCTGGCCAGTGATACATGACAAGAAGTTCAATAGCCGGAGTAGAGATACGCTTCACTTCCTTGCTGTACTCCTCGGTGAAATCGGCCAGAAAATGCTCTGCCAATGGCAGGATGTCCTCGCGTCGTTCCTTGAGGGGCGGAATGAAGATAGGGAATACGTTGATGCGGTAGTACAGATCTTCACGGAAGAGCCCCTTTTCCAACAACTCTTCAAGCGGCTGGTGGGTGGCACAGATGAGGCGCACGTCAACTGTGATGGTCTGTTCCGATCCGACACGCTGGATTTCCTTTTCCTGAATGGCGCGAAGGACTTTTGCCTGAGCGTCGAGGGAAAGTTCGCCGATTTCGTCGAGGAACAAGGTTCCCTGATCAGCGACTTCAAAGAGACCGCGTTTGGTCTGGAATGCCCCGGTGAACGCACCTTTCTGGTGGCCGAACAGCTCGGACTCAATGAGTTCCGAGGGCAGGGCCGCGCAGTTGAGCTTGATCAACGGCTTGTCAGCGCGAGGGCTGGCCTTGTGAATGGCATCCGCCAGCAATTCCTTGCCTGTACCGGATTCGCCGCGCAAGAGAGCGGTCGCCCGACTGGGAGCGACCTGACTTGATTGGCGAAGGACCATGCGCATGGCCTTTGATGCGGCTACGAAATCCTTGGGCGGTGCTGTGTCCAGCCCGCTGTTCATCATGCCTTGCGAAAGCATGTGATTCTGGGTGGCCATTTCTTCCTGCAACTGGGCAACGTGGCCCGCGATGATACCCGCGACAACTTCCAGAAACTGGCAGTGTGCGGCCATATCGTCGGCGGGAATAAGGGGGACATCCACGGATAATGCGCCGATGACCTCGGAATGATCGGAATGTCGGTTAAGAACCGGCACGCAGATGAAACCGAGCTTCTTGAGTTCTTCTTCGCTGCGTCCGAAAGCCTTGTTCAGGAACTCGGAATCGTCGGACAGGCGATGAATGGTGATGGATTCACCGGAATCGAACACCCGGCCGATAATACCTCGGCCGGGGGAATAAGTAACGTCCTCAACCTGGGTGGGACTGTACGTGAGCGAGAGTTTAAGATTCTCGGTCTTGGGGTCCATGATGACCATGAACGCCCGTACGTATTCCATGTCCCGGGCCAGAATTTTCAGGAGCGCGTTTAAAGACTCCTCAAGCGGGATATCCCGCTTCAGCGATTTCTGGACCAGTTTAAGCGTGGTCAAATGGCTGAGGTCGGAGGTGTCTCGATTGGTGGATGTCATTGTTTCCTTTTCTAGGCGTTAAGAGTCTTAACACCAAGCTCCAGTGCTTTGAGGTTCACGGCCTGAATTTTGGCAGGGAGGTTCGCCTTGATGGCGGCTTCCAGCGCTTCGGGGCCGAAGGGCAGTTTGCCTGCCGCGCACAGAGCGCCGAGCATGGCAACGTTGCCGGATTGGACGGCACCGGCTTCGAGGCCGATGGTCTGGTTTGCCATGTAGTATGCATGGTCAGTGCAGGCGGCGACCGCTTTTTTTATGTCGTCGATGGTCGGACATTCCTGATTGCCCATGGCCACGGCCAGAGGCGGAATGAATTCGGTTGATGAGACCACGAGGCCACCTTTTCTCAAGTAGGGCAAGGCACGCATGGTTTCCATAGGTTCAAATCCGAGCAGGATATCGGCTTCGCCATGCCCAAGTTTGGGCGACTTGCAACCGATAAGTACTGTGGATTCAACCACGCCACCGCGCTGGGCCATACCGTGAATCTCGCCGGAAGTGACGGGCAATCCCTGGCTGAGCACGGTCTGAGCGAGCAGTGTGGTGGCGGTCAGGGTTCCCTGTCCGCCCACGCCGGTCATGAATATGCGAATTTTCTTGGTATCGGTCATGTTAGCTGCCTCTCTTCTTGGCTTTGATATGTCCGCAGACCTGCAGGCAGAGCATACAGCCGTTGCACAGCATCGGGTTGACTGCGGCCTTGCCGCCTTCCTTGTACATGGCAGGGCAGGCAAGTTTGTCCAGACAGTCGAATCGACCGGTGCAGGATTCGGCGACGTAAGCCACCTGCGGGGCGACCTTCTTGTAGACTCTGCGAGTGAAGAGGGGACATGGCTCTTTCGCGATAAGCACGCGTACGCCGGACAATTCCTTCAATTCTTCAAAGGCAGCCAGAGTCTTTTTCTGGTTGAACGGATTAACCGTGCGCACTTCGGTAACGCCCAGTCCGCGTACAGCGGACTCGATGTCCAGCGGATGGTCGTTTTCACCGAGAACCGTGCGATCAACGCCGGGGTTCGGCTGATGGCCGGTCATGGCAGTGGTGCGGTTATCCAGAACAACCAAGAGAATGTCGTGCTGGTTGAAGACCGCATTGGCAACGCCGCTCAGGCCGGAATGGAAGAACGTGGAATCGCCGATGAAAGCGACCACGGTCTGCCCGGAAGCTTTGGCAACGCCGCCGCCTGCAGAGATGGAAGAACCCATGCAAACGAGGAAGTCTGCCGCCTGAAGCGGGGGCAGGATGCCGAGCGTGTAACATCCGATGTCGGAAGAGTAGACGGCATCATCGCCGAAAACTTTTTTGGCTGCGAAGTATGTGCCGCGATGCGGGCAACCAGCACAAAGGTTCGGCGGACGACCCGGCAGTTCGGGCAGGTCACAGTCACAGGCTTCAACCGGTGCTTCGCCGAGAATTGTACGAATGACATTTTCCACCATGGTGACGGAAAATTCACCGAATCGAGGCAGTACGTCTTTGCCGAGGATTTCGATGGACACTTCGTTTTGCTGGGCCAGAACGCGGAATTCGTTTTCCACGACCGGTTCCAACTCTTCGACCACCAGAATCTTTTTCACGGACTTGATGAAGTCCAGACATTTTTTCTCGGGCAGAGGATAGGGGAAACCGAGCTGGAGGACGGAAACCTTGTCGGCAAGGCCTGCATTGTCCAGAGCGTCGGCAACGTATGCGCTGGAAATACCAGAGCAGACAATGCCCAATTCGCCGGAGCCGGTTATTGTGTTATATACGGAATTTTCGGCTTCTTCACGAAGAGCCTCAATGCGGTCCAACAGGGCCAGATGCATGGGGCGGGAAAATGCCGGGATGGGAACGAATTTGGATGGGTTACGTTTAAACCCTTCAGCCTTGCCCGGATCGGGAGCGGGACCGAATTCAACCGAGCCGCGGAGGTGGTTGACGCGGGTCGTGGTCCGAAGCAGGAGCGGTGCGCCGTGCTTTTTGGACAGACGCAGGCCGTCGCGAGTCATGTCTTTGGCTTCCTGAGCCGTGGAAGGCTCGAGAATGGGCATGCCAGCGATGCGTGCGTAAATGCGGTTGTCCTGTTCGTTCTGGCTGGAGTGACAGCCCGGATCGTCAGCAGAAAGCAGAACCATGCCACCGGGAGCGCCGGTGTAGCAGAGCGTCATGAGCGGGTCAGCCGCCACGTTCACGCCAACGTGCTTCATGGTGCACAGGGTCATGGCCCCGGCCAGAGTCGCGCCACCGGCGACCTCAAGGGCCACCTTTTCGTTGACGGAGTACTCAAAATAGTATTTGCCGTCCGGGGAAATGCGATAGAATGTATCGGGAACTTCCGAGGACGGAGTGCCTGGGTAGCAGGAAACCACCTGAATGCCAGCTTCAATGGCACCACGGACAATGGCTTCGTTACCAAGCAGCAGGTGGGTTTCACCGGGAGTGTCGCCCAAGAGCGGATTTGCCATATTACCTCTCCATATATGCGCTGTATGCGCGGTTACTTGGATTCAAGCTGGGAAATTTTGTAGTCGATGAACGGTTTGTCAGCGACGTCTTTTTCAGCAAGCTTTTTGTATGCGGCCAGAGCTTCAACAGTATCACCGGCGGTTTCGGCTGCCAGAGCGAGCTGGCGGTAGACGGGCACGGTGTATGCGTCGGAAGCAATGCCGACCAGTTCTTTCATTTCGGTCAGGGCGTCAGCACCTTTTCCTTCGAGAAGGAGGGCTTTGGCCTTGCCCATGCGGGCGGTAAATTGCATGTCTTCATTGGTTTCGCCAATCAGCATGCCCCAGTACGTCACGGCTTTGGAATATTCGCCAAAAGTCATGCTGGCCTGAGCAATTTCCAGAACAACAGCGGGCTTCACGGAAGCGGGAACAGTGTTGAGCAGAGTTTCCAGTTTTTCAATCTGGTCTTTATTCCGAGTTTCTACAAGAATGACGCCGAGTTCGGCCTGTGCTGTTGCTTTGGCCTTGGTGGCATAAGCATTGTAGCCCGCATAGATTGCGGTCACGCCAATGATGACGCTGACAGCGAGGATGAGCTGTTTTTGATACTTGAAGGCGGCTTCGAGGATGGGGTGCATGGACTGCGGTGCCCGGGACTCGATGTCGGTAAGCACGTCCTGTTGTGTGGTCTTGTTGTCAGCCATTGTTTTTTTGTTCCTCCATGAAGGGAATTTGCTTGCGCGAAGGCCGGGAAGCTAGGCCCGACAACGCAAAGGGCTTGATAAGCAAAATTGTAAAAAAGGTCAAAGCCTATTTTGAAATCAGGGCTGAAAATCGGATAAATTGCCGTTTTTAGAGGGTGGTTTGCGATGCAAAATGACAAAAAGAGTAAAATTGACAGTGCTCGGAGGTCAAAAGTGTTCAGGGTGTTGCCATTGTCGGGTTTGACTTTATCCCATGGTGAGGGTTAGCAAAAAAGATCCGTCGAAGAAGAATTTTCTTCGGCGACGATTTAGAACGTAATTTTAAGGAGCATATATGGACATTCGTGAGCAAATGGTGGAAATGGGCAAGCGGGCTAAAGTGGCATCTCGGGGACTGGCAAATGCCTCCGGTAAGGCCAAACAGGACGCTTTGTTGATTTTGGCTGACCTGTTGCAGTCCGAGGCCGAAGCCATAGCCGTTGCCAACAAGAAGGACCTTGATGCCGCCGTCGAAAGAGGACTGGACAAGGCCCGTGTACAGCGTTTGACCATCAGTGAGAAGGTGCTTAATTCCATGATTCAGGGCTGCCGAGAGGTGGCTGCCATGGCTGATCCCGTGGGTGAAATCGAGTCCATGATCAAGCGCCCCAACGGTATGTTGGTTGGACGTATGCGTGTCCCTCTCGGCGTGGTCGCCATGATTTACGAATCCCGTCCCAATGCGACTGTGGATGCCGGTATTCTTTGCCTCAAGGCAGGGAACGCTGTCATACTGCGCGGTGGGTCCGAGGCGTTTCATTCCAATAAATTTTTGGCTGATCTCATGCATACTGCCTTGGAGCAGGCCGGTCTGCCTCAGGATGCGGTGCAGGTGCCGCCCACCACGGACCGTGAAGCCGTGGCCGAGATGCTCAAGCTTGATGAATATATTGATGTGGTTATTCCGCGCGGTGGAGAAGGTCTCATTCGTGCCGTGACCAGTCAGGCCACCATGCCTGTTCTCAAACATTACAAGGGCGTGTGCCAGATGTTTGCGGACGCTTCCTGCGATATTAATAAGGCAGTGCCTATCATTGAAAATTCCAAAATGCAGTACCCCAGCGGTTGTAATGCGTTGGAATGCCTGCTTGTTCATAAGGATGTGGCTGATGTCTTGTTGCCCAAGGTTGCTCAGACCATCGGCCCTAACGGTGTGAAGTTCAAGGCATGTGAAAAGTCTTTGCCTCTTTTGGGTGAGTTTGCCGAACCCGCCGTTGATACTGATTGGGGTTTCGAGTTTCTTGATTTGATTTTGGCTGTAAAGGTCGTGGATGATCTGGATGAGGCCATGGACTATATCGCGGAATATGGTTCCAATCATACCGAATCAATTTTGTCAGAGAACTATGAACACTGCATGCGTTTCATTCGTGAAGTGGACGCCTCGCTGGTCGTGGCCAATGCAAGTACCCGATTCAATGACGGTGGTCAGCTTGGCCTTGGTGCCGAGATCGGTATTTCTACCTCCAAGCTTCATGCGTATGGCCCAATGGGTATCAAGGAGCTCACCAGTGCGAAGTTCGTGCTCATGGGCGAAGGGCAGATTCGCGAATAAGTCTTTTTTTGAAGATGATTAATTCAAGGCCGTCCTTTATCAGGGCGGCCTTTTTGCTTGGAAGGATGAGTTGGAGTATGTACTTACATGTTGATATAGTGGAAATGTGCTTTTTGTGGATGAACACGTGTACTGTGTCACTCTTGCATCTTGATCTGAACCCGTTTATCCTTGCGTGAATCAAGGAGATTGTCTGTGAAAATTGGTATTCTCGGCGGAAGTTTCAATCCGATTCATACTGGACATGTTCGTATGGCTGTAGAAGTCCGCGAACAGCTTGAGTTGGACCGTGTGGATTTGGTCCCGGCCAAGGAACCACCGCATAAGAATGGCGCAGACATGCTTCCTTTCACAATGCGCCTCGACATGGTCGACAAGGCTATCGGCGATATTCCCGGTTTGGGGACCAACCCCATTGAGGGCAGTCGGCCGGGGCCTTCCTTCACCTGCGATACATTGACCTGCTATCGTTCAGAACAGCCGGAAACCGAATTCCATTTTATTCTTGGTGCGTCCACTTTTTTGGAACTGCCGGACTGGCGACGAGGATTGGATATCCCTAAGATGGCCTCCTTGGTGGTGGTCAACCGTTGGGAGGCTGCTGGTGAGGTGACTGGGTTCATCAATACCCATTGGCCCAATGCTGTGCAGGAAAATCCCGGTTTGTGGCAATTCCCTGAAGGCCATTCCATCCGACTTTTAGGTATTCCTCGGTTGGACATTAAGGGAGGACACCTTCGTCGATGTTGGTTGGAACGACGGTGCTTGAGCTTACTTGTCCCTTCGGGAGTGGAGGCTTTGCTGGAAGAACGGGCGGATGAAGTCGAGCAGTATTGGGGCATTCGTTCGTAATAAAAAGGCTACACACGTTGTGCGCTTTTTTTTGGGATTATGGGTATGCCATGTACGAAGGCGAAGCCGAAAATTGTGTTTAATGGCTATCGTTGAGCATGGCGTGAATGTTTTGCATGACGCTTTCCGGTGTTGTGCTAGTCATACATTCAAATCCGAAAGGACAGGGTTTGGCACCATGCAGAGAGCATGGTCGGCAGTCGAGCGGCTGTTCGATGACTCGGTCTTTGAGACCTGCCGGATAGAATCCCCAAGCACGTGCTGTGGGGCCGAAGATGGCGGCTACGGGGGTGCCTACTCCACACGCTAGATGCATGGGGCCGGAGTCTCCTGTCACGAGTATTTGAGCTTGGGCGAGCAGTGCGCTGGTTTCCCGCAGATCTGTCTGATTTGTCAGATCGTGTTTATTCTCGGCCAGAATTTTTTCAGTGTTTCGGCCAATGACGAACCATCCCAGATTATTTGCATCTAACAATTCCATAAGCTTTAGCCAGTGCTCTTTGGGCCACTGTTTTGCAGGGTGTGTGGCATAGGGGTGCAGACCGATGAGCGGACCGGATAGCCCAACAACATCAAGACGGGCAGATGCGGCGGTGCGTTCTTCGTCAGTCAGGTAAATGCGTGGAACCAGATCGTGCGCCGTTGGCGGTGTGCTGTCGAGGGCCATGCTGTATCGTTGCGGGACTGTGGTTTTTTCAAGCTGCACTCGGAAACGTTCAGCGCGTGTGCGATCATAGAGCCGTCGGGTCAAGCCGAATTTTGGATAGCGAATGACAGGGCCTTTCCATCGCGCGGAAAGAATGCGTGAACGCAGGGTACCGTGCAGGTCTATGAGGGGTTGTCCTTTGAAATAGCTGGACAGTTCGCCTGCGACAGTGAACCATGGTCCGGTCTTGAGTTGGTCATTGGAGAATTCAATAACTTCTTTGACGGCGGGATGATTTTCCAGCAAGGGAGCGTTTCCTTGACGGGTCAGGAAAATAAAGGAATCCCCACGCGTCTCATGCCAATGTGACAAGACGCCAGTGGTGAGTGCCACATCGCCCATGTGGCCGAGGCGGAAAACAAGTTTCAGTGTGGTGTCGGAAGACGATTGCATGTCCTTTCAGTTCGCCTCAATCGCCTTGGAAGTCAAGTGTGTTGCGTGTTGCACCACCTGAATCCATCTGTTATATTATACCTTTCAAACACTATTATTTTCGGACTGTTTTTTAGAAAGTGATCAAAAAAAATGCTTGAACTCGTACTCGCCGTTGGCGTGGCTGTCTTTGTCTCCATGTTCTGCTCAGTAGCAGAAGCCGCACTGTATTCCATGAGCTGGGCCGATATTGAAAAGCTCAAGGATAGTGGAAGCAAGTCGGCGGCATTGCTCCATAAGCTTCGTTCCAATGTGGACGAACCCATCACCGCTATTCTGACCCTGAACACCTGTGCGCATACTGCCGGAGCCGCTGTGGCCGGTTGGGCGTGGGCTAATTTATACGGCAAAGAGACGCTTTGGCTCTTTACAGTCGCCTTTACAGTAATTATTCTCATCTTCACGGAGATTCTGCCAAAGACGTTTGGAGTGGTGTATTCTGATAGTATTGCACCGCCGTTGGCTCGGCCTCTTCGTGGGTTGGTCTTGATATTCAAGCCCGTGATTTCGGTCATGAGTGTTTTGTCCAAAGCTATGCATAAGAAGAACGCCGGACCTGATCACACGGAAGACGATATCAGGGCAATTGTCAGCCTGACTCGTCGATCTGGAGTGATCAAGCCTTATGAGGAGCAGTCCATCCGCAATATTCTGTCGTTGGATTCCAAGACAGTTGAACGGATAATGACCCCTCGTACAGTGGTTTTTTCGTTACCGGCGGAGATGACTGTCGCCGAGGCTCGCGAGTCGCATCCAACGTGGCCGCACAGTCGTATACCGGTGTTTGATGATGACCCTGAGGAAATCGTGGGTGTTGTCTACCGGCGGTTGGTGCTTGAGGCTTTGGCTGATGACAGGGATGATTTGAAATTGTCTGACATCATGCGTCCGGTCCGGTTCGTGCTTGAAACGGTCACTTTGGACAAACTGTTGGTACAGTTTTTAGGAAGCCGCATGCATTTGTGTGTGGTCCTTGATGAGTACGGTGGAGTAGCCGGTGTCGTGACGCTTGAAGATGTACTCGAAGAAATTTTGGGTAGTGAAATAGTTGACGAGACCGATCAGGTGGTGGATATGCGTGAACTCGCACGAATGCAGCGGGATGAACTTACCGGCAGTCGGTCCAAACCCACTGAGCAAAAGAAGAAATAAAGTCGCGATAACGCGCAAGGGATCATAATGGCGAAAAGTTCCAACAAAGTCGTATACGGAGTTGCTTTGGCACTGTTTCTGGGAGGCCTCGGATATCTTATTTTTTCCGGGCTAACAGAAGATTCCGTTTACTTCCTTAATGTGTCCGAGGCCTTGGCTGAGGACCGGACACAGATTGGACAGGCACGTCTGTTTGGTAAGGTGTCACCCAAAAATTTGGAAATTGTGGATGGCAAACTCGGAGCCAGTTTTGACCTTATCGACAAGGTAGAGCATGCCAAGTCCCTGCGAGTCCGGTTCAAGGGTGCTTTGCCTGATACTTTCAAGGAAGATGTCGAAGTCATTGTCGAAGGGGCTTTTTCGCCTGACGGCGAAGTTTTTGTCGCACGAACATTGGTGACAAAATGTCCTTCAAAATATGAAGAACAAAGCAAACAAATGGAAAAAAGTAGTTAACATGCCAGTTGGTGAAATCTTTTTCACATGGTTGCTCCGTTTGTTTTATCCTACTATCGCCGTGTGACTTTGGTCATGAATTCGCGAATTCGGGCATGTGTGCCCGGGCATTCGCATGTTGATATTGTAAGGAGAGTTTCATGCATCTGACCGGATATGTCGGTTTGCTTTTTTCATTGCTCGCGTTTCTTTTTCTTGCAGGATTTGCCGGTGTCGCAGCGTGGCGACAGAATAAAGACTCACTGGTTTTTATCGAACGCGGGCAACTTCTGGCTTCCGGGGGCGTGATTTTTTCCACGCTGATTTTGATGGTCGGGCTGACCTCCAGAGATTATTCGTTCCGCTATGTCTATGACAATGTGGATAACGCGCTGTCCTTCGTCTATACGCTCACGGCTTTGTGGGGTGGTCGCGAAGGATCGTTGCTTTTCTGGGAATTGATTATCGCCGTTTCCGGTATGATTTTGGTATCCACGCCGAGTTACAAGTCTTTCAGCGACGACACCAAGTTGTATTTCTGGATGTTCTTTTTGGCTATTCAGGGATTCTTTTTGCTCCTGCTTACAGGGTGGTCCAATCCTTTTATCGAAATTATTCCGGCTCCAGCTGACGGGCGTGGCCTGAATCCACTTTTACGTAACCCCGGCATGATCTTTCATCCGCCATTGTTATTTCTCGGTTTTGCTTTGTATGCCATTCCGGCATGTGCAGCATTGGCCGCTTCCATTGCGGGTGAAAAGAAATCGTGGATTACCGTGACCCGTAACTGGAACATCCTGTCTTGGGTATTTCTGACCGCAGGGATTGTGCTGGGTGCGTGGTGGTCCTATATGGAATTGGGTTGGGGCGGCTATTGGGCATGGGACCCGGTTGAAAACGCGTCTTTGATTCCGTGGTTTGCTGGTACCGCCGTGTTGCATACATCCATTATCGAATCTCGCCGTAATGCCTTGCAGCGTACCAACGTCTTTCTCATGTCCCTGACGTTTATCTTGTGTATTTTTTCGACCTACCTGACTCGGTCCGGTGTTATTGATTCCCTCCACTCTTTTGGAGAATCCGGTGTCGCCAAGCCGTTGTTTTGGTCCATGATGATCGGGCTGCTCGTCACATTTATGGTGACGTTCCTGTCTGAACGTCTGACCCATCGTAGTCTGTCTGACTTCTTGAGTCGGCAGGGTATGCTCGTTATCGCGGCTTGGTTCCTGCTTGCTTTGGGTATGGTTGTTACTTTGGGGACCATGTGGCCGGTCATCAGTCAGATTTGGACTGACAAACCACTTGGCCTTGATGCCCATTTCTATAATCGGGTCTGTCTGCCGTTCATGTCGTGCCTTGTGCTTATCTTTTGCTACTGTCCGTGGCTTGGCTGGAAGGGGGGCATTCGCAACATGAAGGGCTTTATCGGCGTGTCTGTTGCGCTGGCCGTCAGCTTTGTCGGGTTCTATTTGTCAGGCATGACAAATGTTTTGGCCGCCTTGACCGCAGCCGCATCTGTTGCCGCGATTTTCGGTATGGTCATGCTGTTTGTTCTTTATCCGTCCATGCGGAAAACTCGTCAGTCCTGGGGCGCTTATGGTATCCATCTTGGTTTGGTGCTTATCGCTCTTGGGATTGCATTCTCTGGTCCGTACAAGATTGAGCGGGAAGTTGTCTTGGCCAGAGGCGAGTCCGTGGTCATTGACGACTATACGCTTACCTTTACTGATCTGGTGCAGGACGGGAATATCGGCGATATCAAGCTGCGAGCCACTGCCACTCTTGAAGTTTTTGAGGACGGCAAGTTGACGGGTATCATGATGCCGGACAAGCGTATTTACCGGAACTTCGAGCGACAGCAGTTTGCTGAGGTGTCCACAGTTCCCAGTCTTGGGGACGAGCTATACTCGACGTTGCTCGGCTTGACTGAGGACGACAAGGCCAGCTTCAAGATCAGCGTTAACCCGCTTATCAACTGGATTTGGATTGGTGGAACACTCATGAGTATTCTCGCCTTCCTGTTGCTTCGGCGTATGCCTCGACCCGGCGAGGGCCGATAGATGGCGAACGCGCCTTTGCTTACTGTGAAGCGGGTTGCCAAGTTTTTTGGCAGCAAACTCGTGTTCAAGGAAGTCTCCTGCGATGTTGTGCCTGGTGAAATTTTGCTCGTGGCCGGACATAACGGTGCGGGTAAATCGACGCTCATGCGCATCATGGCCGGATTGTCCAAACCGTCGGCCGGAGAGGTTTCTTTGAACGTCGAACCGGAAGATTCGGCCTATCTTGGGCATGCCACCTTTATTTATCCGGGCTTGTCAGCTTTGGAAAATTTGAAATTCTGGGGTTCCATGTATGGGCTTTCGCCATCCCGAGATCAACTTATAGAGCTGCTTAGAAGGGTCGGATTGGAACGTGCGGCCGAAGAGAAAGCCGGTTCCTTTTCGCGAGGCATGGCCCAGCGACTGAATTTGGCGCGTATTTATCTTGTGGAACCGAAACTTATTTTTCTTGATGAACCTGGTACAGGACTTGACCCGCGTTCTCTGGCAAAACTCAGGAGCGAGATAACCGGATTGCGTGACAAAGGTGTCAGCGTGATTTGGATCAGTCATCAAGTGGCTGACGATACGAAACTTGCCGACAAGGTTCTCGCGTTGGGTGGCAGAAAGGTGGAATATTTTGGTCCCGCATCCGAGTACGTGGTGGAGGCAACATGCTGAAACGCGCCGGAATACTTGCTTCCAAAGACCTTAAATTATCAATGTCTGGCGGGCAGGGATTAGTACAGGCCGTTTTGCTTGGTTTGTTACTCATCTTTTTGTTTTCTCTCTCAAAACCGTTGGGTGGCGGCATTTCTCCGCAGGCGGCAGGGGCCATTTTTTGGCTCGCCTCCGCCTTTGGGCTGGTGCTCGTCTTTAACGATCTTTTTGCCATCGAGGAAACCAACGGTGCACGTATAGGCATCCTTTCCTCTCCTGTGCCTGTGCATGCGGTGTGGATTGGCAAAGGTGTGGCCGGGTTGAGTTTGCTCCTGATTTCCCAGCTTGTTTTTCTTCCGGCCACGGCCGCATTCCTCGGGCAGACCGTGCACGGTCCAGTGTGGTTGCTTGCGGTGACTTTGGTCGGGGCCGATATAGGGCTGGTGGTTATCGGTGCGCTCCTTGGGGCGTTGTCTCAGGGACAGGCCGCACGCGAATCCTTATTGTCTGTCATCGTTTTTCCGTTATTGTTGCCAGTGTTGTTGTCAGGGATCACCTTGTTCGGCATGTGCTTTTCGCCGGAACCGGTGGAAGCCCCTGATAAGTGGCTTGGTTTGATTTTTGCCTTTGATTGTCTTTTTTCCGGGGCCGGATTGTTTCTGTTCCCGTTCGTTTATAGTGGGGAAGAGTAACTATGAAAGTAAAAGTACTCGCACTGTTGGCAGGTCTGGCCTTGCTCGTGCATCAGTCCATGATTTGGTTTTATGCACCTGTGGCCCAATCCGGTCCGGTGCAGAAAATTTTTTATATGCACTTGCCCTGTTCGTGGTGGGCACTGGTGTCCTTTTTCGTCGTTTTCGTGTCGTCCATTCTCTACCTGTTCAATCGCAAGGATATGTATGACCGGGTGGCTGGAGCCGCTGCAGAACTGGGTGTTCTGTTTGCCACGCTTGCCTTGGTGACCGGTTCAGTCTGGGCGCGAGCAGAATGGGGACATTGGTGGCTCTGGGATCCGAAGCTGACCACCGCGCTTATCATGTGGTATGTGTACGCAGGATATCTGGTGCTGAGGAATACACCAATGGGACGGGATCGAAAGGCCTTGGTTTGTGCCGTGCTTGGTATCGTCGCATTTCTGGATGTACCGCTTGTCTTTTTTGCAGCCAAATTATGGGGCAGCGCCCATCCTGATGGATTGGCCCGAGAAGGGTCGGGCATGGCAGTCCGCATGTGGTACACGGTACTCGCAGGCTTGGTCGCTTTTGGTTTTATGTGGGGAGCCATGTTGCTTACACGCATTAAACAACTGAGCCAGCAGGCAAAGCTCGAAGCTATGCTTATCTGGGATGATGAAAATTAGAATTTTTTAATTCATATAAGGATTTAAAATGTCTGCAACCACTTATATCTTTATCGCAAACGTCGCTGTCTGGCTTGGTGTTGCCGGATATCTCGTATTCTTGGCGTCCAAGTCCGCAGGATTGGAGAAGCGCGTGCAGCAGCTCGAACTTTTGGGAGACGATAATGACAGCTAATGTGACCACATTTGGCCGTAAAGCCGTTATCTTGACTGTGGTTTTGGCCATTGGTGCCATGTTTGTGACCAGTTTTGTTTATCGGATGGAAAATCCGAATCTTTTCGTAAAAGCGCAACAGCCGCAACATACTGCCAATGACGGTCATGACCACGACGGTGATGGTGTGCCTGATAATGAAGGGCAGGCCATGGGTGGTGTCTCAAATGGTGCCATGTCCAAGGTCAAGGAATTCATGGCTCGCGTTGATGCCAATCCGAACGATGCCGAAGCGCTTGTTGGGCTTGGGAATTCTTTTCTCATGATGCGAGCTTGGGATCGCGCTCTGCAACCACTTTTGAAGGCCCGCTCACTTCAGCCCGACAATACCACAGTTCTCAAGGGCATTGGTATTGCCTATTTCAACAAGGAAGATTTTACCAAGGCTGCAGAATTCTATGAAGCCATTTTGAAAATCGATGATAAAGATACGCTTGCACTCTTTAATTTAGGTGTCATTAACAAGCATTATTTCAAAAAGCCCGACGAAGCGGGAACATACTTTTCTCGGGTTCTAGAACTGGAAAAGGATGATCAGGAGATGATAAAGCTGGCTCGGAAGGAACTTGATAAATAAAAAACCTGCGAAAACAGGTTGTTGAGTCGCTGAATGTTTAAGGGGATGTGATTGACAATATTTGTAAAATACATACAATGACTTACTTGTACTCAGAAAACTGCGGGGAGCTGTTTTCTGAGTCGGTTTGTAAGTTCTTTGTATACACCAAAGTGGTAGTGAACCTTATACTTTTTTAGGAGAGAGAAGCATGAGAGTCAAACTGAGTCTGATCGCTCTGTGCCTGGTCATGGTGGCCATGTTGGCAGCGTGTGGCGGTGAAGCTGAGAAAGCTGATGAAAAAGCTGATGTCGAAACTGGTGAAGTGGCTCCTGCCGCCAAGCTCGTTCTCGGTGTCGCTGGTGCCCATTCCGGTGATTTGGCCTCTTACGGCCTGCCCACTGTCAATGCGGCCAAGCTTGTTGCAGCCAAAATTAATGCAGCCGGTGGTGTCAATGGCGCCATGGTTGAAGTCGTTGCACAAGATGATCAGTGCAAGCCTGAATTGGCTACAAACGCTGCGACGAAGATGTTGTCCGACGACGTGAAGATCGTACTCGGTCATATCTGTTCCGGCGCGACCAAAGCCGCTCTGCCCATCTACCTTGATGGCAAGATCGTGGTCATGTCTCCCTCCGCAACCAACCCGCCGTTGACCCAGTCCGGTGAGTATCCGAACTTTTTCCGTACCATCGCTCCTGATGACGCTCAGGCCGCTCTTGAAGTCGAATTCGCCAAAGGTCTCGGCCTCAAGAATATCGCCATTATCCACGACAAGGGTGATTATGGTAAGGGCTTTGCTTCTTTCTGCAAGCAGTTCATCGAAGCTGACGCAGATATTCAGGTCGCCCTGTTTGAAGGTGTGACCCCCGGCGCAGTCGATTATTCCGCCGTTGTTCAGAAGATCAAGGGCTCCGGTGCTGATGGCGTCATCTTTGGTGGTTACCACCCCGAAGCGTCCAAGGTCGTTACCGGTATGCGCAAGAAAGGCCTTGAGATTCCTTTCCTGTCTGATGACGGTGTGAAAGATGATACCTTCATCAAGGTCGCTGGCAAATACGCTGAAGGCGTGTACGCTACCGGGCCCATGGATTTCTCTTCCAACCCGCTTTATCAGGAAGCCATTGCCGCTCATAAGGCAGAATTTGGTGCCGATCCCGGCCCGTTCTTCCCGGAAGCATACTCTGCCGCCCTGGCACTGCTCAAGGCTGTTGAGAACGCTGACAGCACCGATTACGATAAGGTCGTCGAAGCCCTTCACACCAAGAAGGTCGACACCCCGGTCGGTAATATCAAGTTCGATGCCAAGGGTGATGCCGAAGGTGTCGGCTTTGCCATCTACCAGGTGCAAGACGGCAAGTACGTTGAAATTAAGTAGTAGCTGATAGCAAAACACATTAAACCAGGGGACGGGCAAAAGCCTGTCCCCTGGGTTTATTTAATGAACAGGATTTCACGTAATGGAATATTTTCTTGAGCTGTTTTTGGGTGGACTGACCCGGGGCAGCATATATGCTCTTATCGCTTTGGGCTACACCATGGTCTACGGCATTATCGAGCTTATCAACTTCGCTCATGGCGAGATTTATATGATTGGCGCATTTACAGGGCTGATCGTAGCTGGATTGTTGACGATGCTTGGGTTTCCCGGCATCGCCATACTGGCCATTGCGGTGGTCTGTGCGGTCGTTTGGGCCGCGGCATATGGGTACACTATTGAAAAGGTTGCCTATAAGCCGTTGCGCGGTGCGCCTCGCCTTTCCCCGCTGATTTCTGCCATCGGTATGTCAATTTTTTTACAGAACTACGTCATGCTTGCCCAGACATCGGATTTCCTTCCGTTTCCTGAACTCATTCCCGAGTTTGGATTCATGAAGTCCATGGGCTCCATCATGAGTTCTTCCGAACTGGTCATCATTCTTGCCACGATATCTTCGTGTGTGGGACTGACGCTGTTCATCAAATTCACCAAATTGGGCAAGGCCATGCGCGCCACGGCCCAGAATCGGAAGATGGCCATGCTTGTCGGCATCAATGTCGATATGGTTATTTCCGCGACCTTTATCATCGGGTCCAGTCTGGCTGCGGTTGGTGGTGTGCTCATTGCCTCCCATATCGGCCAGATTAACTACTACATCGGCTTTATCGCGGGTATCAAGGCGTTTACTGCTGCGGTACTCGGCGGCATCGGGTCCATTCCCGGTGCCATGCTTGGAGCCCTTGTACTTGGCCTGACCGAAGCCTTCGCAACCGGGTATGTCTCTTCAGACTACGAGGATGTGTTCGCATTTTGTTTGTTGGTGCTGATTTTGATTTTCAGACCATCAGGCATCATGGGCAAGGAAAAGACCCAGAAGGTCTAACTATTGATTTTCAAGCAGCATGATGTCGTACATCGTGCAAGGAATATATTGTGAGTAACGCAAGTAATACCATGGCCCAGCAGAGCTTCATCAGCTTCTTCCTGTCCGCCGGGTGCGATAACTTCGCCCAGGCTTTGAAGAGGTCGTTTGTCGCTGCTCTCTGGTTCGCCTTTCTGACATTCCCGATCATGGTTATCAGGGTCAATACCATCGAGAAAACGGTGGCATGGCACTGGGATCGCATGGCGTATATTGCACTGGCTGTCTTTTTTGGTTCCTTTGTCTGGCGCTGGTTGTTGGCCCGCAAGGAACTCAAGAAAGATGAGAGCAAAGAGGAATCCCGTATGGAATCCCTGCTCACCAAGGTGCAGTCCAACACAGTTTTAAAATTAGTAGCTCTTGGCGCCATCGCTTTGGTCGCCGCCGCATTCCCTCAGGTTTTCAATCTGTATCAGACCAACATCATGGTTTCCTGCCTCGTGTACATTGTACTCGGATTGGGACTGAATATCGTTGTCGGTCTGGCTGGGTTGCTTGATCTTGGATACGTGGCTTTCTATGCGGTGGGTGCCTATGCCTATGCCTTGTGCAACATGCACTGGGGCATTGGTTTTTGGTTCATGTTACCCATAGGTGCAATACTTGGTGCGCTTCTTGGCGTCATTCTCGGTTTTCCAGTCCTGCGTCTGCGCGGCGACTATTTGGCTATCGTCACCCTTGGTTTTGGTGAGATTATTCGGTTGGTGCTGGAGAATTGGGGCGATGTCACCATGGGACCTTCCGGTATTTCCGGTATTGATCGTCCGGCACTGTTCGGTATGAAGATCGGTGTTATCGGTTCCACCCAGTACATGTATTATATCATGCTTGCCCTGTTGGTCTTTACGATTTTCTGCGTCAACAGATTGCAGAATTCACGTATTGGCCGGGCGTGGCTCGCATTACGTGAAGATGAAATAGCGTGTCAGGCAATGGGCATCGACAAGATGAAAACCAAACTCATGGCTTTTGCTTTAGGTGCCACCTGGGCCGGTATGGCCGGTGTGGTTTTTGCGGCCAAGACGAGCTTTATCAATCCCGCGTCATTCACCTTTTGGGAATCAGCAATCATTCTGTCCATCGTTGTCATCGGTGGCATGGGGTCTATTCGCGGTGTCATTGCTGGCGCTATCATTCTGATTTTGGTGCCGGAGTATCTCCGTGATTTCGCTGAATTCAGAATGCTCTTGTTTGGTGCCATCATGGTTCTGGTCATGGTGTTCAGACCGCAGGGATTGATCAGCGCCAAGCGTAAAATCTATCATTACACAGCTTCCAAAACTGCGAGTGCAGGCAATGAATAATCCAGTCTTGAATGTCAAAACGGTGAGCAAGGACTTCGGGGGCATCCGTGCCCTTGATGAAGTCGATCTCGTCGTGAATGACAAGGAAATCGTGGCCCTGATCGGTCCGAACGGAGCAGGGAAGACCACATTCTTCAACTGCATTACAGGTATCTATACTCCGACTTCAGGCGATGTGATCATTGACCCGGATGCGTCGGGGACGGTCGTACGAATCAACGGCAAGAAACCGAATATTGTTACCGAATACGGCATGGCCCGTACCTTCCAGAACATTCGGCTGTTTCAGTCCATGACTGCTCTGGAAAACGTCATGATCGGCACGCACTGTCGTACCAAGGCATCAATATGGGGTGCTGTTTCCCGTAACAAGGCCGCTCGTGAAGAAGAGCAGGCTGTCATTGAAAAAGCATATCGCCTGTTGGAATTGGTCGGACTGAGCGAATTTGCCGATGAACTGTCATCCAATATGCCGTATGGTAAACAACGTCGGCTTGAAATTGCCCGTGCATTGGCCACTGACCCATTTCTGTTGTTGCTGGATGAGCCCGCTGCGGGTATGAACCCGCAAGAGACGTTGGATCTGGAACAGCTCATTATGGATATTCGTGAACAGTTCAACATCTCCATCATGCTTATTGAGCATGATATGAAAATGGTTATGTCCATGTCAGATCGTATTTACGTTCTTGATTACGGGCGTATGATCGCAACAGGGACGCCGCAGGAAATCGCTGATAATCCGACGGTCATCAAGGCTTACCTCGGGGAGGATCATGATGACTAAGATGCTTGAGCTGAAAAATGTTAACAGTTTTTACGGGAATATTCAGGCCCTGTATGATGTGAATCTGCATATCGATCAAGGCGAGATTATTACTTTGATCGGGGCCAACGGTGCAGGCAAGTCCACAACGCTTATGACCGTATGCGGTGTAGTTCAGGCCCGCGAAGGGAAGGTGTTGTACGAAGGAGATGATATCTCCCGTGAGGCACCGAACAAAATTGTGGCTCAGGGAATTTGTCAGGTGCCGGAAGGGCGTCTAATTTTCCCGGAACTCACAGTTCAGGAGAATCTCGATATGGGCGCATTCATGCGAAACGACAAGAATGCGATCAAGCGGGATATCGATTATTGCTATGATTTGTTTCCCATTTTGGCAGAACGACGACGACAGCAAGGCGGAACCCTGTCGGGAGGGGAGCAACAGATGCTTGCCATCGGGCGTGCTCTTATGGCAAAGCCTCGTCTCCTGCTTCTGGATGAGCCATCGATGGGACTAGCGCCCTTGGTCGTCCGGCAGATCTTCGAAATTATCAAGAAGGTCAATGCGGAAAACAATACCACCATCTTTTTGGTGGAGCAGAACGCCAACCTCGCGCTCAAGATAGGGCACCGAGGGTACGTCATGGAAAACGGGCGAGTCGTTCTCACAGACACCTGCGACAAGCTCCTTGAGGATGAGCAGGTGAAAAAGGCCTACCTAGGCTTATAACGAAAAGACAAGGCCGGACGGGAACGTCCGGCCTTACATTTAGCTACATCCAACCATCGCTCTGGAGGTACATATATGAGCAAGATTCTCGACAAGGCACTGACCTTTGATGACGTTCTCCTGGTACCGGGCTATTCCAACATCCTGCCCGACGCCGTCGACGTGTCAACCTACCTGACCCCCGAGATCAAATTGAACATCCCGCTTATTTCTGCTGCCATGGACACGGTCACCGAGTCCCGCATGGCCATTTCCATGGCCAGGCACGGCGGCGCGGGTGTCATTCACAAGAACATGTCCGTCCGTGAGCAGGCTCGTGAAATTGATCGAGTCAAGAAATCCGAATCCGGCATGATCTCTGATCCCATTACCGTTCATCCTGATGATGATCTTGGTAAGGTCAAGGCTATTATGGCCGAATACCGTATTTCCGGTCTGCCAGTGGTCAAAGGTGATCATCTGGTGGGTATCATCACTAATCGTGACATCCGGTTTGTCAAAGATGACAACCCGTTGGTGTCCGAGCTGATGACCTCGCGTGACCTCGTTACCGTTCCTGAAGGTATCGATAACGAAGAGGCCAAGCGCAAGTTGCATCAGCACCGCATTGAGAAGTTGCTTGTGGTGGACGAAGAGAATCGTCTCAAGGGGCTTATCACCATCAAGGATATCAACAAGCACAAGAAGTACCCTGATGCAGTCAAGGACTCCAGGGGACGATTGCTTGTCGGTGCAGCCATTGGTGTTGGTAACGACTGCCTGAGCCGTTCTGAAGCTTTGCTTCACGCCGGAGCCGACTTCCTGGTGCTTGATTCCGCTCATGGACATTCCGAGAATATTCTCAAGTCCACACGGGAACTCCGTGCCGCCTATCCTCAGGTACAGCTCGTCGGTGGCAACATCGCCACGTACGAAGGGGCCAAGGCGCTTATCGAAGCTGGTGTTGATACCGTCAAGGTCGGCATTGGCCCCGGTTCCATTTGCACCACTCGTGTTGTGGCCGGTGTGGGCGTGCCGCAGATTACGGCGATCATGGAAGCCACTCGTGCAGCTCGTGAAGCCGACAAGTGCATCATCGCAGACGGCGGCATCAAGTTCTCCGGTGACGTGGTTAAGGCCTTGGCCTGCGGTGCCAACTCCTGCATGATGGGTTCGGTGCTTGCCGGTACTGACGAGTCTCCGGGTGAGACCATCTTGTATCAAGGTCGTACCTACAAACAGTATCGCGGCATGGGCTCCATTGACGCCATGAAGAAGGGCAGCTCTGATCGTTACTTCCAGGAGAAATCCAAGAAGCTCGTGCCGGAAGGCATTGTCGGTCGTGTGGCTTATCGTGGTAAAGTGGGCGAATCTTTGTATCAGTTCATCGGCGGATTGCGTTCCGGCATGGGCTACACTGGTTCTGCAACGCTTGACGATTTGTATGAAAAGTCCCAGATGGTCCAGATTTCCCCGGCGGGCCTCAGGGAATCTCATGTTCATGATGTGACCATTACCAAGGAATCCCCGAACTACAGGGGTGACGGCTAAACAGTTTTTGTGGCAGGATTGAATCCACCCTGCCGCTTAAAACTTTTTGGGGCGTGTTCGCGCAAGTGGTGCGCACGGGAGAATACGCCTTGTGAAGTCCGGGAGAAATCATAGGAGTAGAAGGACGAATCCATCCGTTCTGTTCCGCCGGTTTCTCCCGGGCAGTCGCAATTCGGCCCTACAGGGCGTGACCCTCGATATTTTGTTCCGCTTATTCTGTTCTGCCATGTCAGGATAAAGCGGCAGAGTCTCCCTTCTATTGCTTTTTTTTCAAAGCGTACAAGTGCGTTATTGAGATTGAGGGCAAAATCGGAGGGAAGGCATCTTCTACTTTTCATTTTTGGCATAGTGAATTAGAGAGACATACATGCACGAAAACAGAGTACTCATCCTTGATTTTGGCAGCCAGTTCACCCAGCTTATTGCGCGGCGCGTCCGCGAGGCCGGGGTGTACTCCGAGATTCATCCCTGTAATGTAGATCCTGAACGGGTCAAGGCATTCAAACCGTCCGCACTTATCCTGTCGGGCGGCCCGTCCAGTGTTTTGGAAGGTGGATGCCCTGATTTGAATATGGAATACATGGAGATGGGCATCCCGGTGCTTGGCATTTGCTACGGCATGCAGCTTTTGTCCCATAACCTTGGCGGAAAGGTCGTATCTTCCACTGACCGCGAATACGGTCGGGCACAGTTTACCGCATTGAATGACTGCATTCTCTTCGACGGCGTTGAAGAGAAAGAAGACCTAACGGTCTGGATGTCACACGGTGACCGCGTCGAATCCATCCCTGAGGGCTTTTTGCCCATGGGTAAGACTGACTCCATCGAGTTTGCTGCAATGGGCAACGTGGAAAAGAAGATTTACGCATTGCAGTTCCACCCGGAAGTAGCTCATACCACCGACGGTGGAACCATTATCCAGAACTTCCTGTTCAAGGTTGCTGGTCTGGAAGCATCATGGTCCATGGCCGGTTTTGTTGAAAATACCATTGAAGATTTGAAAAAACAGGTCGGTGACGCGAAAGTCGTTCTCGGTCTGTCCGGTGGAATTGATTCAACGGTGGCCGCAGTCATGCTGCACAGGGCCATCGGCAAGAATTTGCATTGCATTTTTGTGGATAACGGTCTGCTTCGCATGGGCGAAAAAGAAGAAGTCATCGGTTTCCTGGCCGAGCATTTCGACTTGAACGTCAAATTGGTGGATGCAGCTGATGAATTCCTGTCCGACCTGAAGGGCGTGGAAGATCCCGAGAAGAAACGCAAACTCATTGGTTACAAGTTTATTGAAGTTTTTGACCGTGAAGCCAAGGCCATTGATGGCGTGAAATTCTTGGGACAGGGCACGCTGTACCCGGATGTCATCGAGTCCGAATCCTTCAAAGGCCCTTCGGCGGTCATCAAATCCCACCACAATGTGGGCGGCTTGCCGGAAAAAATGAATTTGAAACTGGTAGAACCACTTCGTGAGTTGTTCAAGGATGAAGTCCGTCGCGCAGCATATGAACTTGGTTTGCCGGAACACATCATTTGGCGTCAGCCGTTCCCCGGTCCGGGGCTGTCCATTCGCATCATCGGTGAAGTGACTGAAGAGCGTTTGGAGATTTTGCGTCTGGCTGATCGGATCGTGCAAAACGAAATGGTCTCGTCCGATTGGTACCGTAAAGTCTGGCAGGGATTTGCCGTGTTGCTTCCCCTGAAAACCGTTGGTGTCATGGGCGATGACCGTACTTATGAAAATGTTATTGCCTTGCGCATAGTGGATTCTCTTGACGCCATGACCGCAGATTGGTCCAGACTGCCATCCGATGTTTTGGCACGTATGTCCAACCGGATCATCAACGAAGTTAAAGGCGTTAATCGTGTGGTTCTGGACATCTCGTCCAAGCCACCGTCCACCATTGAATGGGAATAATTGAGATTGATTCATGAAATAGCCACAGCTTTGTGGCTATTTCATGTTGACAATATTTGAAGAATTGATGTTGATTCCATAAGTTCGAGGACGGCAGCGTGTGTCTGCCGGGACAATCCGAGGCCGTTGTCGTATTCGGCCAAGCGATATTCGGCATGCTCCGTTTCGCGTAAGAGTTCAGAATCAAGGAAAGATACATGTTTGGAATAGGCGGACCTGAATTACTGATTATCTGCTTGGTGGCACTTGTTGTCATCGGCCCTAAGAAATTGCCTGAAATGCTTCGCTCTTTGGGCAAGGGAGTGGCCGAATTCAAACGAGTTGGCAATGACGTCAAGTCCACGCTGGACGATGAAGTCAACAAAGCTGAAGCTGAATCGCGCAAGCGTGAAGTGGACGAAGAGTTGGCTCGTCGTAAGGCTGAAAAGGCCAAGTTGGAGGCTGAAACTGCCAAAGCTGAAGCCGAGACCGCCAAGGCCGAGCTGGAAAAAGCGCAAGTTGAAGCCTCTGCTCCTGAATCCTCTGACGACACAAAGGCTTAGATTCACATGAGTTCCGAGAAAGACGATGTGAAAGCCCCCGTTAACGGGGAGTCTGAGGCCGAGTCTCTGACTGATTCCAATGACGATCCTTCTCTTGAAGAGGACGACGCTGCCGTTGTTACCGATGAAGAGTTGGAACAGGCAGGGGAACAGTTGGGTGAAGCTGTGAGTGATAGCGGTGATGCTGAAACATCCTCGGATGAGAGTGGGGCTGAATCCGATGAATCAGAATCCGACGAATCCGATGAATCCGACGATGAAGAGAAAGAGGAAGAGCCCGGGCAGATGTCCCTGTTGGATCATCTGGGTGAATTACGTGTTCGTCTGACCCGCGCTTTTATCGCCATCGCAATTGGTATGGTGGCTTGTTACAGTTTTGCTGAGCAGATGTTTGACATCCTCATGAAGCCGATGATCAAGGTCTTTCATGATCAGGCCGCGGCCAACCCTGTACTGACACCGGAATTTTTTCAGGATTTTGGTCGAGCCTTAACCCAGGTTCTTGCTGATAAAGGGTTTGCTCATTCTGACCAGATGCAATTGTTCATGGATTCTTTGCAGCAGGCATTGCTACAGGTAACTCAGCAAGGACATTTTCAGTATACCTACCCTGCTGAGGCTTTCTTTTCTCATATCAAGATTTCTATCGTGGCTGGTCTCTTTTTGGTCAGTCCGTATGTTTTTGCCCAAATATGGGGTTTTATCGCACCAGGCTTGTACTCTCATGAACGCAAGTGGATGATACCCATGGCCGTTATTTCGGCACTTTTCTTTACTGCGGGTGGATTGTTTGGCTATTTTGTAGTTTTCCCGTTTGGGTTTGAATTTTTTGCTGGATTTTCAACCGAGGGAATTCAATTTACTCCCAAGCTGAATGAATATTTGAGTTTCTGTTTGAAACTTCTTTTTGCGTTTGGTTTTGTATTTGAATTACCACTCTTTATTTTCTTCTTGGCCCGTATGGGGATGGTCTCTTCGGCAGGACTGCGCAAAAAACGTAAGTACGCTATTTTAATAGGTTTTGTCCTGGCTGCAGTCCTTACGCCGCCTGATCCTTTCACCCAGTGCCTCATGGCTGGGCCGTTGATCATCTTGTATGAGCTCGGCATTTGGGTTGCGTATTTCTTTGGTAAGAAGGAAAAGCGGCATCTCAAGAAGCAGGCTGAAGCCGAAGCTGCTGCTCAAGCCGAATTGGACGAGGCCGCAGCCGGAGCCGATGAGGAAACCGAAAAAGCATAGTGAAACATGATCGGGCAGGGGAGACTCTGCCCGGTTTATTTTTCTAGAGTTTTCCTATACAGTCCGTGCTGACGCAGAGTATTTCATTGCACAAGGAGTAATGGTCATGGGCAAACGCCAGGCCACGGTGGTTCGCGCCACCAAGGAAACGGACATCACGCTGACATTGACCCTGGACGGCGAGGGAGTCGTGAATGTGGACACCGGCATCGGTTTTGCCGACCACATGCTGACCCTGTGCGCGTTCTGGGCAAAGTTTGATCTGGACCTGACATGCAAAGGCGATCTTGAGATTGACAGTCATCACAGCCTTGAGGATATCGGGTTGTGTTTGGGTCAGGCTTTCGCCGAAGCATTGGGTGATAAAAAAGGTATCAACCGTGTCGCTTCGGCAAAGGTCCCCATGGATGAAGCCTTGGCTGAGGTGGTCATTGACCTCTCTGGTCGGCCGTACATCGTGTATGATGATGCGCTGTTGCCTGATATCATTGCCGGAGACGAAAAAGACGTCTGGCGTGAATTCCTGAAATCCTTCGCATTCAAGGCAGGCATGAACCTGCATGTTAAATACGAATATGGCCAGAATGGTCACCATCTTCTGGAAGCTGCTTTCAAGGCCATGGGACTTGCCCTGGCTCAGGGAGTTGCCGTCGGTCGTACCGGCATTTCCAGCACTAAAGGGAGTCTCGACTGATGAAACGCATCGCACTATCTTTTGGATTGGTCGTTGTCTGTCTGAGCCTGCTGGTTTTGGCCGGTTGTGGCACTAAGCGGACAGCCGCAGTGCCTCGTCCTGAAGGAAAGTTGGCAGTAGCCGGTTTTACCAACCCTGTTTATAACTGGGAACTTTTGGCTGGATACCTTGATGAAGAGGGGAACCCTGCTCCTGACGGTACTTTGGAAACGTTGAACATGATTCTTGCCGATACATTGAACAAGCATCAGGTCTTTGATTATCTTACTCCCGCTGCGGTGAAGCAGTGTGAGGACGTGGTGGTTTTCGAAGATTCCGGTCTGCCCAAGTTGTCCGCATGGAAATACTGGCTCGGCGTTGGCAAGTGCATTCAGGCTGATTTCCTGCTTGTGCCTCAATTGACCACATGGGTTGAACGTGACGGCAGTTCTGCTGGCGTGAAACGTCCTGCCACTGTGGCTATCGATTTTTATCTGATCGACGTCCAACAGGAGCGCATGATTCGTTCCCGGTACGAAGAAACTCAGGAAGCTCTTTTGGATAACCTGTTTTCCGCAGGTAAATTCGCTGATCGTGGTGGCAAGTGGGTGACCGCAACCCGGCTCGCTTCGGATGGCATAGAAGAAAAACTCATGGAACTCGGATTATGATTCTTTTTCCCGCAGTTGATATAAAAAACGGTGAGTGTGTCCGTCTTGCACAGGGCAAGGAGGATCAGGTCACTGTCTTCGGGACTGATCCCGTTGCACAGGCCCGATACTGGGCTGAAATTGGTGCCCGTTTCCTGCATGTTGTAGACCTTGACGGTGCCTTTTCCGGTGTCCCCAAGAATTTTGAGCTGATAAAATCTATTTGTTCAGCTATCGATATCCCCGTGCAGCTTGGCGGTGGTATTCGTGATATAGCGACAGCCAAGAAGTACATTGAGGCCGGAGTACATCGGTTGATAATTGGTACTATGGCCCTTGAAGACCCTGATTTGTTTTCTGATCTGTGCAAGGCTTTGCCCGGACGTATCGGCGTCTCTTTGGATGCGGTCGGTGGAGAACTTAAGACAAAAGGGTGGGTCGAGGATGCCGGATTGACCATTGATGATGTCCTGCCCCGGTTGGAAGCTGACGGTATCCGTTTTATCGTTTACACGGACATCGCCCGAGATGGCATGCAGACAGGCGTTAATCTCGAAGGATTGGCGTCCCTGTGTTGCAAGACGTCGATACCTGTCATAGCAGCCGGTGGTGTTCATACGTTGGATGATATCAAGAATCTTTACCCCCTGTGCAGGAAAGGGCTTGAGGGTGCTATTTCAGGACGAGCCATTTATGTAGGCACTCTAGATGTCAAAGAAGCCCACGCCTGGATTGACGAGCAGTAGGAGAGAGGATGCCGCTTTGCGGCGATGTCGAATGATTTTGTCTCCGACGGCTTAAGGCCGAGGGCCTTAAGAATCCCATGTCGCCTTCGGCGAAGTTGATTCAATTTTATAGATAATAAAAATCCCCGGAAACAAATGTTTCCGGGGATTTTTCATTTTAATTTTCGCCGAAAGCGACAGAGGGACTCCAAAGGGGGGGGGTGCCCCTTTGGCCGTCGGAGACGAAATCACCTGTCAATTCCGCCAACGGCGGTGTCTTTATCCTTTCTAATTCTTATCAACAGTATACATGTAAACATCCTGTTGCGGATAAGGAATGGAAATGCCTTCCTGATCGAACACAAGTTTTACCTTTTCGGTGATGGAGAAGTATACTCCCCAGTAGTCTTCAGTTTTGCACCAAGGACGTACAATGAAGTTAACCGAAGAGTCGGCTAACTCGGAAACTTCTACCTGCGGGGTAGGGGTGGCGAGAACTCGTGGCTCGTCTGCCAGAATTTGTTTCAGAATCTTTTTTGCTTTGAGTAGGTCATCGTTGTAGCCGATGCCCATGACCAGATCGACTCGGCGCGTATCATTGGCTGTGACATTGGTGATGGTTCCGCCGAGCACTGCGGAGTTGGGTACGGTGATAACCTTGTTATCAGGTGTGGTCAGTACTGTATTGAAGATGTTTACAGCCGTAACAGTACCGGATTCTCCACCGGCTGTGACGTAATCACCTTTCTTGAAGAAATTCATCATGATCAGGATGACACCGGCTGCAAAGTTGGACAGGGAATCCTTGAGAGCAAGACCGACAGCCAAACCTGCGGCACCGAGGACAGCGAGGAAAGACGTTACGTTGATTCCAGCCTGTCCAAGCGCAGCGATGACCACGGCGGCGAGCAGGGCATAGTAGATAATGTTGCGCATGAATGAGCCAAGGGTTTCATCCATTTTTGCTTTGAGCATGACTTTGCGGGTCATGTCAGCAATAGAGCGGGCAATTATGCGCCCGATGACAAAAAGTATCAGGGCAACGATGAGTTTTACGCCATACGTGGTGGCGTAATACATTGCTGTATCAAAAAGCATTTGGGGGTCGAATCTTTCCATGTTTCCTCCAGAGAAAAAAGTCACTAAGATTTGGTAGTCATTATCATAAAGATAGTCGGTTAGGAACTCCCTACTTGGTAAATGGGGAAAGTTTTATTCACCCCATTTTTCTTTTTCGTCCACCCGAATGTACTTTTGGAATGTGTAATAATACCCGGCAAGAGCGTTGCAGAACCCTGCAGCACCGTCGAGAAAACCGAGTTTCAGGAAATAGAGTTTGATGAAACGGACAGTAGCGTGAAGCAAAGCATTGAGCATGCCGCCGCGTTTCCCTTTTTCACGAAGAGCGATAGCCCCTTCTTCAGCATAGTAATTGATTTTTTCCATGTGCTGCTGAAAGGATTCATAAGGATAATGCAGAATGTCGCCGGACAGTTTTATTGTCTCGCCACGTGGTTTAAAGTGATAATGGGCACCTGAAGCCGACACTTCCATCTGTCCTGTACGAAAGACACGGAAAAGATAGTCGGGATACCAGCCGGAATGCTTCATGAATCGGTTGAAATAGAAAGAGCTTCGTGGAGTATAGTAGCCGGAAACATGCTCTTTTTTTGAGAGTTTTCTGATGATATTATCGCGTAGTTCGTCGGTGAGGTACTCATCTTGATCTAATGAGACAACCCAGGTGGTAGTGATTTCCGACAAGGCGAGTTTGAATTGAGCAACGGGGCCGGGCCAAGGGTTGACGATAACCCGAGCGCCACAAGCTTCCGCTATTTCTCGCGTGCGATCAGATGAGTCAGAATCAACAACGAGTAATTCATCACAAAAATCAAGCGACTTAAGGCATTTCTCAAGTAGCCGTTCACCATTATATGTCAGGACCAATCCGGTCACGGTTTCGCGCATTGTATCTCCCTTGATTGCTCGCGAATCTTACTCATTTATTCCAAACGGGTCCAATGAAACATGATTCTTGTTGTGTCTCTTACTTTGTTGTCCAAAAAAAACGCCCCTCTTCGTCGAAGAGGGGCGTTTTATGCGTTTGAATATTAGAGATCAGTATGGTGATCTGGAGCTGCGGGATCAATTTCGTCAGGCAGCGGAGCATCGCAGTCCTTACAGGGAAGGACGAGGTTCAGAATAACGCCAATGATACCGGCCAGACCGATGCCGCCGAGTTTGACGATGACGAGGTCGAAGCTCATCCCGCCGATACCGAACACGAGGATCATGGCCACGATGGCGAGATTACGCGGGAGCATCAGATCAGTTCCAGCACGGACTAATGTGTTGATGCCGATAACGGTGATGGCACCAAACAACAGAATCATGATGCCGCCCATGACGGGAACGGGAATGGTGCTGAGGAAAGCGCCGAGTTTGCCGACAAAGGCCAGCAGGATGGCGGTGATGGCTGCCCAAGTCATGATCGCGGGGTTGAAGGAGCGGGTCAGTGCGACTGCGCCGGAGACCTCGGAGTAAGTAGTGTTCGGGGGGCCGCCCAGACAAGCTGCCAAGGAAGTTGCAACACCGTCACCGAGCAAGGTGTTTTGGATGCCGGGATCTTTAACATAGTCTTTGCCGGAGATGCCACCGATAGCGAGAACGTCACCAAAGTGTTCAATGGCCGGCGCAATAGCAACCGGGACAATGAACAGAATAGCTTCGAGATTCCAGGTGGGGAATGTGAAATTGGGGATCGCCAAAACCGGTGCTTCCGCTATCTTCTGGAAGCTGACAAGCGCAGGGGCTGTCCAGTTCTGGAGAGTGCCTGGATCGAAAGCGGCTTGTTGAGCAGCAGTGAAGCCGGTAGCGTCCAAAATCAGGGATGTCACATAACCAACGGTGATGCCGAGCAGGATGGGAATGAGTTTGATCCAGCCTTTGCCGAGCAAAGATGCGAGGATTGTCGTCAGAAGAGCAGAGCCTGCAATGATCATGGCGGTGAGATTGGGCACAAGCCATGCGCCACCATCGCCTGTACGTCCCATCGCCATATGAACGGCAACCGGAGCCAGGATCAGGCCGATAACCATGATGACCGGGCCGGTGACAATCGGGGGCAGTACGCGGCGCAGCATTTCGGACCCGTAAATACGGATCAGGAAGCTGAGTATCACGTAGAGCAGACCGGCACCGATCAGACCACACATAGTGGCGGGAATACCCCAAGTCTGTACGCCGTAGATGATGGGGGCGATGAAAGCAAAGGATGATGCCAGAAAAACAGGGACCTTGCCTTTGGTGATGACCTGGAAAACCAGAGTACCTGCGCCAGCAGTGAACAATGCCACGTTGGCGTCAAGGCCGGTCAACAGTGGTACCAGTACCAGTGCGCCGAACGCGACAAAAAGCATTTGCGCGCCGAGTAACGCGTCTTTGGGTCTGAAATTATACTCGGTGGAATGAAAGTTACTCATAATGTGCCAACTCCTCCTCTCGGGCGTTATCGTGAAAGTTTTTCTTGTACTGTGCAAATTTCACGAAGCGCCATTAATGGTTGCCCCCCTAAAAACCCCAAAAAAAGACACGCTGTGAAGCGTGTCTTCATACCTACTTGGTACCGAATATCTTGTCTCCCGCGTCTCCAAGACCGGGGATAATGTATCCGATGTCGTTGAGTCGCTCATCAAGAGCGGCTGTGTAAATATCCACTTCTGGATGCTCTTTGAGAATGCGATCAACGCCTTCGGGCGCGGCGCACAGGAACAGACCTCGAATGGATTTACAGCCTGCATCCTTGAGCAGACGGATGGTTGCTTCCAAAGTACCACCGGTAGCCAGCATGGGATCGAGAATGAGCGCGGTGCGTTCTTCGATCTTGTTGGCGAGCTTGACGTAGTACTGGACAGGCTCAAGGGTTTCTTCATCGCGGTAAAAACCGACAACGGATGCCTTGGCGCCGGGAATCATATCGAATACGCCGTCCATCATGCCCAGACCTGCACGCAGGATAGGCACGACCGTGACCATTTTGCCCTTGATGCAGTCGACTTCGACGTCACCGGCCCAACCCTTGATGGTTCTTTTCTCGGTGGCGAAGTCTTTTGTGGCTTCGTACGTCAGAAGACGGGTGATCTCGTTTGACAGAGTGCGAAAATGGCTGGTGGAAATGTCATAAGAACGAAGCAGGCCGACTTTGTGTCGGATAAGCGGGTGATCTACCAGATGTAAGGCCACAGGCCCTCCTTGTGTGCTGGTGTTTTATAAAATATAGTAATGAAAGTTGCGATTGCGCAAAATTTCCCTTTTCTAAGCTGATGAACGGCGTGGGTCAAGACCCAATTTGGACTACGTCTAATGCATAAAATCAATTTGAATTTTACTTTCCAATGATTCCCGGTATATCGTCCATTTTATGGTTGAAGAGAAAAAAATGAACATATGGAAGAGGAACGTGGACTTTTCGGACAGGGGCGTGCGTCTGGATAAATTCTGGGGGCGCGAACTGACTGAAGAAGGAGTCTCACGCGGACGGGTCAAATCCTGGATTGAATCCGGCATGGCTATCGTCGATGGGCAGATCATAACCAAAGGTAAACACAAGCTTTTAGGTGGTGAGCAAGTCTCCATCGGGGCTGAAGATGTGTTGATGGGCGAGAACGCCCCTGAGCCGATCCCGGGAGATCTATCGGTATTGTTTGAAGACGAGCATATGCTCGTGGTGGAAAAGCGTGCCGGAGTTACAACGCACCCTGCGTCGGCGGAAAAAGGACCGACTCTGGTCAATTATCTTCTGCATCAATGGCCGGATATTGCGGCGGATGTGTCAGGTATGGACGAACAGCGTCCCGGCATCGTGCATCGATTGGATAAGGATACTTCAGGTATCATGGCAGTTGCCCGTACTGAAGCTGCCCGGTTGAAACTGGCATCTGATTTTGCCGAGCGCAAAGTTCACAAGGTCTACCTTGCCATTGTCCACGGTTGTCCATCCCAGCCTTACGGTACCATTGATGCTCCTATGGGGCGTCATCCCAATCAGAAGACTCGCATGGCCGTTGTTGAAAAAGGCGGTCGTGATGCTCGGAGTGAGTATCGTGTCCTTTGGACCGGACCTCGCGGGTTGGCCTCGTTGGTGGCCGTGCGTATCCATACAGGGCGAACTCACCAAATTCGTGTGCACATGGCACATATTGGTCATCCGCTTTTGGGAGATGGGGTCTATGGCTCGCGGGAAAATGTCGACTGGTCCCGGCGGCCTGATTCTTTGGCTGTATTGGCTCCGCGCCAAATGCTTCATGCCTTTTATCTTTCAGTAACACACCCCGTGACCGGTGAAAAAATAACCCGCTGGCAGGCCCCGCCTGAAGATTTTCAGACGTTATTGTCCGGTTTGACACGTGAGTGTTTGCGGGTGGGGATTGTTGGTATGCCCGGTTGTGGTAAATCCACGATGCTTAAGGCGTTGTGTGGCTTGGAGCTCCCCTGTTTCAGTGCAGATGAGAGTGTTGCTGCGCTTTATGGCCCGGATGGTGATGGGGCCTCCATGATTCGACAACGATTTGGCGGGCAGTATTCGCTTGAGGATGGAAGCGTGGACAAAATCGTTTTGTTTCAAGCCATGCAGACTTCCGAAACCGTGCGCCGAGAGGTGATGGATTTGATTCATCCCATGGTTCGTCATGCGTGCGAAGAGTTCTTCAAGGAGCATCGTGATGAAGTGGCCGCCTTTGCCGAGGTTCCATTGTTGTTGGAGTCGGGGTGGCATAAAGACGGTCGTGTGGATATGGTTGCCGGAGTCTCGTGTCCCGATGAAAAACGGACAGGCGAATTGCGTGAGAAACGGGGACTGACTGCTGAAACATTGGCCATATTCGACTCGTGGCAATGGTCGGAGAAAGATAAGCTCGCGGCATGTGATCTTGTGTTGAGCAATGCTGGCGGCGTGAAAGAATTGCAAGGTGAAGCCGTCACATTGTGGAATTTCGCTCGTGAAAAGGCTGAGCGGCGTAATACGGAATTCGAGGGCTGGATGCAAGAACTGTGGCCCGATCTGGCCGATGAATTTTCGGCTGAGGGGGCTGATGCATGATTCCCATTCGTGACAATGTGCCAAGACTGACATCCCCTTATGGGGTGAGTCTCATCATTGTCATTAATGTGGTGGTTTTTCTGTATACCCTGACCGTGGGGCCGCGTGAGCTCGCTTATCTGTATCATTTGTTCGGAGTTGTCCCTGCCCGGTTCTTTTCTCCTGACTGGGCTACATGGGCCGGATATCCCGACACTGTGGGATGGCCGTTGTTTTCCTATATGTTTCTGCATGGCGGCTGGCTGCATATAATCATGAACATGTGGATGCTCTGGCTGTTTGGAGACAACATTGAGGACGTCACAGGCCATGGCCGGTTTGTGTTGTTCTATTTGCTTTGCGGTCTGGCGGCAGTGAGTCTGCATATGGTGTTTGAGTCGGATTCGACGATCCCTATTGTAGGCGCATCCGGGGCCGTGGCAGGAGTCATGGGGGCCTATGTCTTCCTGTATCCTCATGGACGAGTTACTGTTTTAGTGCCCATCATCATTATTCCGCTTTTCTTTCAGGTGCCGTCATTCCTTTTTCTTGGTATCTGGTTTCTCTCTCAGGTGGCGTCTGGGATTTCGTCATCCGCACAGCAGACCGCGCACGGCGTGGCCTGGTGGGCTCATGTTGGCGGTTTTATTGCTGGTGCGATTCTTATTCGTTGGTTCAAGCGTCCGGGAAGTTGTAAATACTGTTATAACCCGGACACCAAGGATTACGACCCGGAGTTATTGGATCAGGATATTTAAGCGCCATTATGATTGATGCTTTTGGGGCTATTTGCTCGGGATCATGAATGATGTCACTTTACGAACGCCCTCAACACTTTTAGCAACTTTGATGGCTAGTTGAGCATCTTTTTTGCTACGAACCATGCCGAGCAGTACCACTTCTCCGTTCATGGCTTCCTGTTCGATTTGTGTCGCCGAAAGATCTCCTTCGGCAATGAGTGCCGCACGCACGCTGGCAGCAATTTCCAGATCGTCCGCAGTCGTGTCGGATTCTTTGACAAAGTATTTGGTTACTTTTTTTACTTCTTTTGTGGACTTGGCCGTCTTGACGGCAAATGATTGGAATGCAGTATCATTGATGGCGCCTACGAGATATACGTGTTTCAAGAAGCAGTAGACATGAATTTGGAGAGCCTTTTCGCCATCTTTGTCGGCCATGGTTTTTTTGATGGAAAGAGAAATTTCCTTGTCAGCTGCCTGGTCACCAACACTGCGTTCATCCCGTGCACTGCCGTATATGGCTCCCCATGGAGTCCACGCTATGGCTGATATGGCAAGGCAAACGATAAGCAGATTGGAGAGTATCAATTGAGAGTTTTTCATGATTCCTCCTGAAAGAGCTGTGGAAAAGTTTGTGGAAAACTTGTGTAATGTTTCCATTTAGGCACTTGACACAGAGTGAGAGCATATTAACTTAGAAAAGTATCGACGGAAATATTTTTTTGTTTTCAGGAAAGGAACACGATTCGAATGGAATATAGAGATTATTACAAACTCCTCGGGGTTTCCCGTTCATCATCCAAGGATGAAATAAGTAAGGCCTTTAAAAAATTGGCCCGCAAGTATCATCCTGACCTCAATCCGAACAACCCGGAAGCGGAAGCCAAGTTCAAGGAGATCAACGAAGCCTACGAAGTTCTCAAGGATGAGAAGAAGCGCAAACTCTATGATCAGTTCGGTTCCAATTGGGAACACGGACAGAATTTCCAGCCACCGCCGGGATATGAAAATATGCAGTATGGTGGCGGAGGGGGATTCGGCGGCGGAGCCGGTTTCTCAGACTTTTTTGAGACTATTTTTGGTGGTGGTGGACCTGGAGGCGCAAGTTTCCGCGGTGGGTTCCAGCAGGGTGGCTTTGGTGGCGGTGGTTATCAGCAACGGCCCCGTCGCGGTTCTGATTCCGAGGCATCCTATGAGATGTCGTTGGAAGAAGCGTTTCGCGGTGGCAAGAAGTCTATCACTGTGCAGGAACAGGTCACCGGCCCGGAAGGCTTCCCGCACATGAGCACCAAGACCCTTGAGATCAATGTGCCACCGGGTATCAAGGATGGGCAGAAAATCCGTCTGGCCGGACAGGGCAACCCCGGTATGGGTGGTGGCCCTAAAGGAGACCTGTATCTCAAGATCAGGCTTATGCATCATCACATGTTCAAAGTGTCAGATGCAGACGTTATTCTTGATTTGCCTTTGTCTCCTTGGGAAGCTGCGCTGGGTGCAAGTTTGCGTATTCCTACACTCGATGGTGCAGTGGAAATGAAGATTCCGCCAGGCATTGGTTCCGGTAAAAAGTTGCGAATCAAGGGCAAAGGGCTGGGAGCCGGTGCGAAGAAGGGTGATCAGTTCGTTCGTATCATGATTCAGGTGCCTGAGCGACTTTCTAGCGAAGAGCGTGACTTGTTGGAAAAGCTGCAAGAAGTGTCTGATTTCACACCGAGAAATTTCTGAGGAAATTGAACTATGACCACACGAAAGCTTCAGGAAATGTTGTTGCAACTGCCCGGTCTGAATTTGCCGGAACGTAGTGAGTATGTGGCTTGGGCACAACTGGTGCAATTGACCAGTATTCAACCTGCTCAGGTCTCGGAATTGGTCGACCTCGGTTGGATTAGACCCAAGAAGACGAACGCGGAGGAGTATTTGTTTCGTCTGCGCGATGTCTACCGTATTCATAAACTTATGCGTCTGGTCAATGATCTGGACGTTTCCTTCAACTCTGGTTCCATTATTGTTGATTTACTGGAGCGGGTGGAAGAATTGGAAAAAGAAGTCATAGAGTTGAAGAGGCTTGTATAACGGAGCCTTTTCACCTCTAAGGAGGTAAAAATATGGATCCGAATACTTTTACGAAAAAAACACAGGACGCTGTATCCGAGGCCCAGAATTTGGCCATTCGAAGCGGACATCAGCAAATTGACTGCGAGCATCTCATGCACGCTCTTGTTGCGCAGGAGCAGGGATTGGTTCCCCAAATCCTGCGTAAACTCGGAGTGGCCCCTGATGCCTACCTTGGCGCTATTGACGCCGAAATAGCCAAAATGCCCCGCGTGACCGGTTCCGGCGCACGCCCCGACCAGATCGTTGTTACCCCACGTATGCAGAAAGCATTGGTGGCGGCAGACGACATGCGCAAGCGTATGAAAGACGAGTTCGTTTCCGTTGAGCACGTATTTGTTGCTCTCGTGGATGAATCCGGCTCTTCAGGTGTCGGCCGTGTGAATAAACAGTTCGGTTTGAACAAGAACAAGGTCCTTGGTGCGCTTGAGGAAGTGCGTGGCAAACAACGCGTCACGTCCGACAATCCCGAAGCCACGTATGATTCGCTCAAGAAATATGGACGCGACCTCGTGGAAGAGGCCCGGTCCGGTAAGCTTGATCCCGTCATTGGTCGGGATAGCGAGATTCGTCGCGTTATCCGTATTCTTTCTCGTCGTACTAAGAATAACCCGGTGCTTATCGGTGAGGCCGGTGTTGGAAAGACCGCCATTGCCGAAGGACTCGCCCAACGTATCGTTAAAGGGGATGTGCCCGAGGGACTTAAGGACAAGACCGTCTTTTCGTTGGATATGGGCTCGCTCATTGCCGGTGCAAAATATCGTGGTGAGTTCGAGGAAAGACTCAAGGCCGTGCTCAAGGAAGTGCAGGAATCCGCTGGACAGATTCTCATGTTCATTGATGAATTGCACACCATTGTGGGGGCAGGAAAAACCGATGGTGCCATGGACGCAGGAAATATCCTGAAGCCCATGCTGGCGCGTGGTGAACTGCATTGCATCGGTGCAACCACCATTGACGAGTACCGCAAGTATATTGAGAAGGACCCGGCACTTGAACGCCGTTTCCAGACTGTGCTTGTGGAAGAGCCGAACGTGGAAGACACTATCTCCATCCTGCGCGGATTGCGAGAGCGATTCGAGGTGCACCATGGTGTGCGTATTGCTGACGGAGCAATTGTGGAAGCCGCTGTGCTGTCCAATCGATACATTACAGATCGTCAGTTGCCGGATAAAGCCATTGACCTCATTGATGAGGCCGCGGCTTTGATTCGTACCGAGATTGACTCCCAGCCCTATGAGCTGGACAAGGCCAACCGTCAGATCATGCAGCTCGAAATCGAACGTGAGGCATTGAAGCGTGAGTCAGACAAGGCTTCGCGTGAACGTCTGGTCGAACTGGAAAAGAAGTTAGCCGAACTCAAGGAACATCAGTCTGCATTGCTTGCCCAATGGGAAAATGAAAAGGGCGGCATTGAACGTCTGCGCTCCTTGAAGGAAGAGATTGAGTCTACTCGTCGTGATATTGACGAAGCCAAACGTGTGCACGATTACAACCGTGCTGCTGAACTGGAATATGGTCGTCTGGCAACGTTGGAAAAAGATCTTAACGAGCGCAACGAAGCCCTGGAATCCGGGGACACGCCGCGTATGGTCAGGGAAGAAGTCGGCCCTGATGATGTGGCGCAGGTCATAGCCCGGTGGACTGGTATCCCGGTATCCCGTCTGATGGAAGGAGAACGCGAGAAACTTCTTAAGCTCGGTGATATGCTGCATGAGCGGGTTATTGGTCAGGACGACGCCGTTCAAGCCGTAGCAGATGCCGTCTTGCGCGCTCGTGCTGGTCTCAAAGACCCGACCAAGCCTATTGGCTCGTTTATCTTCCTCGGTCCCACAGGTGTGGGAAAGACCGAGCTGTGCAAGACGCTTGCGTCCGCTTTGTTTGATTCTGAGGACAACATGGTTCGTATCGACATGTCCGAATATATGGAAAAGCACACCGTTGCCCGACTCATTGGTGCGCCTCCGGGGTATGTCGGGTATGACGAAGGTGGTCAGTTGACCGAAGCCGTCAGGCGCAAGCCTTATTCCGTCATTCTGTTTGATGAAATTGAAAAGGCGCATCATGACGTTTTCAATGTGCTTCTCCAGATTCTCGATGACGGACGACTGACTGATTCTCATGGTCGGACCGTGGACTTCAAGAATACCATCGTCATTATGACGAGCAACCTTGGTGCGGAGTTCATGCTGGACGGTATTGATCAGACCGGCGAGTTCCGGGAAGGGGTAGAAGAGCAGGTCATGGATGTTCTGCGTCGCCATTTCCGTCCGGAGTTTCTCAACCGTGTGGATGAGACCGTGTTGTTCCGACCTCTTACGCCGACCCAGCTTGCAGGAATTATTGATCTGCTGGTTGCAGGATTGCGTTCCCGTTTGGAAGACCGCAAGATCGAGTTGCTCCTTACAGATAAGGCCAAGGCGTTTATTGCTGAATCTGCCTATGAACCGAGCTTTGGCGCACGTCCGCTTCATCGATACCTGCAGGCACATCTGGAAACACCGCTTGCAAAGTTGCTTATCAGCGGAGAATTGGCGGATGGCACCTCTGTGACTGTGGACGAAAAAGATGGCGGACTGATGTTCGTATAACTATAGAGTATAACAAGAGTATAAGGTCGGCACCCGAGATGGGTGTCGGCCTTTTTTTATGGTAAACGATACAAAGTGGTTCTTGACTAATGCAGTCTACTTCTGAAAGGTTGCACTCTCAACTTTTTGGAATCAAGGAATGTATGCCAAATTTGATTTTGCTTTCGCTATTGGCGGCCTTTCCGCCGCTTGCCATTGATATGTATCTACCTGCCATGCCAACCTTGCAGGTTGTGTGGGGTGTCCCTTTTGGGGTGATCAATTTGTCGTTGGTTGTCTTCATTGTGACTTTCAGCGCATGTCTGTTGGTTCATGGGCCGTTGTCTGATCGGTTTGGACGGCGTCCTGTCCTTATTTCAGGTATTCTGCTTTTTATTCTTGGCAGTCTTCTGTGTGCAGCGTCCGACTCCATTACTTTTCTTCTTTTTTCCCGAGCCGTTCAAGGAGCTGGGGCGGCCGCTGCGGCTTCCCTCTCTTTGGCATTGTCCAAGGATTTGTATGAAGGCGTCGAACGACAGAAAATTTTGGCGTACATCGGCGTCATCATGGCTTTTTGTCCCATGTTGGCCCCGACATTGGGTGGCATTATGTTGCGGTTTGGTTCCTGGCAATGGATTTTTATTGTCCAGTCGATAATGGCTCTTGTTGCACTGTATGGTGTTCTCCGTTTGAAAGAGCCATTGACGGAATTTACTCATGGCGGTGTGCTTGCCGTTGCTGGTCGATATATTGCAGTTTTTAAAAATGGTCGATTTACCGTGTTGGCGTTGGCCTTTGCCATTATGATTCTGCCACATTTCGGATTTATTGGTGGCTCAGCAGATATCTATATCAACGGTTTCGATATGTCGGAACATGTGTTCGGTCTTTATTTTGGGGCTAATGCCGTAGGCTTCATGCTTGGATCATTCACCTGTACGCGACTGGGTGGTTCATTGAAGCCTATGCATATTTTGTATATTGCCCTGTGTACAATTTTCGGGGCCGGTGTGCTCATGCTTTTGTTGGGGGGAACTTCACCGCTGGCGGTTGCCATACCCATGTTTTGTATCACGTTTTCCGTGGGATTTTCTCGTCCTGTCAGCAATTCCATGATTCTGGATCAGGTGGATTCTGATGTGGGAGCAGCCTCTGGTGTGATGACCTTTGAGATGTTTTTCGTGGGAGCCATGTCCATGGAGTTTATCTCCCTTGATTGGCCCAATAAGCCTATGGTGCTTGGTTTGCTTGCTTTAACCGGTGCGGCCATTCCGTTGGGGACACTGTTGATTATGCGTGTCATTGGAAGACGTCGGACTTGAGTCTGATTCAAGACCATAGCTACCCTGCGTCATTTCGTTACAATATCTTTGCGAAAAATCATGGTGTTACACTATGCGTTGCCGTATATTATGTTTTATGAATGGTGGCTGTTTGTTTTTTTATCGTTGGTTTTTTTGTTCTGCATCAGCAGGGGTATGCCTTTTTGCCTTTCTCTTTTGTTGTCCATCCCTATCACTAGCTGAGGATGATCCTTTTGCGACATATCGATCCAAGGGTATTATCGTTGCTCAGGAATCTGATATGCCTCCTATGTCCTTTGTCGGTCCCAGTGGTCGTCCAAAGGGATTTATCATCGACCTTTGGCGGAAATGGTCGTCAGAGACCGGCGTCCCGGTACATTTTCATCTTGTGGAGTGGGCTGAGACTTTGAATGCTGTGCGTGAAGGGAAAGCAGATGTTCACGGTGGCCTTTTTTACACCGCCGGGAGAGATCGTTATCTGGATTACTCCTCTCCGTTTTTTGTCTCTCGTGGGGTTGTTCTTGCGGTGGGTGATTCAGCCATGACAGACATTAGTCAATTGAATGGTGCGAAGATTGGTGTGATTGACAAGAGCTTTTATGACGCGCTCTTGCGCGAGAAGTATCCAACTCTGAGACCATACCCAATCGAGAATACGACCCGATTGGTTGAAGTGGCTGTCAATGGCGAGGTCGAGGTGGTTATGGGTGATTATCCAACCATCATGCATCAGATCGGGTCTATGGGAAAGGCTCGATCTTTCAAGGTGATAGAGTTTGTTGCGGATCAGCACTACAGAGCTGCCGTTGCACAGGGTAATCAGACTTTGCTGAACGTCATAGAAAAGGGGTTGGAGCGAATTGATGAAGAAGAGCGAAAAGTTATTTTTGAGCGGTGGGTTATCGGAGGGCACACTTCATCCAGAAGTTGGCTTGCTCCAGCAATTATTATCAGTATTTTAAGTCTTGGTTTTGCGCTTCTTGTTCCCTTTGTTTTTGATCGGTTTCGCCGTTAGCCTTTGTTTTGTATCAAGAATTGAGCGGCTCGTTTTTCAGACCAATACACATTATTCCCGCCATTGAGCACAAATCCGACATGTCCTCCGTGTTCCGGTATTTCCAGAAACACATTCGGGTTGGCCTTGGCTTCGTGGAGCGGATAACATTCCGGCCCTAGAAAAGGGTCGTCCTGCGCATTGACGAGCAGGGTCGGGATGCGGATGTCCTTGAGAAATTGAAGGCAGCTTGAACGGGCGTAATAGTCCGCAGCATCTTTGAATCCATTAGAAGGTGCAGTGAATCTATCGTCGAAATCCCGGAGCGTTTTAATACCTCGCAGCTGTGTTGGGTCAATTTCGTTTGGGAAACGGTTCCCTTTTTCTCGAATGGTCCGACGCAGTCCTCGCATGAAATATTCAAAATAAATATGCCGGGAAGGCAGGGCAATCACTCGTTCCGTCGCGTCCAGATCACAGGGGACGGAAAACGTGGCTGCGGAAATGACTTGTGGTGGAATACGGTCAGGTTTTTCTCCCAGATATTTGAGAATCTGGTTGCCGCCCATGGAAAATCCTATGAGGCTGATTTCGTCATATCGGCCTGTGGAAAGGCAGTGTGTAATGACCGCGTGCAGATCATTGGTTTCACCAGAGTGGTAGGAGCGCGGCAATCTATTTGGCTCATCACCGCATCCGCGTTGGCACCAGCAGGCAACGTCAAAGCCGAGGCCCGTGAACATGTGGGCCATGCCGAGTATATATTTTTTGCGTGCATGTCCCTCCAGTCCGTGGCTGACGATGACCAGTTTACGTGTTTCACCGATGCGGGAATGGTGCCAGTCGAAATCCAGAAAATCGGTATCCGGTAGTTCAATGCGTTCTCGCATGGGAGCCGTGATCGGTGTCAGCCTGAACAGGGGGGGGGAGAGCGTGGCGATGTTGCCGAAGCGAAATGGAAAGGGCGGTTGATACTCGGGGGTTGGCAGTATTGGCATGAGGATTGGTGTACGACCACACTAGATTGATGTCAAAAGCAATGTCTGTAATTGAAAAGAGTTGCTTGAATGAGAGTGGCTTTGTATTCTGTCGATCTGTGCCTGTAGGTGTGTCCAAAGCAAGGAGTTATTGTGTCGTTGTTTGATCAGGTTGATATGGAAAATTACGCGGAAGTTCTTCTCTGGGCTTTGGCTGAGACCAGAGAGAAGCCGTTAAAGAATAAGGATATCGTGCTGATTCGGTATGATATCCCCGGACTCGCCCTGACCGAAGCGGTTTATTCTCGACTTATGGATATGCATCTTATGCCCGTGACCATGGCTATGCCTACCCCGTACATGGACATGGAGCGATATCTCAATTCCAGTTACGGTCAACTTTTATTCCAACAACCCGGACTGGCTGAACTCTATTCTCAAGTGGCCGGGATTATCACTGTTCTGGCTCCTGAGGACCTGACACATCTTCAGACCGTGGATCCGCGCACCATTGCCGAGGCCCGGCGGTCAGATGATTCCAATCGGCGTATACTGCAACGTCGCAAGCAATCCGGTGTGCTTGGTTGGACGACCTGCGTCTATCCTACCGAGGCCTTGGCTCAGGCTTCCGGTATGACTTTGGAGGAATATGCCACGGCTTTGAAACGTGCCTGTTGGTTGAATATGCCCAGTCCGGTCAAGGAGTGGAAGCGGCTTCAGCGTGAGGTCGGCGAGGTGTGTGATTGGCTTGATTCCATGGAAATAAATTCTTTGCGTGTGGAGTCCGAAGATATCAATCTCAAGGTGCCTGTTGGCAATAACCGGAAATTTGTCGGCGTGAGTGGGGGGAATATTCCGGGATATGAAATATATTTCGCGCCCGATGCCCGCAAGGTGGAAGGCACCTACTACGCCGATCAAGCCTCGTTGCGGTACGGACATTTGGTGCTCGGTGCTTCTTTGGATTTTTCGGATGGTATCGCCGCCCGTGTAGAGGCGGAACGCGGACAGGTCTTTTTGCAAAATCAGATGTATTCAGATTCCGGCGCGCGGAGGGTGGGAGAATTCTCCCTGACAGATAAACGATTTTCTCGCGTGGATAAATTCATGGCTCATACTTTGCTGGATGAGAATTATGGTGGCGACAATGGTAATTGTCACATCGCGCTTGGTGGTTCTGTTGTGGAAAGCTTTACTGGTCCATCCGAAATGTTGACCCCGGAGTTGGAATATGAACTTGGTTTTAACTCCTCGGATATGCACTGGGATTTGGTGAACACCCAGCCAAAACGAGTCACCGCAAGGCTTAAGAGTGGAGAACCCAAGTTAATTTATGAGAATGGGGCTTTTCATTTTTAAGAGTAATGCTTTGAGTTTGTCGATTCTATCTGTGCTTGGTCATATTCTTATATAAAAGACCATTGACAACCTTTTCCACATGCTTATTTTCCCATCACGCCTCGCTTTTGTCGGGGCCTTTTCATGATAAATCACGCTTTGTAAGGATGATACATGACCAAAGATAAAAACAACGAAGTCCCTATCACCGGTCTTTATGATGATGAAGGGAAGATTTTTAACGAAGCACAGGGTGAAAATCTTGATGCTACCGATGAGGTTGGCGAAGAAGAGGCTACGGAAGTCTCCCTGAGTCAGGAAGAATTGCATGCGCTGTGTCTTGAATCCGTTTGTCCCGAATGTGATGTGTTCAAGGAAGCCGAAGGAATTCGTCTTCGCGCCTTGGCAGATGCTGAAAACGTCAAGAAACGTTTGTTTCGGGAAAACGAGGAAATGAAGAAGTATGCAGGTGAGTCTGTTTTGGCCGACCTGCTGCCTGTTCTGGACAATCTTGATCTCGCCTTGGCTCATACCGGGAACTTAGACGACGCCTGCAAAAATTTTGTTATCGGCGTGGATATGACCCGCAAGCTGTTTCTCGATGCAGTGAAAGGACATGGACTGGAAGCCGTACCTGTGTCTGTCGGCAGTGATTTTGACCCGGAAGTCCATGAGGCCGTGGGAACTGTGCAGGAACCAAAGCTTGCTGACAACCAGATAGCTCAGATTGTTCAGGGCGGTTACCTGTTGAAGGGACGTCTTATTCGTCCTGCCAAGGTTATGGTCAACAAGGCATAGACAATATTTTTTTGACGCTGAAGCTCTTTACAAGGCCGAATGCGTACTTATTGAACAGAGTAACGGAAAAAAACGTCGATAACGACTATTTCAATAGAAGATTTGAGGAGGACATACATAATGGGTAAGATCATAGGAATCGATCTTGGAACTACCAACTCCTGCGTTTACGTCATGGAAGGTAAGGATCCAAAATGCGTCACTAACCCCGAGGGTGGGCGTACTACGCCGTCCGTCGTGGCCTTTACTGACAAGGAACGTCTGGTGGGCGACATCGCCAAACGCCAGTCCGTCACCAATCCCGAGAAGACCGTGTTTGCCATCAAGCGCATGATGGGCCGTCAGGCTGATGCGCCTGAGGTCAAGAAATGGCAGAAACACTGTCCGTACGATATCGTGTCCGGTAACGGCAACGATGCATGGGTTGAGATTGGCGGTAAAAAATATTCTCCGCCGGAAGTTTCCGCCATCATTCTTCAGAAGTTGAAGAAAGATGCCGAAATTTATCTGGGTGAAGATGTCACTGAAGCGGTCATCACCGTGCCCGCATATTTCAATGACTCCCAGCGTCAGGCTACCAAGGACGCAGGCAAGATTGCCGGCCTTGAAGTCAAGCGCATCATCAACGAGCCGACCGCCGCATCTTTGGCCTATGGTTTCGACAAGAAAGCCAACGAAAAAATCGCGGTCTTTGACCTCGGTGGTGGTACTTTTGATATTTCCATTCTGGAAGTCGGCGACAACGTCGTGGAAGTTCGCGCCACCAACGGCGACACTTTCCTCGGCGGTGAAGATTTCGACCATCGTATCATTGAATACTTGGTGGACGAGTTCAAGAAAGAAAACGGCATTGATCTGTCTCAGGACCGTATGGCCCTGCAGCGCCTCAAGGAAGCCGCGGAGAAAGCCAAGCACGAGCTGTCTTCTTCCGTTGAAACCGAGGTCAATCTGCCTTTTATTACCGCAGATCAGAACGGTCCCAAGCACATGATGGTTAAAATCAGCCGTAGCAAGTTGGAAAAGCTTGTTGAGGATCTGGTTGAACGGACTGTTGCACCGTGCAAAAAAGCACTGAAAGATGCCGGTTTGTCCGCATCTGATATCGACGAAGTCATTCTCGTCGGTGGTATGACCCGTATGCCTCTGGTGCAGGAAAAGGTGAAGTCCTTCTTCGGCAAAGAGCCTAACCGCTCCGTGAACCCGGACGAAGTCGTTTCCATGGGCGCTGCCATTCAGGGCGGTATCCTGGCTGGTGATGTCAAGGACGTATTGCTTCTCGACGTGACTCCGTTGTCCCTCGGCATTGAGACCATGGGCGGCGTGATGACTCATCTGATTGAGCGTAATACCACTATCCCGACCAAGAAGTCCCAGGTGTTCACTACTGCGGCTGAAAATCAGCCTTCCGTGTCCATCCGAGTCTTCCAGGGTGAGCGTCCCATGTCTGCGGATAACAAGCTGCTTGGCAACTTTGAGTTGTCTGGTTTGCCGCCGGCACCGCGTGGCGTACCCCAGATTGAAGTTTCCTTTGACATTGATGCCAACGGTATCGTGCATGTCAACGCCAAGGATATGGGCACCGGACGTGAACAGTCCATCCAGATCACCGCTTCTTCCGGCCTGTCCGATGAAGAGATCGATCAGATGGTCAAGGACGCCGAGTCTCATGCCGATGAAGATAAGAAGAAGCAGGAACTCATTGAGATGCGCAATCAGGCTGATACGCTGATCTACACCTCCGAAAAGTCCATGCGCGACCTCGGCGATAAGGTGGACACCGAGTTGAAGGCTGACATTGAATCCAAGGTTGAGGCTTTGAAAAAGGCTCTTGAGACCGACGATGCAGATGAGATCAAGGCCAAGACCGATGAGTTGTCACAAAGTTCTCACAAGCTGGCTGAGCAATTGTACGCCCAGCAGAACGCTGAAGGCGCAGGTCCCGACATGGGTGCCGGTGCTGCTGGCGCAGCCGGAGCAGCTGGTGGCGACGCCGGTGGAGCTCCCAAGGATGACGACGATGTAGTCGACGCCGACTACACCGAAGTCAAGTAGCTTGCCTTAGAAGCTCAAGCAAAGTATAGATTACCCGGCCCGTCATTCACGGGCCGGGTTTTTTTTATTAGGCTGCTTAATCCGGCTTTTATGGAACATACGATGCACCGAACATATTTTTCCGATATTCCTCGATTCTTTGTCGTTCTCATTCTGTTGACGGTTCTTGCTTGGGGCTGTGCTCCCATGCAGCAGTCAGTCAAGAGTGTGGACATGCTTTCTACACCCAATTTGCTCATGGAAGCTGATGCTGCGTGGGGCGCGAAACAGTATGAAAGTACTGAACTGTATTACGCCGCCGCATTGGAGCGACAAGACCTTGTACGGAGTGAGTTGCCGTTGGTTTATGGTCGTCTTGCTGAATCCGCTTACAGAAATGGACATTACCATCAGGCGCGGATCGCCTTGGAGAAGTGGGCCAATCAGGATACTTCAGCTCTTGAGCTTGTTTCCTGGGAGACCACCTATCTCAATACAATGGCCGCACTTGGTAAGACAGAACGGCTGCGTAATCATCTCAAATGGGTACAGGACAGTACGAAAACACCATGGGCGACCAAGCAGGTCGTGGCGCTGTGGTATAGTGATTATTTCAGAAAGATGGATGATCCTGAGCGTTCCCTTGATGTGCTGAGCGAATATTATCAACAGGCACCGGAACCTTCTGCCAAGGCCGGTTTTGAGTTGGCATTGAGGGAACAGCTGACAGAGAGTTCAGAGAGCGAAATCGAAACGTTATTCAAGGTTGTTGATACGACAAACCAATGGCAGTTTCCCTACGCCCTCGTTGCCTTTGAGCAGGGAGTACGAACCGCTGTTGATGCCGATACATGGTCCACAGCTTGGCGTACCATGCGCAATTTGACGACCAAGAGTTCCTTGGTTGATACGATGTCGCTGGAGAACATACTGATCGACTTGGAAGCTCGTTACGGTGTGCCTCGTATTGGATTGGCTTTGGCTTTGCCCATTACCGGACCATACGCCAAAGTCGGTGTGAAAATTTTGCGTGGTGCAGGTTTGGCGCAATGGCGTTTAGCACAAGACGATGTAGAAGTTGATCTGCGAGTTATCAATACCGAGATTCCGGGTTGGCAGGATCGGCTAGCCGAACTCCCCAGCCATTATTCAGTTGTGGGTGGCCCGTTGCGAGTAAGCGCTTTCAAGCAATTATATGAGAAAGAAAACCCGGATCAGAGCGTGCTCAAGGAACGGGCTGTTTTCACTTTTATGTCTTCTTTGGGGGATTTGACCGAAGGGCGTGACGCTTGGCGTTTCTTTGCCAGTCGGAATGATGAAGTGCGCAGTCTTGTCTCCATGGCCGTGGATGAACTTGGTATTACTGATTTGGCTGTTTTTTATCCTGAAGAAAAATTTGGTCGGGCCATGGCCGAGACCTTTTATCGTGAAGCGACTCCGTTGGGCGGCCGAATTAAGGGGATGCAGTCGTATCCACCGAAGGATCTCAAGAAGTGGAGCAAGCGCGTAGGCAAGCTGCTGAATGTGCCTGCAGACTTTAGCGAGAACAAGGATGTGCCTCTCGAGATGCCGGACTTTGGTGCTGTGTTCATCCCGGATGGTTGGCGTCAGGCGCAAACCTTGCTTCCAAATTTCTTTTTTTACGAGGGAGATCAACTTGTCTTTCTCGGTCCCGGTTTGTGGAGTCGGGCCTTGGATACAGCCAAGGGCATTGATGAACATTACTACCGCCTTGCCGTGTGTCCCGGTGCATGGTGGGAACATTCCGATGGAGGCCGCGCCCTTCAAAATGCGTTGACCGAAGAAGGGTTGGGGCAGGCTGATTTTTGGGTTGCTCTCGGATATGATTTTATACGATTTGCCGGTCGGTTAGGCTCCTTGCCTTCCAACTGGACGGGCAGAGATGTCAATTCAAGAATTCATGCCGCTCAAGATATGGATTTCAGTATTGCCCCGCTCATGTGGAATGATTCTGGTGTTGCCAGTCAGGATCTGTATCTTTTCAGTCCAGTGCGCAACGGCAAAAGGCTTATCAATGCCGAGAAGATTACCAGCCGGATCAATCAGGCTGCTGCCCGACGTGAAAAACGTATGGGTGCCTATGAAAAACGGATGAAGGAACAAGGGTACAAGCTGTCCGAAGACGGGCAGTGGATTACCATTGAAGAAAAGACCCCGGATATGCCGCCCGAACTATAGGGCTTTTGGATATAAGGAGAAACACATGAAAATCAGTCCCGAAGAAGTGGCCAAGGTTGCACGGCTTTCCCGTCTCGACCTGCCTCAGGACAAGCTTGAGCTGTTCGCTGGACAGCTCGGAGATATTCTCAGTTACATGGACAAGCTCGGAGAATTGGATACGGAAGCCGTGGAACCCATGTATAGCCCGGTCAAGCACACCACCGTTCTGCGTAAGGACGAAGTTCGAAAGGACTTCACTCGTGACGAAGTGCTTTCCAATGCGCCGGAGCAGGACGGACAGTTCTTCATTGTCCCACGAATCGTATAAACTACTTGATATATTCAGGATTGATTATGTCTGATCTCTATACAAAGACACTCTCCGAAGTGGCTGAAAAGCTGCAATCCGGTGAATTGAAGGCCGTTGAGGCCGTCAGGAATTGCCTTGATCGCATTGAGGCTACCGAACCCAAGGTCAAAGCCCTTATTACCGTGACCGGTGATGAGGCATTGCAGTTGGCGGAAGCCATGGACAGTGAAGGTCCCGACGCGAGCAAATCGTTGTGGGGCGTTCCCATCGTGCTCAAGGATCTTCTTGCCACCAAGGGTATTCGGACTACCTGCGCTTCCAAAATACTCGATAATTTTGTGCCGTTTTATGATGCTACAGCTGTTGCCAAGTTGCGCGAGGCCGGTGCCATTATTATCGGCAAGGCCAATATGGATGAATTCGCCATGGGGTCTTCCACTGAAAATTCCGCATTTTTCCAGACCGGCAACCCGTGGGATACTGATCGTGTTCCCGGTGGATCGTCCGGTGGTTCCGGTGCGACTGTTGCCGCAGGCCAGTGCTATGCTGCTCTTGGTACGGATACCGGTGGCTCCATCCGTCTGCCTGCTTCTTTTTGCGGCATCGTTGGACTTAAGCCGACTTATGGTCGTATTTCACGGTTCGGCCTGATCGCTTATGGGTCTTCACTTGACCAGATTGGTCCCATGACCCGTAGTGTCGAAGACGCTGCCCGCATGCTGCAGGTTATGGCCGGACATGATCCCAAGGATTCCACTTCCGTGGACGTGGATGTGCCGGATTATCTGGCCGCATTGGGGCGTGAGAATTTGGACGGTGTGACCATAGGTTTGCCCGAGGAATACTGGGGTGAAGGGCTAGATGCCGAAGTCGAAGAAGCATGTAAGGCTGCCGTCACCAAGATGGAAGCATTGGGTGCCAAGACCGTACCTGTGAAGCTGTCGCTGACAGATTACGCTATTGCGACCTATTACATTATCGCCATGGCAGAGGCTTCAAGCAACTTGTCACGGTTTGATGGTGTGCGGTTCGGGCATCGTAACAAGGATGCTGCGGAACTTATCGATATGTATACCTCCAGCCGGACTGAAGGGTTTGGTGATGAAGTGCAGCGTCGTATTATTATGGGAACTTACGTGCTTTCCAGCGGTTATTATGACGCATACTACAACAAGGCCGCCAAGGTTCGTCGTCTCTTGCGTGAAGATTTCGACAAGGCGTTTGAGCAATGCGATCTTATTGCTGGCCCGGTATGCCCGACCACGGCCTTCAAGGCTGGCGACAAGGCCGACCCGTTGCAGATGTACCTGATGGATATTTTTACCATTTCAGCCAACATGGCAGGGTTGCCCGGTATGAGTTTGCCCGTAGGACTTGGCAAGGATTCCGGCATGCCTGTAGGTCTTCAGTTCATGGGACCTGCATTTTGTGAAGCGGACATGCTTTCCGTCACAGAGTGTCTTGAACGGAATCTTGATCCCATGCCCATGGCTGATTTGTAAGCATACACATACTGTTGAGATAGCCGGTTGTGAGCGTTGCTTTACAACCGGCTTTTTCATTTGAATTACCTGTGGTAAAAGTGTGCTGAAGGTTTATTTTTTTAGCGTGAGGCTGGAGATATTTTTATGACAATCGCCGTTGCCGTATCAGGAGGCATGGACAGCCTGCTTGCTTTGGCTCTGCTCAAGGAGCAGGGGCATGATCTTATGGCTGTGCACGGCCATTTTTTGCCGCCGTCATCTGCTTGGGGTAAGGTTGAAGATGGACTGTCGGCTGTGTGCGAACGTCTTGATATTCCCTTCCATGCGCTTGATTTACACGAAGAATTTGAAAAGCGGGTGGTCGCTCCTTTTGAGGCGGACTATCGAGCTGGCTTGACCCCTAACCCGTGTGCGTTGTGCAATCCGCGTATGAAGTTCGGGGTACTCTTTGATGCTGTTCGCGCTTTGGGGGCGGGCAGACTTGCAACTGGACATTATGTGCAGATGGAAGAGCGGGGCGAGTTGGGGCGTATGCTTGTGCGGGGTGCGGACAGTACCAAGGATCAGAGTTATTTCCTTTCACTTGTTCCCATTGAGACTTTGCGCCTGTCAGTGTTTCCTTTGGCGGAGACCTTGAAAAAAGATGTTCTCGCCATTTTGGCTGCTCAGGGATTGACGCCACCTGTTCCGGGAGAAAGTCAGGAAATCTGTTTTGTGCCCGATGATGATTATCAAGCTTTCCTTTCCGGGCGTGGTATCATGCCCGGACCGGGAGCTGCAGAACTCCCGGACGGCACAGTGGTCGGTGAACATCAGGGATTGTGGCGGCATACGCAGGGGCAACGGCGCGGCTTGGGCATTCCGTGGCAGGAAGCCTTGTACGTACTGGACAAGGATGTGGCGCGGAATGTGCTCATTGTTGGGCCCAAGTCGGAGTTGGCATCGGATGGATGCGTGGCTGGTCTGGTCAATCTCATGACTGCTGTGAAGACGTGGCCTGAAGTTGTTATGGTCCAGACGCGATATCGCCAGCAGGCCAAGCCGAGTCATGTGACTTTGGTCGATGGCAAATTGCAATTCGCATTTTTGGAACCCCACACGCGCCCAACACCGGGGCAGGTGGCCGCTGTTTACGATGATGACGGCGTTGTGCTCGGTGGTGGGGTCATAGAAAAACCGCTGTGATTACCAGCGCGACGGGAGTATATCCGTGCGCTCGCGCATCTCTCGCTGGTAGCCGTCACTTCGATTCTTGTTCATGACTTCGTGAATCTTTTGAGCCGAGAGTTCCGGCTTTTCTTCCAGATATGCAGCAGACCGTTGTACTTCGCTCGTCATCCGAAAGTTGTCCGGGTCGCGGTAGGATTTGAGCAGGGCGAATCCTTCGTCTCTTTTTCCCTGATATATACGTGTCAGGCCGAGATAATACGTTGCGTCTGGGTGGTTTGGGTATTTTTGCAAATTGGATTCAAAGGTTTGGCTTGCTGCGTCATAGTCGCCTTCGTTCATGGCGACGACCGCTTTTTTGTTACTGGCATAGATGTCGTTTGGTCCGTTAGGAAGAAAATCCTTGTATGCGGTAAAGGCGACACCCGCACCGGTTTGTGCTCCAATACCGACCCCGGTTCTCCCACCGCCAGTTCCGACTCCTATGCGAGAGGTGCCGGTATGCATGCCCACGCCTACGCTGGTATTACAGGAGCAGAGCAAGGCCAGCAGTACGATACAAAAAAGATAACGCATGGTTTTCTCCTTATTTGAAGTCAGCCCGTTTATCCATGGTCATGCCTTCTGTCCACGCCTGAGCCATTTTGTCGATGAGGTATTCGGTAGTGGCGTCGGTGTTGCCCGTGAGCTGATGAGCCATACTTGTGACAGAACGGGTCACTTCGGGCTTGCCTGGATAGCGGAAGTTGGTCAGTATGCCGAACCCGGCCGCACGGTCGCCTTGCGCAAGGGTGGACAGTCCAAGATAAAAGACGGCTTGAGGGTATCCCGGTTCAACCTGAGTGGCAGCCGTGAAGTTTGTCTCGGCCTTGGCGTAATCGGCCAGATTGTAGTACGCACGACCAAGGTTGGTCAGCAAGATGACGGAATCGGGGTTTTGTTCCAAGGCGGTTTCATAGTAGGTTGCCGCAGCCTGATAATCCTTGACGGTCATGGACATGTTTCCGGCGTGTTTTGGCGAAGGCGCACAAGCCAAGGTTATGAAGGCTATTGTTATGAGAAGAAATAATTTATTCATTGGTTCGATCCCGGCAAAAAAGTTTATGTATTATCCAAGCGAGTGCCAGAGCATATCATGATTACCTTTTATACCGCTACCCTGGGTTGCAAGATCAACCAATATGAAACCCGATCCATTGGTGAAGCATGGGCCGGGGGGGATGCTCGTGAAGTGTCCACTCCGCAGGAAGCCAATCTTATTTTGGTCAATTCCTGTGCCGTGACCGCCAATGCCGTGGCTGATTTGCGGCAATCCGTCCGTCGTTTTCATCGCGACAACCCGAAGGCCGAGATTATTATTACCGGCTGTGCGGCCCAAATCATGCCCGAAGAATTGGGCAAGCTGCCCGGTGTGGTTCGTGTGGTGTCACAGGAAGACAAACCGCAACTCCTTGAAGGACCGGAAGGGACGAGTCAACCGGGTACGGACAAGCCGGGATTCGCGCCGTTTTCCATCAACGGATATGGTCGTGCTCGTGCCGTGGTCAAAGTACAAGACGGATGCTCTCATAATTGTACCTATTGCATTATTCCGACCACTCGCGGCAAATCCATCAGCCGTCCGGTGAACGAGGTGGTGGATGAGATTTCTCGTCTGCTGGTTGCAGGATTCCGTGAATTTATTTTGAGCGGAATCAATTTGCGACATTTCGGGCGCGGATTGGATGAGAAAATCGATTTTTGGGATTTGATATCCCGTCTTGAATCCGAGTTCGGTCTGGATTGGGCTGGCCGGGCGCGGTTTCGTATTTCATCTGTTGAGCCGGGGCAGCTTACTGATAAGGCCCTTGATGTCCTGAATCGATCCTCCATGGTCTGTCCGCAATTGCATCTTTCCTTGCAAAGCGGTGATCCTGAAGTACTTCGGGCCATGGGACGCGGACATTATGATCCATTGTCCGCAGTGACTTTTTTGGAACGACTCCGTGAGCATTGGCCCGTCATTGGACTCGGTGCAGACCTTATCACTGGATTTCCCGGAGAAACTGAAGCGCAGTTTGAGAATACCATGGAATTATGTCGCGCTTTGCCAATGACCTACGGGCATATTTTCCCGTATTCCGAAAGGCCGGGGACGCGGGCTGCCGACATGGTGGATTCTGTGGACGTCCCCATACGCAAGGCGCGCGCTGCTCGATTACGGGAATTAGTGAATGAAAAGAAAAAGTCTTTTTTGAATTCCCTGCTCGACCAACCCCATCTCGACGTGCTTGTTCAGGATGACAAGGGGCGTGGGGTCAGTGAGTATTATGCGGCCTGCTGTTTTGTTACCCTGCCAGCAGGGACCAAGCCGCGTTCTCTGGTCCGGGCGAGACCTGTAAGACTGGAGAAAAACGTGATTCTGGTTGAACCGTTGGAGATCGCATGAGTACGCCGAAAACCCCTGAACCGGGATTGTTGATCATATCCATATTGAGTGCGAATTGGGATGCGTTCTGGCCGGATCTGCTCAAGGCTTTGGAAGAACGTTTCGGCCCTGCGGATGACATTTGTGAGCCGTTCGCGTTTGATCAGACCGGGTACTACGATGCTGAATTGGGTACCCCCATCACTCGCCGTATTGTTTCCTTCGAGAAGTTGCATCCGCTCGATGATTTGGCGGATATCAAACTGTTCACAAATGCATTGGAAAAGCGGTATGCTGATGGTGATAATCGGGTGTTTAATCTTGATCCCGGATTTATCACGTTGCAGAGTCTTGTTTTGGCAACGGGTAAGAAATTTTCGCACCGTATTTACCTCAAAGAGGGAATATGGGCAGACTTGACTCTGATCTGGCAGAAAAAACAGTGGGTTGTCTTTCCATGGACATTTCCCGACTATGCCGGAGAGGACATGAAATCTCGGCTGACAAAGTTGCGTCAGTCGTATAAAAACACGCTGAGCAAGCCGCAAACGTAAGAGTGTCGACAACACGCGGCTTCCAACCATAAAGGAAGAAAAATATGCCTGTAAGTATGACCGGATTCGGTCGTTTTGAAACCAATGAAGACGCCTGGACACATGTTTGGGAAATCAAGAGTGTTAACGGCCGTTATCTCGACGTTAAATGGCGCATGCCCGGTTACCTGCGTTCCCTTGAGAACGGATGGGAAAAGATCGTTCGTACCTACGCCTCACGCGGAAGGGTGGACGTATCCCTGAACCTTGAAGTGCTGGATTCCGGCATTCTCGGTATGACTTTCAACGAGACCATGGCTCAGGCCATGTTTGAGCAGATGGAAAAGCTCGCCCAGTCTCGTGGCGAGAAGTTTGAGCCTGATTATAATCGGGTGCTGTCCATGTCATCTTTGTGGCGTGACAACGGTTCTGAGCCTGATCCCGGTTTGTCCGAGAGTCTGACGAATGGTCTTGAGGCTGCGCTGAAGGATTGGGTTGATTCCCGTTCTGTGGAAGGTGAGGCCATGGGTGATGATCTCACGACTCGTCTGGATACCCTGCGTGACCTTGCACAGAAAGTGGCGACTCGTATTCCTGATATTCTTGAAGCTAAGAAGTCCACACTCAGGCAACGCATCATCGATATGCTCGACTCGGCCAATGCGGAGTTTTCCGAAGACCGGATGCTTCAGGAAGTGGCTTATCTTACAGACAAGCTGGATGTTTCCGAAGAGTTGACCCGTCTGGATGCTCATCTGGATCGCTTGAGCGAAGTCCTGGCAGCCAAAGGGAATGTGGGTAAGAAGCTCGATTTTTTGGTGCAGGAAACTTTCCGCGAAATCAATACCTGCGGCAACAAGGCTCAGGACACCGAGGTCAGTCGACTGGTCGTTGATTTCAAAGCTGAGTTGGAGCGGTGTCGCGAACAGGTCCAGAACATAGAATAGATACTTTCTGAAAACCGGAAGGAAACTATGCAGAAGCAGGGATTACTCAACGTCGGTTTTGGTAATTTCGTTGTCCTCGACAGGGTCATTTCCATCGTCAATCCATCCAGTGCCCCCATGCGGCGGTTGAGGGAAGACGCGCGTGCCGATGGACGGCTTATCGATGCCACTCAGGGACGTAAAACCAGGGCCATTATTGTGACTGATTCCAATCACGTGGTCCTGTCAGCCATTCAGGCGGAAACCATTGGTCAGCGGTTCAGTGCTGACGAAGGGGAATAGAATAGGTGAAGCAAGAAGATCATAAATTCAGGCTGGGACAGGTCCTTGTGGTTTGTGCTCCCAGCGGCACCGGCAAGTCCACGCTGATATCCATGCTTCGGGAAGAGTTCTCGGATTTTGGATTTTCCGTATCCTATACCACTCGTGCACCGCGTGGTGAGGAACAGAATGGGCGTGAATACAATTTCATTTCTCGCGAAGCTTTTGTGGCAATGCGGAGCCGGGGAGACTTTTGCGAATGGGCTGAAGTTCACGGTAATTTTTATGGAACGGCCACCAAGCCGGTGGAAAAGATGCTCGATTCCGGGCGGGACGTGCTGTTTGATATTGACGTGCAGGGCGCCAAGCAACTCAAGAAAACGTTCTACAAAGGGACGTTCGTTTTTTTGTTGCCACCGTCCCGTGAAGAACTTGTGCGTCGGCTTGAAGGACGTGGCACTGATTCCGCCGATTCTATTGAACGTCGGTTGAACAATGCTATCGGTGAGCTTTCTCAGGCCAAGTGGTTTGACTATTGGGTAGTCAATGACTCTTTGGATGAAGCGTACCAAGAGCTGAAGGCTGTATATCTGGCTGGTAAATGCAAGCCTTCGTTGCGCCCCGGTATTTTAGGTAATATTCAAAAGACATGGGAAGACGATGGCTGATCTGGTTGTTGCGCTTGATTACAAGGATGCTGAATCCGCTTTTGCCATGGCACGGACTCTCAAAGGGGCCGCGCCGTGGATGAAGGTCGGTTTGGAGTTGTTTACTGCCGAGGGGCCGAAAGTTGTTTCCGGTCTCAAGGAGATGGGATTCAAGGTCTTTTTGGACCTGAAATTCTTTGATATTCCCAATACCGTACAGGGCGCGGTCCGTTCCGCAGTTCGTTCCGGTGCGGATATGGTCAATATCCATGCCTTGGGTGGAGAGCGTATGGCCAAGGCCGCCATGGTTGGATGCACCGAAGGCGTTGCTTTCGGGCAGGAATCACCCATGGTACTTGCTGTGACCATGCTGACCAGTATGGCCGCCGGTGATCTGCCTGTTGACAATGCGTCCGATCCATCGGAGATGGCCCTTGACCTGGCTGTGAAAGCCAAGCAATATGGCTTAAATGGAGTGGTTTGCTCCGGCCTTGAGGCCGAGCGAATCAAAGCGGCTTGTGGGAATGACTTTATTTGCCTGACACCGGGCATTCGGCCGGCTTCGGCGGATGCAGGTGACCAGCGACGGGTAGTGACTCCCGCGCAAGCTGTTCGGAGTGGTTCAGATTACCTTGTGGTGGGACGGCCTGTTACGCAGGCAACGAATCCACGGGATGCCGCTTTGGCGATTGTCGAGGAGATGGAACAGGTCAAGTAGGAGCGTTTGATGTCCGATCAGGAATCAACAGTGAGGGCCGAGCAGGAAATCGTTCGCGATGGTGCAGAAAAGATTAAGGGTATCTTTTCTACTCAGACCGTGGCGAAGGTCGGCACTGGTACGACGCAGCGAAAGACCATTCAGAAAACCTACTGGGATGTCGAAGAGCAGGATGAAACCATTATTTCCGTTCAGCCTTTGAATAGGAATTATGTTCCATCCGGTCCCAAACGACAGATTGAACGTGATGATTTCCTTACCAAATTCAATCCCGAACCCGAATTTTATGTCAGCACAGTATACCCGGCCATCAAGGAGATGGACGGGGCCATCGTGCGTGGCGAGAAGCATCGGGAGCGGGGAGCGGCCTACAGTGCAGAATTTGAATATCAGCAGGCCATGTCCATTGATGAGGAAAACGTTCGTGCCAACTTTGGTTTGGGATTGACGTATCTTGATCGCGGTGATCAGGTGAAAGCCAACGATATTTTTGAACGGCTGGTCGGATTGGAAGCGGCTTTTGAGGCTGAGCATAAGCATCTGTTTAATGATTTCGGCATCAACATGCGTAAAAACAAGATGTATGATCAGGCCTTGCAATACTATCTGCGTGCTGAAGAATTGGTGAAGAATGACGAGCACCTTTTTCACAATATTGCCCGGTGTTACTTTGAAAAGGGCAATGTAGATGAGTGCAAGAAATATCTGATCAAGAGTTTGGCGGTTAACCCGAATCTCGAAGCAAGCAAACAATTTTGGACTTATTTACAAACTCAAGGATACGTTAAAGACGGCGAAGCGCCAGGCGTGTCTATCGAATTGCAGCCTCGTGATTCTTCTCAGAGTGAGAAAAATGCGGGGAAGTCGAATGGGGCGGGCGGTGCTCCTCTTTCCATGAATTTGGATTAACGGGGTCAGAATTCGCTGTATGGCGAATGAGTAGGAGTTTCCATGAATCAGGATAGAGTTCAGGATTTCCTTCGAGAGCTTCCGGGAATGCGTGAGGATTTACCGTTTTCTCCAGAGGTCTTGCAAAAGCTCTTTGTCCAGACAGGGAAAGGGTCAGTGGCTTCTCTTGAGGATGTGGGTGAGACATTAAGCATGGATCAGGGGTTGACCACGCGTATATTGAGTCTTGCCAATTCTGCATATTACGGATTGCAAGCCGAGGTCCAGTCTGTTACTCGCGCAGCCGCCGTTCTTGGTATGGCTGAAATTCGCAACATTGTTATCGCTCTGGGTGTAGCCGGTTTGACTAAGGCGTACTCGATCCCGGAAGATTTTGACCTTGGAGAGTATTGGTCGCATCAGTTTCTTGTCGGCATGGTCTCCAAAGAGTTGTCTCGTATGACCGATGTGGGAAAACCTGACAATATGTTCACCGTGGGGTTGCTGCATGATATCGGCAAGCTTATTACGGCATTGAAACGGCCTGATGATTGGCAGGCCATTCGTGAACTGGCTGAAGACGATGAGTTGATCGACTCGGTGGCCGAAGAGGAATATTGGGGATTGGACCACGCCGTTGTCGGTGCGTTGGTGCTCAAGTCTTGGGATTTGCCTGCGGATTTGGTGGAGCCAGTTAACTGGCATCATTCCCCGGCATTGGCCCCGGATCATTCCCTTGAAGCTAATATTATTTGTCTGGCAGATGCCGTGGTCCGCACCGTTGAAGATTCCGAGAGTTTTTATGCCGAGAAGGTCGAACAACTTTGCTCGGACGTGGAAGTTGATATGGATGATATCATGGAGACAGCCGAAGAGATGTTCGAATCCGGTGATATCGAACAATTTGTGAAAACACTTTCCTAACCTATCTGGAATACACATTGCCTTGCATTTGGAAACCTCGCGGTGAAGAAACCGCTCCCGCTTCTGCTGCGTCTATTGCAGAGGAATTATCTGTCTCGCCGTTAATTGTTGAAATCCTGTGGAATCGTGGTCTGACTGACGTGGAGGAGATGGACAAGTTTTTGAGTCCGTTGCTTCGTCATATGGCGAACCCAGCCGAAATTCCCGGCCTAACGCAGGCTGTCGAAGTCTTGGCTCAAGGCTTGGCAGAGGGGCGGACTCTTGCCGTTTGGGGTGATTATGATGTGGATGGCATAACGGCTACGGCTGTTATCAAAGAATTTTTCGCTATGCATGACATGGAAATCATGCACCACCTGCCCAATCGCATGGAAGAAGGCTACGGCATGAATGTCCCCGGAGTAGAACACCTGCACGAACAGGGTGCCACCATGCTGCTTACCGTAGATTGTGGTATTTCCGATATGGAACCTGTGGCTCGTGCTCGCGAACTCGGCATGACCGTGATTGTGTCGGACCATCACCTGCCGGGCGAAGAGATGCCCGATGCCCATGCTATTTGTGATCCGCGTTTGGAAGACGGTGGCTCGTGTGATGACCTTGCCGGAGTGGGCGTAGCTTTTATGCTTATGGTAGCCCTCAATAAATTGCTTCCCGGTGATCCAGTGGATGTCCGTCCGTTGCTCGATCTTGTCGCCCTTGGTACCATCGCTGACATAGTCAAGCTGACCGGCCAGAATCGTATTCTGGTCAAGAATGGTTTGCTTCTTATCAAGGAAGCCAAACGTCCCGGCATGGCCGCGCTTAAGGTCGTCAGTGATTATGAACGTGGTGCAGAACTCGGTGCTGGTCAAATTGGATTCAACCTCGCGCCGCGTATCAATGCAGCCGGACGTATGGGGGACCCGACCAAGGCGCTGAATCTTTTGTTGGCCAAGGACTTTGATACGGCCATGCCCATTGCCGAGGAGTTGAACGCCATCAACATGGAGCGCCGTCGGCAGGAGCAGGAGATTTCGGATCAGGCTTTTGAACAGGCGGAAAGCATGCGTCATATGGCCGGACTGGTCTTGTACGGCGAAGATTGGCATCCCGGCATAATCGGCATTGTGGCTTCTCGTGTTGTCGAGAAATTTTATCGTCCCACGCTCATCCTGTGTTCGCCTGAGGCCTCTGAAGGACTGCTTAAAGGATCTGGTCGGAGCATTGCCGAATTCAATTTGTACGAAGGGTTGAAAGCAGTCAGTGGGGTGTTGGTCGGGTTTGGTGGGCACAAACAGGCGGCAGGGATGTCTCTTGAGGCTGAGAACTTGACCGCTTTGCGCGAACAATTCAACCAGCACGTGATCGATACGCTCGGTCCAGAGCCGTTGACGCCAACGCTCAAGCTTGATCACGAACTTGGCTTTTCCAACATCAATAATACATTGCTTCAGGAGTTGGAACTTCTTCAGCCGTTCGGCATGGGGAATCCCGAGCCGGTGTTTGCCACTCAGCCGATCACTGTCGCCGAGCATCGAACCTTTGGCCGTGAACATGAGCACGTCAAACTCGTGCTTCAGGATAAGGAGACCGGGGCCAAGTTCCCCGGCAAGGCATGGCGCATGGGGAGCAGTCTTCCCAGAGACATTCAAGGGAGAACAATGCGGTTTGCCTTCACTCCGAAAATTGACCGCTATCGAGGCATCCCAAAGATCGATCTACGTATTCGCGATTGGCTGTATTGATGCAGTTAGTCAAAAAAATAATTCAAAGCCAGAATGGCGCACCATGCATTGAGCAGGGTGCGCCATTCTGGCTTTGAATTGAGATCCTTAAGTGAGCTGCCAACAGGCCACCTTCGCCGCAGGCGACACATAAAGTTTTGGAGAGCCCAGAGAACCTTTTTCAAAAGGTTCTCTGGCGGGTCCAAGGGCAGCGCCCTGGCCGCCGGAGGCCCTACACGAAGTCGGCCGCGTTGTAGCTTGACCGGACGAGTGGTGCGCTGAACATGTGCTTGATGCCGCGCTTTTTGCCTTCCTCGGCGTACTTGTCGAAAACTTCTGGCTCCACATAGCGTTTGACCATGGGATGTTGGCGACTGGGCTGCATGTATTGGCCGATGGTGACGATGTCACAGTCCACGGCGGCGAAATCGTCGAGAACCGTCATGATCTGTTCGTCGTTTTCACCCAGACCGACCATGATGCCGGACTTGGTGGGAATGTTCGGGGCCATGCGTTTGGCGTTGACCAGCACGTCGAGAGACTGACGGTAGTTAGCCTGTGGTCGGATATCGTCATAGAGAACCGCCACAGTCTCAAGGTTGTGGTTGAGCACGTTGGGACGAGCATCAAGCACGGTTTTGAGAGCGTCCTGATCGCCTTGGAAATCCGGAATGAGCACTTCAATGGTACAATCGGGCATGACTTGTTGCACGGCCTTGATGGTGGCCGCGAAGTGAGCGGCCCCTCCGTCAGGCAGGTCGTCGCGGGTGACGGAGGTGATGACTACGTGCTTGAGCTTGAGGCGTTTGGCGGCCTCGGCCACACGAGCTGGTTCCGTCGGATCAAGCTGCTCAAGATCGCCGGAAACGATGTTGCAGAAGGCACAGTTGCGCGTGCAGATCGAGCCCATGATCAGGAATGTTGCCACGTTCTTGGAAAAACACTCCCACTTGTTCGGACACTTGGCGCTCTGACAGACCGTGTTGAGATTCAGGTCCGCTATCAAGCCGGAAGTGTTGGTGAAATTTTCGTTATTCGGCAGCTTTATGCGCAACCATTTGGGAATCCGCAAAGGCTTTTCGGAATTCTTTTTCAAAGACATTTTTAGCGTCCTTCATATCTATTTCGTGTCCGGCTTCTGTTGAGAGAGAGGTGGGAACCGCCCCTTGGATGCCGCACAATGTGATGGCGTTGAACAGGCTGACGTCACTACCGATGTTGAGGGCCAGACCGTGGTAGGTGACCCAGCGGCGAACGCCGATGCCCATTGAGCATATTTTCCGTGTTTCGTCCACCCATACGCCGGGATGTTTGGGGCGTCGGATGGTCTGTACGCCGAAATGCGCGCAGGTGTTGATGACGGCCTCTTCCATGTCGTGGAAGAATTTTCTCATGCCGCCGGGACGTTTTTCGACCCGCCAGATAGGGTAGGCCACGAGCTGGCCCGGAAAGTGACAGGTGATGTTTCCGCCACGGGTGGTCTGGGCCAGTTCGATACCGTGTTCGGCAAGTAAAGCCTTATCCATATGCAGATTTTCGGCTCCGCCCTGACGGCCAAGCGTAATAACCTTGGGATGTTCGAGGATGAACACGGTATTGTCTTCGGAACCGGCAGTGACCGCTTCCAACGTCTTGAGTTGCAGGGCTTCGGCTTTTTTGTAGCTGATCAGCCCGAGGTCTATGATCTTCATTTCTTTTTGGTTGTTTTGGGCGTGTATGGGAGAATGATCGCCTTGGATTTAAGGTCGGTTTTGGGTTTTTCAGGCCATGTCGGAATAAACATTTGGCCCGGGAACAGTGACCGGGTCTTCGGGGGAATGTCAATGAGAGTCAGCCCTCGATCGGAACAGGCGTATTGGCCCCTGTTGCCGTGCAGCTTGAATGGTTCGGATATGGCTCGGACAGCTCCCCAGCTTTCACTGCCTTTTCCCGAGAGATAAAGGAAGTTGAGTGTGACGTTGTCTTTTTCAAGTTCTGCATCTCGTGAAATCTTTTCCAGCCATTTGGGTGCATCTTTCACAGAAAAGTTAAAGTGACACCACGGTGCACTCTGGGTCATGGCTGGCATGGGACATTCTTCACAGTGCGGGCAGGGGGCAATGGGTTTGAAGCCTTTCTCAAGCATTTGCGTGCGCATCTCCGAGATAATACGTCCGGTCATGCGGACGCCTGTTTCGATGAGCAGAATGCGTCCAGTGTCTTTTGTTGAATTTGAAAGGTGCTTTGACAGAATTTCAGCCTGTGGGCGCGTGGTTCGACCAGACCAGTCCAGTTCATTGAATGCGTTGGCGACCATGAGGAGATCGACTTTCTTATGGAGTCGGTCTGTGAACCGGGCTTTGACTGTTTTGATACGCCACGGAGAATCCTTTCCTGCCATGGCGTGGAAAAGTTTGAGACCTGTCTGCATGGACTTGGGCGAAAGGTCCATACAGGTGAAGTTGAGCTTGCGGGTGCGCAGATGGGGGCGCGACATCCATAGAGCAAGCACAGCCGTCAATGGCCCGGAGCCGAGATCGGCAATTTCGCCACCGTCAGGGATATCCAGTTCCAGACCGGCAAACAGCCGGGACATGCGGTACAGGTTCCATGGAAGGAAATAGTAGAGATACGGCGACAGAAATTTGTCGTCGGTCATGTATTCCTTGCGGCGTTGGGTGCGCTCATTGGTCAGACCTCGTGACATATCCCTGATGTCATATTTCAGGTGGTCGCGGTGTTTGCCTTTGAGAGGCCACACCTTTTTCAAGTGAGCGCCGAAACGTTCCAACTCTGACGCATTCTTCGGGGTGAGATTGGGAAAGAGTCCATCAATAGACATAGCTAAACCGCATCCTTTGTATAAAATCATCACCAAATCCCGCATCGCCTGTCAGGTCCAGCCGGATCATGGTATCGGGCAGGGACTCGGCAAAATGCCGGGCCTGCTTGTCAGTGGTCAGTATTTCAGTTCCTCTCAGGGAGGAGTTGCCTGCCTTAATTGCTTTGTTTTTGCAACCGGGAGGCAGGAACCCGAGAATTTCCAGATCATCCAAGCTTACGTATTCGCCCAGAGCGCCGGCAATGTAAATTTTCTTCAAGCCTGTTGGACCGAATCCTGCGCATTGAGCAGGGCTGACATAGCCAGATTGAAGGCCGCTTTCACTTTGAGGATTTCTTCGATGTCCGAAGCCGGGAGATGGAGCGTGTCGTTGATGACAAAGGCTGGTTCGCCCTGAGTGATTGTGACCTTGTCGGCCAATTTTGTGGCTAGCGGCGTACTGCCTGTGTCGAATTGTCCAGATTCATTGACTACGCCATGCTTGCGCAGGATGGCGACCAACGAGAGATATCCAGTGCCGGTCATGCCGGTTTTCTCGGAGGCTGAGTCATCGAAATAACGAGATTTAAGCCCCTTGGGTGTCAGGGTGAATCCGGTGATGGCTCCGGGGCCTGCAGTTCGTCCAAAGGAGAGTCCAACACCCTCAAGGGCTGGTCCCATGGGGACACTGGCGCAGATTCGTTTGTCCGGGGACAGGGCAAGAATGAATTCTCCATTGGTACCGAGATCGGCCAGCAGAAATGGGTAATCTGGTGTGTCGTGATATTCCAACGCAGTTAATCCGGCGGAAATGTCCGCGCCTACGAACGGTGCGAGTAGGCGCGGAATGTACGCATCTGGTAGCTCGGTTGTCAGGTGTTGTTCATCTCCACCGGTGTAAGACAGTGTGTACGGGGCAGTAGCGAGGTCGTCCGGTTCCATACCGAGCAGGATGTATGTCATGACCGAATTGCCGGAAACCACGAGTGCGGTACATGAGCCGTCGAGTGTGGCAGCCGTTGTCTGTACCAGCTCTGTGAGTCGATCAACAATGAGGGCGCGTAACACCGTTCGACCTTTCGGGGTGGCTGCTACCGCCAATCGTGACATGACCTCGGAGCCTAGACCTATCTGCGGGTTGAGCTCCTGTCCCGATGCCACGAGAACGTCATCAATAAGGGCAGTCCAGTGAATGGACGTGGTGCCAAGATCGACGGCCAGAGCAAAGTTGCCGGTTCTGTTTGCAAGGCTGTGTGTGGTCGGTTTTGAACGGATCGGTTCCGGCAGTTCAATGTCACACGATTCGGACGGGTGCAGACAGGCGAGCCGCCAGCCTTGAGCAATGGCGTCCTCACCAAGTTTTTTTATCTCGTCGGCAGTGTGTGTCGGGGCGTCATTCACATAACGAACACGGCATAACCCACATTTGCCCATGCCTGAACAGAGCGGTACGCCATGCCACAGACCACCCAGGAAGATAGCGCGGGCCAAAGTGTCACCGGAATTCGGTTCAAGGGCGATATGTTCGCCAGTATGTGTGTGAATGTGTATGCTCACCATGTTCTCCGTTGGTGCCGGGAGACTAGCGTATGGGCCGAGCCATGTAAATGTTGTTGCGCACTCTTGGCAGCGGCGGGTTGGGCTGTTAGTATTGTACACACAAGGGAAAAACGTGTTCAAGAATCCATTTAAAGTCGCAGTCAAACAATCATCAGGAAAGCGTGCTGCTTATCGTGCCAAAATCAGTGGTTTGCACGTTAAGGTTGTCGGGCGTCTTTCTGTATATTCAGCTTCGGATCTGAGCCCTACAGGGCTTGGATTGTCCGGTTCTACCGGTGTGCGTGAAGGAGATGTTTTTGTTTTGAGTTTTTATCTCAAGGGGAAGCGGGTGGCTGCTGATCTTCAGGCGAGGGTTGTACGAGCCAAACCCCTGTTTACCGGTCTGATCTTTGTGAATCCCGATAGACGCCAGATGGACGCCTTGCACACTCTGGTGCTTGAAGAGCAGAAAGAGCAGGCCGAAGAGCGGAAAAAGATTCGATACAGGTTTGATTAGCAGCGGTTCATACGTTTGAGTGCATCATCCAGATGTTTGAGCCAGATATCAACCAACCGGTCATATTCTCCGGCTCCTTTTAACAGCGGCTCACATTTGATACCTGCTGTTTCAAGGCGGGATTTCCAGCTTGTCTCCGAGTCGCCTATCATGTCGCGTGCAACGTGCCAGCCCGCTCCAAATAGGAAGGGAACAAGGTATGCTTTTTTGACCCCGTTTTCCTTGAATCGTTCGATCACGACATCAATGCCCGCTTCTTTCTGATGTTCCATGACTCCCATGTGGACGGTCTTGTCCCGTTTTTGGAAGGCGCGATGCATGGCCTCGTAATAAATGCTGCCGTCGTGGCGGGTGCCATGTCCCATGAAGAGTACTGCGTCGTTTTCCCCTTTACCCTCTTCCGCAATGGACATGATGATGTCGGCCACCTGTTCAAGGCCGGTTTCACCTGCAACGAGCGGGAAGCCCACTTCCACGCGGTTGAAGCCGCCTTCTTTGAGCATTTGATCATTCGCCAGACTGAGGAGTTCATGGAATTCGGTACCGGGGATAAGGTGGAGCGACTGAATGGCTACATGGGTTACGCCGTCTTCAAGAAGGCGGTCCAGAGCCATGGGCACGGAATCCACTGCCTCGCCTGCTTTTTCCATATGACCACGGATGATGCTGGATGTATAAGCTACGCGTACGGGCACGTCGGGATATGCTTTGTTAACTCGTTCGATGATGTGATCGAGCGAGGCCATGGCATTTTTGTTGCGTGAGCCGAAGGCGGCGAGGACAATGGCTGTTTTCATCATTGCTTGTTCTTTTTTACCAATGCCAGCGAGAAATAGTGTGGCGTTTTCGGGGCATCCTTGATGTCCATGAGAATGGATTCATCGTCCATGCCTAGCCGGGAGACCAGAACGGTCTTGTCGTCCAGGCGGAGCCGGGTCAGGGTGTCCCGTATTTCTTCAAAGTTTTTGTACGCCTTGAGAATAACGGCATTGTCCGCCACGTCAAGCTGTGCTTCTAATTTTTCGGGGTCTGTGACACCGGAAGTGATGAGCAGGGACTCTTTGGACTCGCACAAGACCAGTCCTATTTTGGATGCAGCGGCGTGGAAAGAGGTAATGCCGGGGATGGCCTGAAGTTTGATCGAAGGGTCTTTGATGAGCAGAGTGCGCTGCAAATACCCATAGGTGGAGTAAGTCAGCGGATCGCCCAGCGTCAGGAAGGCCGCGTTTTGGCCGTTATTCAGGACTTTGGCCACAATGTCGGCGTTAGCTGTCCATGCCTGTTCCAACTCGTTCTTATCTTTGGTCATGGGGAAACCAAGCTGGATAACACGGACCCCTTCTTTGAGGTGCGGCTTGGCAATGGCGTATGCCGTGGAGTAGTCGTTCTTGGTAGACGCGGCGGCAAAGATGACATCAACCTCGCCAAGAGCGCGCACTGCCTTGAGGGTGAGAAGTTCCGGGTCGCCGGGGCCGACGCCTATGCCGTAGAGAATGCCTTTTTTTATCACGATATATCCTTTGGGCAGAGCGTGGTTATTCGTGCTCTGCTGTGTATCAATGTTAGTTATGGTCAACCCGGTGCAAGAGTTCATGGACTGTTTCGATGCCTTGCAAAAGTCGCATGGTAGGGCGCGATACAAGATGTTCATCTACCAGAAAAACACCGTTGTTCAAGACGGCCATGATGCGGGATGCGGCCGGACCGTTTTTGATGGTGTTGATTGATACCTGATTCATGGGACCTATCTGGGCCAGATAGACATCAATTTTGTTCGATTTTGCCAGTAATCGTTCCAATCCATAAGAAGCGATGTTCGTGCCGCGTCTTGGTCTGGCATCGGTGGCTACGTTGATCCCGCCTGCTCTTTTGAGAACGAATAGGGGCATGGAGCCGGGAGAAAATGTTGAAAGTTTGGAATGAATGGATTCAAAGAACACCGTGGGGCGTTCGTTGAGTGGGAATTCATCCAGTCGTTTGTCAGCTTCTACCAAGCCGTCCTTGAAATCTTCGATCATATACTCAGCCTGCATCTCCCGACCGGTCAAATGACCGAGGGTACGCCAATAGTCGTACATTTCATCGATAGTGTTTGGCTGGAGGGAAACAACCGTGATGCCATGTCGTTTAAGTGTCTTCCAGAGTGCTGGATACCCTCGTTTCAACATGGGGCGGATAAGGATTAAATCCGGTTTGGCTGCCAGAAATTTTTCTACGCCGTCACGTGCATTAAAAGTGGTTTTTTGCAAGGCAAGGGCCGGGTAGTCTTCGGTCCGGCTGACACCGATGATTTCATCTTCAAGGCCGAGGCCAAAAAGATTTTCTGAATGGGCGGCATACAACGATATAATTCGTGTAAATGGTTTATCGAATGTGACAGTCTGCCCGGAGTCATCGGTGATAGTACGTCCGAAAGCCGGTGTGCAGAGCATGGTCATGCAGATGAAAGAGAGGAGAATGCGAATCAAGAGAGTTCCTTTAAAGCGTAAGCGATGTGCGGGCCTTTTTCCGTGTTCAGAACATGAGCTTGAATACGGAAAACAGCGTTGATGGTTTCAGGGGTCAGGGTTGTTTCCACGCTTCCATGCGTGTGGACTCGGCCTTCATTCAGAATGACAAGTGTGTCACAGAAAGCTGCCGCCAGATTAAGATCGTGAAGGACGGCTACGATGGTTCGTTTCTTTTCGGACGTCAGCCGTTTGAGTTCGGTCATAGTGGTCAATGCGTGACGAATATCCATGGATGAAGTTGGTTCGTCAAGGAGCAGAGCCGGTGTGTTTTGTGCCAGTCCTCGTGCCACGACAGTACGTTGCTTTTCTCCACCGGACAAGTCGGCCATATATCGATTTTTCAAGTCGCCGAGGTCCATGGATTTCAGCGAGCTTTCGACGATAGAGAGGTCATTTTTTGATGGACGGGCGAACCTTTGGATATGTGGATGACGCCCCATGAGCACGGTCTCGAAAGCCGTGAATGGAAAATTGAAGTCGAGTTCCTGAGGGACTAGAGCGCACTGCTGAGCAAGTGTCTTTGGGGTGATGGCTGTTACGGGAGTCGTGTTAAGTGTAACGGTTCCGCTTGTTGGAGAGCGATGTCCGGCCAGCAGATCAAGCAAGGTGGATTTACCACTGCCATTGGGTCCGACGATGCCGTATAAGTGTCCCGGTTCAAAGGAGAGGTTGATATCGTGGAGCACCGGCGTATCGGTGTAACCGAAGGAGACGTCTTTGAGTGTAAAGGTGGCGGTGTGCATGGATTACCCCCGGTGCCTTTTGGAGCGGGTGAATATCCAACAGAAGATCGGTCCGCCGATGAGCGCGGTGAGAACGCCGATGGGAACTTCATGGGGGAGGCCCGTGCGGGTCAGGGTGTCGGCTGCGAGTAACAGTATAGCTCCGCTCAAGCCTGATGCGGTCAGAAGCCAGCGGTTGTCCGGCCCGATAATCATGCGCATGAGATGAGGAATAATCAATCCCACGAAGCCGATGACCCCGGAAACGGAAACGCAGACCGCGCTGATCAGGGATGCCGTGACCAAAAGTATGAGACGAACTTTGCCCGTATCCACGCCCAGACTTTTGGCTGAGCGAGTCCCCAGACTCATGATGTTGAGGTCGCGAGCGAAAAACAGGCAGACCGCAAAGCCAAATAGGCTGGTTCCTGCGGTCAGAATAACGTCAGTCCAGGTGCGGGCTACAAAGCTTCCCATGAGCCAGAATACAATGACCGAGACTTTTTCGTCGGCCAGATATTTGATGCAGCTCAGTCCGGCTGACAGAATAGCGGAAACAATGACACCTGCCAGAATCAGGTTGGTGGGAGACAACTCCCCGTCGCGTCCAGACATGGCGATGACTGCGAAAAGCGTGGCTGTTGCCCCTGCAAAAGCCATGAGCAGCAGTGTTGTTTGGCCAAAGAAGGACAGGCCGAGCAAGAGACTTAAGGCCGCTCCGAAGGCTGCGCCGGAAGAGACTCCCAATGTGAACGGATCGGCCAATGGGTTAAGGAGTAACCCTTGAAAGACTGTGCCGGCCACGGCAAGGCCAAAGCCAACAGCGGTGGCAGTGAGGATACGGGGAAGACGTACCTCGAAAATGACGCTTGTTTTGAGTGGGTCAATGGAATCCGCCGCCCCTCGCAGAGCATCCGTCAGTGCGGTCAGCACTTCTCCCGGCGAGACCGGGATGAAGCCAAGACCTGTGGCAATAATCACCAATGCGGCCAGTGAGGCTGCGAGTAAGGTGAGAGTTGCTCCTTTGCTGATGGTGGTACGAGAAACGGCGGTCATGAGATCCCTTTAGGGAAGCATGTGAGTTTGGGCCATGGCATCCTTCAGGTGACGCACATAAATATCAGCCCATGTGTCGACAGAACCAAGACCTCGCAGGTCGATGGTCACGTCAAAGCCTGCCTTGGTGAGCATGACTTTCCATGCATCATCTTCGTCACCGGCCATGTCGTTGGAAGCGTGGTCGCCTGCAACAATCATGAAGGGCTTGAGAAGAACCTTTTTGGAACCTGAAGCCTTGAGGTTCACCAGCATATCATCAAAAGCAGGGTAGCCTTCTACGCAGGCCACAAAGATCGGGTGACCATACGCTTTTTGCATTTCACTTTGGAACTGGGCGTATATGCCTGTAGAGAAAAAGTCGTTGCCGTGTCCCATGTAGACAAGGGCAGCGTTCATTTTTTTAGCGGCATCGACGTCAGCTTTGAGAGCTTTGGTGGCAGCGGCGATGTCATCAGTATAAGGATACACATCTCCGGGCATGCCCAGAGCCGGACGGCCAAGGCGCAAGCTTTTGAAGGGAATGGATTTGGCTTTGAGGGCGCGGATGGAGCGCAGGCCAATCATTGTTTGGGTCAGGTCGGAGAATTCTTCACCTGCAAAAACATGAAGGGACTGCACCGCAATAGCCTTGTAGCCTTCGTCCTGAAGGTCGGCGATGGTTGCCAACGGACCCTTGACGCTGAGGATGTCAGCAGGCACACCAGCATTTTTTTTCTTCCATGCCGTGTCGTTTTGGCGTTCATGCCAAATGTCGCGGATAATGCTTGAGGTGAAGGCAAGTTTGACCGGAATACCGGGGTAGGCCTTTTCAACCTTGTCGCGAATATTCAGGATGGATTTGAGTGCTTCGGGATATGACGTTCCGAATGCGGCCAAGACGATAGCGTCTTTGACCGGGCCTTTTTCATGATGTCCGGCCTGCGCCGGGGCCACCATGAGGACCGCGAGAAGACAGGAGAATAGTGCGACATTGAGTCTGTGGATAGACATGACAACTCCAAGAAAGGCTGATTGGGGGAAATGAGAAAACCCTTCCTCGACGATTTTCGAGGAAGGGAAACCGTTTTATCCCTTCGTACCTGTGGTGGTAAGCCCTCGTACCACCGAGGCAAAACCTATGGCTTTCCAGGCAGGTCTTCCGGCTGGCCCCTTCTGCTTTCGCCTTCCCAAGGAGTCCTCAGTGGCATGAAAGAAAGCAGTCTAGCGGGGCGTCACGGCGGCGGGTCCGCTCCCGATTTACACGGGATTCCCTATGAAGTCCTTTCGGACACCTGAAAGGAGTCTACTATGCTTGTAGAGTTGATCGTGTCAAGCTGGCAGTGGCTCCCTGTTCCATACGTTCTTGGAAATGCTGGATCATTTTTTCCGTGTCGATAACCAGTGCGTCGGATTCACCCATCATGCCGTAACCAAGGATGGGAATATGGAATATTTCTTCCACCGGGACAGTGAAGCCCGTGATGACTACTTGTTGTTGTTTGAGCACTTCATCGACCAGAATGGCTGCCTTGTATTCGCCTACACGGACGACAATGGCCTGAGCCATTTCAATATTGTTTTGCTCCGGTGTCAGGTCCAGAAGGTCCGCTAGTCTGAGCAGTGAATGAATTTCACCGCGTACGTCCACGGTTTCACGTCCATCAGGCAGCTCCACCACATCGTTGAGGCGTGGCATGTAGATTTCCATTACGTCCCGGCTGGGAACGATGAAGGTATCTCCGCCGACCTTGCAGACCAAGGCTTCAACAATACCTTCGTTGGCTGAACGATCAAGCGGGATTTCGATGGTAAAGGCCGCTCCCTTGCCGAATTCACTTTCAATTTCAACATCGCCGTCCAGCGTGACTTTGATGGCATTGACCACTGCGTCCATGCCGACACCGCGCCCGGAGACATCCGTGATTTGTTCGGCTGTGGAGAAGCCACTTTGGAGGACAAACTGGAGGATTTCCCTTTGTTCGTATTCGGTTTCGGGGTCAGCCAGTCCTTTTTCAAGGGCCTTGGCAAGGATTCTGTCCGGATCAAGTCCTCGACCATCATCCTTGACTTGAATATAAGCGTTATCGCCTTTGCGCCATGCCGCCAGAGTGACAACGCCGGTTTCTTTTTTGCCTGCGTTTTTACGTCCCTCAGGATCTTCCAGTCCATGGTCTACGGCGTTTCTGAGCAAGTGGACCAAGGGTTCGTTAAGGCTTTCAACAATGGTTTTGTCCAGAGCCAGTTCGTCACCTTCGACAACAAAGTCGAGTTTTTTGCCGATTTTTTGGCTCAGGCTTTTGACCAGCCGGTGCATTGGCATGAAAATCTGTTTGAGTGGCACCAGTCGGATGGCGTTCACTTCTTGTTGAAGTCTGCTGATGACATTATCAAGCTCACGTAAAGAAGAGGCTACCTGATTCATATTGCTCGCACCGCCTTGGGCGATGACAGCATATGTGACCATGAGTTTGCCTACCAGTTCGATCACTCGGTCCAGTCTGTCCGTACCGACACGGATGGATGAGATCGCCTGTGCGGAAGGTTTGGATTCTGGTTTGGCCTTTTCAGATTCAGTTTTTTTCTTTTCCTTGGGTTTTTCTGTTTCTTCCGCCGTTTCCGCTTCGGCTGTTGCTGTGGCTGGTTCTTCAAATGCCTTGGCAGCTTCAGCTTCAGATTCTTCGATAATAGGTTCGGATTTTTTTTCGATTTTAGCCAGAGCGTCGGCACTGTTGTCGAGCAGGCCACCCAGAGCGAAAAAGAATTTTTTTTGTGCCTCACAAATACCGAGCATTGCGGTGGTGATGTCTGCATTGACAGGAGCAATCCCGTCCGAAAGCATATCAAGAATGGCGATGACTCCGGCAGAGGAGAGGCGCATATGCGACAGGCCGAGTGCATCGACAACCTCTCCGGCTCCCTGGCCGGTGGCGTCTACTTCGAGGATCTGTTTTTCTATGTCCTCGATGCACTGAATAATGCTGTCTTGCATGAATTTCCCCTTATTGAGTCGTGAAATAGGTGTCTTCGTCCGGGTAGACGGCGATGGTCTGGTCGAATCCCCAGGAATATAATGTTACTTTGGCATCTGGTGTGAGATTGCAGGCGGCGACTTTGAATGTCGTCCCCATACTGGCAACAGCCCCCCAGGCCCCGGAGCCGAAAGTCAGTACTTCGGAGAGGTCAAGAAGGATGGAGTCACCCGGTTCGACGCCGAGGATCGCTGAAATAATCGGTTTGAAATGTGTATCTTGATGAACGCGTGGATCTTTGACGTGGATGATGGTCACAGCGTCGCGAATTTCCACTTCGACGCCTGCTCCCGTGACTTCGGTTTCGGCCATGCCGCTGCTTGAAGCCTCGGTAATGAGGGAGAGAACTTCTTCTTGTTCTTCTTCATCAAGGTTGTCGTCGCGAAGTTGTTCCAACACTTGAAAAATCATGTTCACGCCACGCGAAAGCAGGGTGACGTTTTCCGAAGAGGACTCCACTTCGCCGGACTGAACCTTTTTCAGGAAGTCTTCGATTTTATGGGTGAAGTGAGATGCTTCTTCAAACCCCGCCATGAATCCGGTCACACCTTTAATGGTATGCAGCGGGCGTGCGAGTATCTCGATGCCTTCACCAAGGTTGGCACCTTCAAGCATCTCAAGCCCTTCCATGACCTGGGGGTAATATTTGTCGTTGACCTCGGAGAAGAACTCTTCGATCATAGGATCTTCGCTCATGAGCTATCCTTGGCTATTTGTTCAAGAGTCCGAGTTTTTCCAACTCATTATACAATCTTTCTTTAGCAATAGGCTTGACGATGTAAGCGGAAGCTTCGCCGTCGTAAAAAGTTTTTATGACCGTTTGAGGATCGTCGAGAGCCGTGGTCATTATGACTTTAACCTTTGGTTTATAGCCTCTGTCGGTTTCAATAGATCGTATTTTTTGCAGCGCTTCGATTCCATCAACTTCGGGCATCATGATATCCATGAGAATGAGATCATAAGGCTGTTTTTCTGCATGACCTATTTTGAAAGCCTCAACTGCTTCTCTTCCATTGACAACAATGTCCACTTCAAAAAGTGTCATCAAAAAAGAACGGAGGACCTTTCGGCTGAGAAATTCATCTTCAACAATAAGTGCGCGCATCACTTTCTCCGGTTATAACCTGATGAAAAAGGGCTTGTTACTCTCTTTTCGACCTTAAAACAGAAAAAAGTCAATATGATGATAAAAAATTATCATACGTAGTACATACGTGTTTTTTTGTCTTTTGGACACCCTCTCATGAGTTGTTCATACTTGCAAATCTGCGTGAGAATCGTTACCAACCCGCATGTCTCGCGAAATAACAGAGAAAAGAAAACAACGGATTGACCAGGTTCTAGCCAAGCGGCAGAAGGATCTGACTATGGTCATGGACAATATTTGGGATCCGCATAATGTTTCGGCTGTGCTGAGAAGTTGTGACGCTTTTGGCGTTTTTGGAGTCCATTTGTACTATACCACTTCGGAGTGGCCGGATTTGGCCAAGAAAAGTTCGGCATCCGCAAAAAAGTGGATTCAGCGTACACGCCATATTGATGCGGCAAGTATGGTGGAAGATTTGCGCGGTCAGGGAATGCAAATTCTTAGGACTGGGTTTTCCGAAACGGCAAAGCCTGTTACTGCTTTTGATTTTACTCGTCCCACGGCTGTAATCTTGAGCAATGAGCATCGGGGAACTTCTCCTGAACTGGCCGAATTAGTTCAGGACGAGATATACATTCCCATGCACGGTATGGTACAGAGTTTTAATGTTTCTGTGGCTGCGGCTATTATCTTGTATGAAGCCTCAACGCAGCGGGATCGAGCTGGTATGTATGAAAACTCTTCGTTCCCTGAAGACGAACTCGAAAAACTTAAAGCCGAATGGTATACGCGATAGGAGTATAATGATGCATGATTTATTGAAGGTCATGAACTCCGGCGGTGTCGTTCTCTATCCCACTGAGACGTTATATGCCGTAGGATGTGATGCAACAAGTCAGGAAGCGTGTGAAAAAGTGGCGACCATCAAAGGTCGTGCAGAAGATAAACCGCTTCCGTTGATTATCGGCGGCATGGATATGCTCGAATTGGTCACAGAGGAGAGCACGGCTCCATTAATTCACTTGGCGGAAGTTTTTTGGCCAGGCCCATTGTCTATTCTGGTCAAAGCGTTGCCGGAATTGCCGGAACTGCTATCTGATGATGAAGGATATACCTCAGTTCGATATAGTGGACATCCGTTTGCCGCAGAATTGTCCCGACGTATGAAGAAACCGCTCGTTGCCACTAGCGCCAATCTTTCTGACAAGCCCCCAGTGGCTCTTCCTGAAGACATTGACCCGGAATTGCTTGAATTGGTGGACAAAGCGTATCTTGATCCACCGTGGCCCCGTGGTAACAAGCCTTCAACGGTTGTCCGCCTGGTTGGTGCTTCTCAGTTGGAAGTCCTGAGGGAAGGTGCTGTGACCGTCAAGATGCTTTGCGACAAAGGATATTCTGTTTCCGTCAAGACATCATAATTTTTTAATTTATCATCGTTTAAACTGGCTTCTCTCCATTATGGGGAGAAGCCTTTTTTTGATGAAAATGAATTTGTTGAAACTATTTTAGATGTCTTTTGGAGACTTGGGGTTAAAATTTGTACTCGGAAACACGATTAATGGCGTTTCTTAGAGAACCGGTAAAAAATATTGTACTTACTCAGGCAGAAAAAATAGGAGTGTTAAATAAATTCTATATATTTAACATATTAATATAATTATATTTATTTTTTATTTTACCTTTAAAAATTCGTTTGGCACGAGGGTTGCTATATTAAAAGCATCTTCCTTCTTTTATTTTGCACACGAGAAACACAAGGCTTCACCGGACGGTCCGATGAAGCCTTTCTCGCGTGGGGTGAGTGAAATATGTTTTGTCATTAAACACAGGTGCTTGTGTCTATATTTCTTGTCTGGCTTTATCGTTGCACATGGAACCGAAGGTGATACTTTTATTTTTTCATTGAGAACTGGCAGAGTTAAAAAAGTTGAATTTTGATTCACTGTTTGACTTGGCTGTCCTGATTATGGAGACTTTATTGAAGTGAACCTGTGAATTGGAGTCAGTCATGGTAAAAATCCGACCGTGTCCTCATTGCGGTGAAGAAATTGAAGTCTATCGAAACCCAACCCCCACCGTGGATGTTGTTATTCTCATGTCGTCTGACGAGGGTGATGGTGTTGTTCTCATTGAACGAAAGAATCCTCCTCTTGGCTGGGCATTGCCCGGAGGGTTTGTGGACTATGGTGAGTCCTGTGAGGATGCGGCTATCCGCGAGATGAAAGAAGAAACCGGGCTGGACGTGGAATTGGTAGGGCTACTTGGTGTTTATTCCGATCCAAAGCGTGACCCGCGACAACATACCATGAGTGTGGTGTACATCGGTGTACCAAAAGATCCGTCGGCTTTGGTAGCAGGTGATGACGCGGCCAAGGCGGAGGTCTTTTTATTGGGGAAATGGCCCGAGTTGACCTTCGATCATGGCAAGATTTTGAACGACTTCATGACATATTTTATTGAGAATGGTGGAAAGAGGCGTGTTGACGGCTTTCCGACTCAGGCGTAGTTCTCACGCGGATGTTTCATAACCATTTCAAACGAGTTGAATAAATAGTATCATGCGTACATTGTGTATCACTCTTGGTGACCCGTGCGGTCTCGGTCCGGAACTTGTTATCCGACATTTTGTTGATGCTCCTGCGGTTGAAGATCGATTCCTCCTGCTTGGACCTTGTTCGGCAATGGACAGAGAGCTTGAAAGAATTGGTGAACCCCGTTTTTTTGCTGTGCTAGATGATCCTGAGCAGATCAGCAATAAAGGTGCAGGAGTGTATCTTTTTGAGCCTGCTGGACTCGTCGGGTTGGAGTATCCTTTGGGGGAGGCTTGCACTGACGGTGGCAAGGCAGCCGGGGTCAGTCTGGATATGGCGGTAGACGTGCTCAAGTCTGGATTGGCTGACGGGTTGCTTACTTGTCCGTTGAACAAGGCAATGCTTCAGTCTGCGGGATTTGATTTCCCGGGGCACACGGAATTTTTGGCCGAAAAACTCGGCGTGGGTGCTGATCAGGTCTGCATGCATTTGTGTGGGCATAACCCGGACGATGATGCTCCCAAGCTTCGTGTGAGTTTGGCGACCACTCATCCACGGCTCCGCGATGTGCCGGCCCTTGTCACCGAAGAACGGTTGCTGCGCTGTTTGCGACTCACCGCTGATTTCGTGCATACGTTGGGGCTTGAAGGTCCTGTTGGTGTGTGTGGTTTGAATCCGCATGCCGGTGAATCTGGTCGAATAGGAGATGAGGAAATCAAGACGATTATTCCGGCTCTTGAAACAGCGCGTAATGAAGGCTTGAATGTGGTCGGGCCTATTCCGGGTGATACCGTCTTCTATTTTGCGGCCAAGGGTGAGTATTCGGCTGTGCTTGCAATGTATCATGATCAGGGCTTGGCTCCGCTTAAACTTTTGCATTTCAGTCAGGCGGTGAACGTAACTCTTGGGTTGCCGTATCCTCGTACCTCGCCAGACCATGGTACGGGATATGATATTGTGGGTACTGGTGAGGCTTCCATACAGAGTTTTCGTGCTGCCTTGGATATGGTGCAGCGGCTTGTTGAGGCAAAGAGGTAGATCATGGCACAACGGTGTATCCTTTTGGATCGTGATGGGACGATTATTTTTGACAAGCATTATCTCCACGACCCGGACGGTGTAGAGTTGCTGCCGGGGGCTGCCCAAGGACTCCGGCGGATGCAGGATATGGGGTATTCTTTGGCCGTACTGACCAATCAGAGCGGTGTGGGGCGTGGATACTATAACGAGGCTTCAGTTCGAGCCTGCAATGATCGTATGGCCGAGCTGTTGGCGCGTCATGGTGTGATTCTTGACGGTGTTTTTTTCTGTCCCCATACGCCCGAAGACGGATGTCGGTGTCGTAAGCCTAATCCCGGTCTCATGGAGCAAGCTGTTCAAGCCTTGGGGTTTGATCCGGCTCAAAGTTTTATGATTGGTGACAAGCAGGCTGATATGGGGGTGGGGCAAGCTACAGGTGCGACTACGATCCTCGTGCGAACAGGTAAAGGCGCCGAACATGAGGAACGATGTCAGGACTTGGCCGATCATGTCGTCGATGATTTGCAGGCTGCTGCTGATATTATTCAGTCGTTAGAAAAGAATTAAGAAGCCTTCGGCGACCAGAGGGGGGAACCTCTTGAAAGAGGTTCCCCCCTCTGGACTCCCCCTTCCAGAACTTTTTATCGCGCCTTCGGCGGTGTGGTGAATTACAATATGAATTTCTTTTTGGTAACGTTGTTTGTTTTTTATGGAAAGATTTCGAGCGAAGCGAGCGAAACAAAGTTTTGGAGAGTCCAGAGAACTTTTTTCAAAAGGTTCTTTGGTCCCGCTGAAAGCGACCCCGGTAGGGTCGTCTGAGATAAAAAAAGGCTCCGTTGAGGGAGCCTTTTTTTTGATTGATTTGATTAAGAAAAATGGGTTTATTGTGCCATTTTCTTTTGGGCGAATTTGAGCATCTTGACAGCTTCGGCGAATTCCGGGTTGAGATCCACCGCCACTTGAGCGGATTGCGCCATTTTAGGCCATTTTTTCCAGTCGAAGTAGAGACGGCCCATGTTGTAGTGGAGATACTCGTCTTCGCTGGTCAGTGTCAGGGCCTTGAGATAGTACTTTTCGGCGGTTTCAAAGTCCTTCATTTTGCGCAGAACCATGCCGATGCGATTGTACAAGTGGATGGCGTTGGGGTCGTCCTTGAGGGCGTCGTCCAACATCTCATATGCTTCCTTGTACCGTCCGGCATTGAGATAGCGGTCAGCTATGTCTGCCTTGAGGTCGGTGTCGCCGCCAAAATCGGTGACAAGCTGATGAAATGTCGACTTGGCTTTATCCCACTCCTGAGCATCCAGATGTTTCTGACCTTGTTCAAGGGCAGCTTTTTTCTGCGCGAGAATGGCCTCCATGTCACCCTGAACCGATTCAGTGAGGGCCTTTTGCAATTCTTGCAAAAGTTCACGCATGGCATTGAGCAGCGCCCGCTCCTGCCCCGGTTCATAGCTGATAACCAAAGGATATATCTTGCGGAGTTCACCGTCTGAATTGAGAGCGTAGGTGACCTTACGCAGAATATCTTCGAATTCTTCCCGTTCGTTTTTCAGGACTTGATTCTTGAGAAAAAGAATCAGGCCGTCATGAATAGCCTGAACAGCGGGCATATATTTGCCCTTTTTCAGAAGAGTAGGGACGGAATTCATCTTCTTGCGTGATTTAATCAGATCCGTGGACATACTGTGATCCTGTTTGGGGTCTAAATTCCGGTACTTTCCCGAACCATATCACGAAAACGAGCAAAGAAATAGCGGCTGTCGTGCGGTCCGGGGCCTGCTTCGGGGTGATGTTGGATAGCCAAAAGTGGCTTTTCCTTGTGCCGGAAACCTTCCAGAGTGTCGTCATTGAGATTCTTGTGGGTGGGTTCCAGGAAGTCCAACCCTTCGATGTCAACGCAGAAACCGTGGTTCTGTGAAGAAATCTCAATCTTCTCAGTGTGCAGATCAATGACCGGATGGTTGCAGCCGTGATGGCCGAACTTGAGTTTAAAAGTTTTGCCGCCCATAGCCAGACCGAGAATCTGGTGGCCGAGACAAATGCCCGCGATTGGGTATTCGTTGGACAGTTCCTTGGTGGCTTGGACTGCGGTTGCAACGGCAGCCGGATCACCCGGGCCGTTGGATAGGAAGATCGCAACCGGTCCGAGTTCACGAACTTGTGCTGCCGTGTAATGCGAGGGCAGGACAATCATGTCAAAACCTTCGGCAGCCATGAGGCGCAAGATATTCCATTTGATGCCGAAATCGAATACAGCCAGCTTTGGACCTGTGCCTGACCATGCGAAATTCTTCATGTCGTCAATGAAGACGGGCTTGGTGCCGTCCCATGTGTAGGGGCGATCACAAGACACGCGGTCGGCCAGATTTAATCCTTCCATGTTTTCAATGGATTGGGCCTTTTTGACGAGTTCTTCGGGGTTGACGTCACCGGTGGCAATGTATCCACGCTGTGCGCCGTGCAAACGCAAATGACGTGTCAGGGCACGAGTGTCAATACCTTCGATACCCATGACACCGACTTCGGTCAGATAGTCGGGCAGAGACATGGTGGATCGCCAGTTGCTCGGACGTTTGCAGCATTCCTTGACGATGAAGCCGCCGACTTGGACCTTGTGGGATTCCACGTCCTCGGGGTTCACGCCGTAGTTACCGATGAGGGGATAGGTCATGGTGACCATCTGTCCGGTATAGGAGGGATCGGTCAGAATCTCCTGATAGCCGGTCATGCCGGTGTTGAAGATGACTTCGCCGCTGGCTTCGCCCTGTCCGGTGAAACTCGTCCCCTTGAAAATGGTGCCGTCTTCGAGGGCAAGTATCGCTTTCATCAATCGTTCTCCAGAATGTTCTTCACAGTTGCGAGATCATTGGGCCTGTCCACGCCGTGGCAGGTGTGCCGTGTCTCAGTCACGTAAATATCGATACCGTCTTCAAGCAGACGGAGTTGCTCCAGCTTTTCACGTTGTTCCAATGGACTTGGTTCGAGACTGCCGAACCGTTCCAAAGCCTCCATGCGGAATGCGTACAACCCGATATGGAGAAGGAACCCGTGCATTTTTTCGTCGCGGTCATGGGGGACGAGTGAGCGAGAAAAGTAGAGTGCTCGTCCATTTTTTGCCCGAACAACCTTCACCCGATCAGGGGAAAGAGCTTCTTCTTCACCGATGGCTGTGGCCAAAGTTGTCACTCGGACGGTGCAGTCGGTGAAAGGAGTTACCAGTTCGGTCAGCATGGTCGGTTCAAGGCATGGTTCGTCACCTTGAATATTGACCACCACGGCCTCGGAATCGATGTTGAGTTTTCGTGCGGCTTCCAATACCCGGTCCGTTCCGCTGGAATGGTCGGTCCGAGTCATGACGACCGGCACGTTTAATTTCTTGGCTGTCTCGAATATGCGAGCATCGTCAGTTGCCAGGGTAACGCTTGTCATTTGAGGACATTGTGCGGCCCGGGAGTAGACGTGCCAAAACATGGGCATACCGTTGATTTCAACCAGTGGTTTGCCGGGAAAGCGGGAGGATTCATACCTCGCCGGGATTATGCCGTGACATTCAGGAAATTCGCTCATCTCGTTCCGTGGTGCGTTCTTAGTCTTTATTGAGAAAATCAGCAACCTGTTTGCAGACGGCTTTTGCGCCGCCCTTGTGGTCCGCGATATATTCTTTTGCCAGTTTGGCGACACTGCGTCGAGCAGGAGTTTTGTCCAGAATGGAAATTAAGGCATTTTGCGCTGCCTGCCAATCTTTGGCCTCCACAGCCAGGCCCGAGTCAAAGATGTCTTTGCCTACCCATGCGAAATTTTTCCAATGGGGACCGGTAACCGGGGTCACGCCACAGGTCAGCGGCTCAAGGAAGTTCTGTCCGCCGAGAGGGGCAAGGCTGCCGCCGACAAAGGCCGCTTGAGCCAATCCATAGGCCGGGACCAGTTCCCCGAAAGCATCCCAGAGGATGACGGTACCGGGCAGAGCCGGGCCATTGAGTCGGGATCTGTGTATCCAGTTCAAGCCAGCGGAATTCATGGCTGCTTCCCATATTTTCATGTGGTGCATGTGTCGTGGAAACAGGCCGAGAATTGTTGTGGGGCGTTCGCGCATAAGGCCAGCGGCCAGTTTGGTGACTTCCGCTTCTTCCTGTCGGCGTACTGAGCCGAAGACGGTAAAGATGCTTTTGGGGGGGATGATGTCTTTGAGCGGGTTGTTCTTCCGGGCCATGGGGGCTGCATCTGCCATGCGGTCGAATTTGATGTTGGGCATAACCCAGACTTTCTCGCGACCGAACAGCGTGCCAAATCGTCTTCCGTCAGCTTCGGATACAGCCATGACCGTGTCAGGTGACACGGCACGAAACAGCTCGGGCCATGTCAGATATCCAGCCAGACTCTTGGTGGACATGCGTCCGTTGGCGAGCAGAATGTTTACTTCGGATTTCTTGCATGCGCTGAGGAAGCCGGGCCAGAGTTCCGTTTCTAGAATCAGTGCCAGCTTGGGACGAACATGGGCGACTACACGGTTCATCAGATCGGGATCATCAAAGGGGAAATACCATGGCTGAATCGCGAGTCCGCTCTTGCGTCCGTTGATGTCATCCGCAGCTCGCGACAAAGTCTCATATCCTTGCAGGGTGTTGGTGGTGACCAATACTCGCAGACTTTCAGAAAAGGGTGATTTGAGGTTTTTGAGCACTTCCCATGCCAAATACGCCTCTCCTCCGCTGGCTGCCTGCATCCAGATGTGGGCAGGAGCGGGCAGGCCGCCGGACAGCGTACGTTGCTCCCATCCGTCCCGGAGTCGGGAGTTCCATTTCAGGAGTGGCGTTGCACACTTCCATCCCAGACTGTATGCCTTTAGAGCCATGTTCACGGATGTCTGGCTCATACTATTGCGTCCTTGTTTCCATGCCCAACCGGATGAGCTCGGCTATGAGATCAGTGAATGACAGGCCTATATTGGCCGCGGCGCGAGGCAGTAAGCTTGTCGGAGTCATGCCGGGTAAGGTGTTAACTTCCAGCAGAAAAGCTTCGCCTTCTTTTGTGACCATAAAATCGCCTCGACTGTATCCCGTAAGACCGAGTGCGGCATGTGCGGTTACCATCTGTTGCTGAATAGACTCGGTGAGTGCATCGTCAACAGGTGCCGGACAGATTTCCTCTGCGCCATCAGCCGCGTATTTGTTTTCGTAGTCAAAGAAATCGGCGTCACTTTTTGGCTTAATCATTATTAGCGGAAGTGGACGGTCACCGAGTATGCCGCACGTCAATTCCACGCCGGGGATGAAAGATTCCACCAAAGCGGACTGACACATGGCAAAGACCTTATCAAGTGCAGCCGGAAAATCTTCAATATTTTTAACCAGTGACATGCCGAGGCTGGAACCACCTTTATTCGGTTTCACAAAAACCGGGAGGTCCAGTTTAAGTTGTGCCTCTCTTCCCTGAGTGGGAGTGACTATTTGCCAGTCTGGTGTTTTGATACCCTTGTCTTCAAATACTTCCTTGGATGCGGCCTTGTTCAGGGCCAGATAGGATGCAGCGGGACCGGCTCCCTGATATGGGCAGCCAGCCTTGTCGAGTACAGCTTGCACCAACCCGTCTTCACCGGGAGTACCGTGCAGGTTGATGAATGCAAAGTCCGCCTGTTTGGCTGTTGCTAGCAGGTTTTTGAAATCATCAGCAGGATCAAAAAAGGAAACGTCGTGACCGAGTTCGTCCAGGGCCATTCGAATTTTGGCAGCGCCGGACAGGGAAACCTCCCGTTCGTCAGACCAGCCGCCAGCTATCAAAATCACATGCATTCAAGTCCACCTTGAGCGTATCGCATAAAAGTTTTTCCAGAGTGAGGGCCTGTTCTTCGGTGGCTTTGATCCTGTCCATGAGGTTCAGGGGTATGCCGTATCGTTTGATCAGGTCCTTGAACCGTTCTTCGATGGAGACAAGTTCGGTATGGTTTACGCGTTTGTCTGCATAGATCACGGCCAGTGGGGTGAAGTATTTTTCGAGATTCAGTTCGAAGGGCCAATAGACGTGGTGCGTGACGCCCGAAGCAATGTTCGGGTTATTTGTCATCTCCATGGCCCAGGCTCCGCCGAGTTGACTATGGTTGCCGCCGTGCAAGATGCAGTATGTCTTGGCGATATCGTGTAACAGGGCAGACGCTCGTACTGTGGCGACGTCCACTGGCAGACCGACTTCTTTGGCGCGATGGGCCATGAAGGTCGCGATGTTGGCAACTTTGGTACTGTGCTCTGCCACATTTTCGAGCATGTCGTATCGTGCCCAAAACTCTGCGCAACGCGCATCATCCGGGACGGCGAGTGTCGGGTCAAACACGATACCCGGAGGCGGCGTGAGTGGTGAGCCGTATTGTTCTGTGGCGATATCGGAAGTGTCTTTTTCGCTCATGATTAGGCGGCGTGATAATAGTTTCAGTTAAAGGGCTGCGTCAGTGCAACCTCTTTAAATTACCTACCAGTACGTTGAGAAAAAATAAAGCTGATGCATAGAATAAAAAAAGGATCATCGAACAGGGGAGGTCATATATATCCCGCCTCTCTCGCAATGTCTTTCTTGGTGTGGTAAGTAAAATATAGAAAACCATAAGTTGGTTGTCATGATGTATTTACAGGTTGTTTTTGTCCTTACCAGTGTGTGCATCGCAGGTATTGCCTGGGTGATGTGGCGTACATATAAACGGCATCGATTGCCGGGTGTTAATTGGTGGGCATACGGAGGTGGGGCAATTGCCTTGACGACGTTGCTGTCTGCAATCAGTGAATATGTCGGCGAGTGGGCAAGGGCTGTGATCGCCCATGTTCTTTTGGTCGGAGGTTTCGGTGCTATTTGGATAGGGACACAATTGTTTTTTGGTCGGAAATTGGGGAGATGGTGTTTTTTCGCTTTTGTGGTTTTTTTAACTACTCTTTGCGTCGTCTTTTTTTGGTACTGGTTTATTAACCCTGCGTATCAACTGCGGCTTGCTATGGGATGTGTGTTGCTGCTGTTGATATCTCTTGCCATTTCCCAGACATTTTTTTCTTTCAGAGTGGGGCAGAGGGCGGTTACTGCGGCCGGCATATATTATAGTGTTTTTGCTCTTATTAATGGATTGCGCACTGTTCACATTCTCCTCTTTCCAGATCCGGACGCGTATTTTTTATCTGGTATGAGTGCAAAGATACTTATGTCATTAATGATTCCCCTTCTTCTTGCTGCAATGACGGCACAGCTTTTTATACTTCGTCACGAGATTGATTCTTTCAGCGAAAGGGAAGAATGATACAGGACAAGATCGACATATGAATAACCACTCCGGCGTTCTACCGATAGAATTGGTTTTTCATTTGCCCCCATCTTTGAGAAGGTATATGACTGTCGCTAATCTCTATGAAATTGACCCACCAATACCATAAAGGATTATGATTTGAGCTTCGAATTCTTGGAAAAATTCCGCGACCCTGAACTGTGTAGGAAAATGCTGGACAGAATGGAGGCAGAGCTTGAGAGCGACCTCCGTTTCATGGAAGTTTGCGGCACGCATACAGTGGCTATTTTTCAGAGCGGACTGCGTTCGCTCCTCCCCAAGAAAATCGTGCATCTGAGCGGCCCCGGCTGCCCGGTTTGCGTGACCCACGAGTCCGAGGTGAATGCCTTTCTGGACCTCGCGGCTAACAAACGTGTTATTATGGCGACATTTGGCGATCTCATGCGTGTTCCCGGCGATAACGGGCGCAACTTGAAGAAAGCCGTGGCTGACGGTGCTCGGGTGAAGGTGGTCTATTCTCCCTTCGATACATTGAAGCTGGCCCAAGAGAATCCCGACGATATCGTCGTGTTTATCGGCGTTGGTTTCGAGACTACGGCCCCGACCATTGCCGCCACCATGAAAATGGCGCGTCAGCAGGGCATTAAAAACCTGCGTATTCTCTGTTTTCACAAGACTGTTCCTCTGGCTTTGGACGCATTGTTGTCTGACGAAGCCATCAACGTGGACGGTTTTATTTTGCCCGGTCACGTTTCTGCCATTATTGGTACAAAGCCTTACGAGTTCATCGCGGAGAAATATAATAAATCTGCTGTGGTCACAGGATTTGAACCGCTGGATATTCTTCAGTCTCTGAACCAGATGATTGATTGGCGCAAACAGGGCGAGGCCCACGTGGTCAACAACTACACCCGCATCGTGGGTGAAAACGGCAACCCCAAGGCCGTTGAGATCATGTATGAGGTCTTTGAGCCCACCGACGCCTTGTGGCGCGGCATAGGACTCATTCCCGGTTCCGGTCTGGAAATCAGGACCGAGTGGGAAGAGTTCGACGCCAAAAAGGAATTCGGTATCACCATTGAAGATTGTGCCCCTCTCAAGGGATGCAAATGCGGTGACATACTTAAAGGTATCAAGCAGCCCGACGAATGTCCGCTCTTCGGCAAGCCGTGCACACCGGCCAACCCTGTTGGCCCCTGCATGGTTTCCACCGAGGGCAGTTGTGCTGCATATTACAAATACAAACTGGATTAGCCATGTCTGATAAAGTACTTCTTGATTACGGCAGTGGAGGACGCGCTTCACAGCGCCTTATTTCCCAGCTTTTTCTGGGGCATCTCGGTAACGATGAATTGAATCGCCTTAATGATGCTGCAGAATTGTCCATGTCCGGTCGGCTGGCCATGTCCACAGATTCTTTTACCGTGGACCCCATTTTCTTCCCTGGTGGGAACATCGGTTCTTTGGCTGTACACGGTACGGTCAACGACGTTGCCATGATGGGTGCTATTCCTCGGTATATGACCTGCGGGTATATAATTGAGGAAGGCTTGCCTATGGATGATCTTGAAAAGATCGTTGAAGCCATGGGTGAAGCCGTACGGCATGCTGGTGTATCTATCGTTTCCGGTGATACTAAGGTTGTCCCCAAGGGTGCGGTAGACAAGATTTTCATCAACACCACTGGTGTCGGTGACATCATCGTGGACCCGGCTCCCAGCGGCGACGCTGCTCGGCCCGGTGATGCTGTGCTCATTTCCGGCACAATCGGTGATCACGGTCTGACAATTCTCGGTACTCGTGAAGGTCTTGAATTTGAGGCCGATGTTCAGTCCGATTCCGCAGCCCTCAACCATTTGCTTGTAAAAATGGTACAGGAACTCCCCGAAGTGCACGTCATGCGTGACCCCACTCGTGGTGGTCTGGCAACGACGCTGAACGAGATTACCGTCAGTTCCAACGTCTGTTGCGAATTGCAGGAGAACGACATCCCAGTTCGGCCTGAGGTCAAGGGTGGTTGTTCCATTCTTGGTCTCGATCCGTTGTATCTTGCCAACGAAGGCAAGTTCATTTGCATTTTGCCCGAGGAACATGCCGAAAAAGCCCTCGAGATCATGCGCGCCGACCCACTCGGTCAGGATGCATGTCGTATCGGCACCATGACCGACGCCAACCCCGGCAAGGTCGTGCTCGTCACACAGCTCGGTGGCAAGCGTCTACTCGGTATGCTTGAAGGTGAGCAGTTGCCGAGGATTTGCTAGCTGAACAGCGAATTAATGAATGTAAAAAAAGGCCTTCGGGAAACCGGGGGTCTTTTTTTTGGATGCCTCCGGCGGCTTAAGAAACCTTTGAAAAGGGTTCTTAAGAATTTCCTAAACTTTTTGTGTCGCCTGCGGCGAAGGGAGAATGTGGTGACGGCGTGGAAGGGAAGGCAAGAGCAAAAATTGTTTGTTTGGAGAGAGTGTTATAAACTCGTGCCCCCTAAAAGTTTAGGAGGGGAGATAGGGCTGGAGGCATACAAGTCGCCTAGCGTATAGCTCTTTGGCGATCCCGGATGAGTGAGGCGGCTTTTTGTGCAAGATAGGTGATTTCGGGCTTGGAAACCTGATCGTCTGCGCCGACGGTTTCGCCTCGATGCCGGAGTTTCTCGGTGATGAGCGAGGAGAAGAGGATGACTGGCAAATCTTGGAGGATCGGGTCCTCCTTAATTTTTTTTGTGAGGTGATGGCCGTCCATCATGGGCATTTCAATGTCAGAGACAATCACCTGGACGTAGTCAGTGATAGGACGGTTATCCAAAGCAGCCAGCCGTTTATATTCTTTGAGTGTCTCCCAACATTCCCGACCATTGTTGGTTTTTTCGACACGGAACCCGGCTTGACCGAGCATGTCGCGAATCATTTCGCGAATGAGGGGGGAGTCGTCGGCGATGAGCGCTTTGTAGCCGGCTGCATCGTCGAACTCTACATTGTCGTCGAATCGTAGACGCATGTCAGGGTTGAGCTCGGAAACGATACGTTCGAGATCGAGAATAAAGACGATACGGTCGTCGAATTTGACCACACCGGTAATGGAATCAGAGGACAGGGCTGAGACGTATTTGTTAGGGGCTTCGACGTCTTCCCAGGAAATGCGGTGAATGCGGGTGACACCGGAAACCATGAAGGCCGATGTTACCTGGTTGAATTCAGTGACAATGATCTTGGGCGGTTCGTTTTCTACACGTTTTTTCTTGAGCCAGATGCAGAGATCAAGCAGCGGAATAATTCGGGAGCGGAGGTTGAATGCGCCGAGGACGGATTCATGGGAAGTTTCGGGCATTTCAGTGACATCCGGTTTACGGATGATCTCAAGGACTTTGGCGACGTTGACACCGTAATACCCTTTGCGGCTGGGGATCCGACCTTTTTCGTGCTCCAAATCTTCCTGATTCAACTCGGCTTGATCATCTTCCTTGGGTTCTTCTTCAAGGTAGAATTCCACAATTTCGAGTTCATTGGTTCCGGCTTCAAGCAGAATGTCGGTCGCATCAGTGGCCATGGAGGTACCGCTTCCTTGTCAAAAGTATTAAATTATTCAAGGCAATGGAGTCTGTGTAAACCCTATTGGCAAATTTCGTCAACTTCGGGTTTGTCAGAGATATTGCTAGCCGGCTCCATGTTTGCGATGACGCTGGCCGCATTTTCAAGGTCTTCCCAGTTCTCACATTCGAGGAGAGAGGCGCGGAGAACGCGAATTCCTCTGAGGCCTTTGGCGTAGCGAGGGATAATGGATCGTATTTTGCGGAAGGAACGGTCATCGCCTTCATATTGTCGGGTCAGGCGGATATGCTCGCGGACAATGCCAGCGAGGAATTCACCGTTGCGTACCGGGAGTTCCTTACCTTGTCGTAGGGCAACGTATCGGGCGAATATGGATGGATCATAGAGTGCGCCTCGAGCAAACATGATGGCGTCAATGCCGGTTTCTTCAATACAGCGTATGCCGTCTTCTGCAGTGAAGAGGTCGCCTGAGCCCACGACAGGTATGGAAACGGATTTCTTGAGTTCAGTGAGTTTTGACCAATTGGCTGAACCGGCGAACATCTGTTTGCCGTAGCGTGGATGCATGGTCACCCAGTCCACACCGACGTCCTCCAGACGTTTTGCAAGGGTAATGAATACTTCTTCACCTTTGTTGAAACCGAGGCGGAATTTAACACCAACTCGGCCACCCTTTGGATGTTCGGCGGCCTTTTTGACCATGATGTCCGCCAGATTGACCAGCTTGTCGAGGTCTTCCATGAGTTTGACGCCTGAACCGGACTTGAGGACTTTGCGAACAGGGCAACCTGCATTGAGGTCAAAATTGCGGTAGCCCATGCCGACCAGTTTTTCCATGACGGGTTCGTAATATTCGGCTTCAGCTCCAAAGAGCTGGAGGACCATGGGGTCGTCCTCGGGGCATGTGGCAAGAAGGCGGCGGGTTCCGGCGTTTTTGAAAGCCAGACCTTTGACAGAAACCATTTCCGAGCATCCTACTCCGCAGCCGTACTGTTTGGAAAGCAGACGGAAGGGAAGGTCGGAATATCCGGCCAAAGGAGCCAGCCAGGGAGAGTCGGGTGTGATGGTGAACGTATTCATAGTGAAGGGCAAATAAGGCTTGATACGCTGAGAGTCAAAGGAAAATGGTTTTGAGTTTTAATTTTGTGTGAAATAGGTCTCATATAATATAGTATATGTCCCAGAAGTAATTATTGCATCAAAGGCTTTTTGCCATTGGTTGATTTCGGCATCGGATATATCTGGGGAAAAGGCGATATATCCTTGGGACTGGAGTAAAACTTCTGGTACCTTGTGAATGTTGGAATGTTTGATGTGTGTTTTAGCAAGCATGGCATCGAGAGCTGATTCAGATAAAGGAGTCAGGTCGACTCGACCATCTTTCAACATTTGGAAACAGTTTTCGTAGCTGTTATTCGTGATGACGTTCGTGAATCCCAATTGATACAATCGTGTATGGTGCGAATTTTCGTTGACGACGCAAATTGATTTGACACGTCTGGCGTCGTCTAATGTTTGGATCATGGAATTTCGTTGCAGGCCGTAAAGAAAATTTATCTCAGGCTGAAGCGGTCCGACCCATTTGTAAAGGGGGGCTCGTTCTAGCGTTTTATTAACATTGAACATTGCAACGGCTTTATGAGTGTTGAGCGTATCCATACCTCGGGCGAAGGGAACAGACTTAATACGAGTTGTGTTACCCATCATTTGTTTCAGTTTATGGACGATTTCAATGTTAAAAGAACGTTTGCCGGCATGTTTAACTCCTCTGAGTTGTCCGGTGTCACGGTCAATGTATGCCTGCTTTTGCAAATTGTGGGTCATGAAATGGATATCTTCGGCCTGAGCATGGAGCAAAAATATGCTGTGTATACAGAATATGATCAGGAAAAATATTCGCATGACGACCTTGGTGTGTTGAGCCTTTTTGTAGTTTATTACACTTTATCCAGAATTGAGTGTTTGAAGCCATTATAATAAGAATGGTGAGCATAATCAGAGGATAATAGAGGTATGACGCCAATAACCAGAGATTGAAGCGGCGTTAGCCTGGAGCGTGCCACGTGATAATATGGAAATAAAATGAAAAAAAAACAGGAACAGGGTTGACAAACATGGGGAATTAAAATTAAACCGGCCCGTCCTTGAGCGGAAGAAACCTGTCCAAGCGGATTGAAAAAAGGTTTAAAAAAACTCTTGATTTTTGAAATAGTGGCGTATATAGACTTTCTTCCCGTGAGCTGGCGTAGCTCAATTGGTAGAGCAGCTGATTTGTAATCAGCAGGTTGCGGGTTCAAGTCCCATCGCCAGCTCCAAATATAATGGTGGGGTTCCCGAGTGGCCAAAGGGAACAGACTGTAAATCTGTCGGCGTTCGCCTTCGGAGGTTCAAATCCTCCCCCCACCACCAAATTTCTTTTTCGAATCACACTGTAGGAGGCCGGTTAATAGCCGCTGATGGACTACGGAGAGTGAGCGGGAATAGCTCAATTGGCTAGAGCATCAGCCTTCCAAGCTGAGGGTTGCGGGTTCGAGTCCCGTTTCCCGCTCCATTTTTAGCCACCTCTCATCCATCTTCATTATATACAGTGTGCTTCAGTTTGCGAGGCTCAGTTGGCAGAGCATCCTTGATAAAGGATGAAATCCTCTGTACAAGACGAGACGTGAACTCTGGATTGGATGTTTTGTTGGTATTGAATTGTTAGAAAGTATTTAGAGAATAAAACCTACACAACTTTATGATTAGGGGGTTACTGTAATGGGTAAAGCTAAATTTGAACGGAGCAAGCCTCACGTCAACATTGGTACCATTGGCCACATTGACCATGGTAAAACCACTTTGACAGCAGCTATCACCAAGTTGGCTGCTATGGCTGGCAACGGCGAGTTCATCGCTTTCGATGAAATCGACAAGGCTCCTGAAGAGAAAGAGCGCGGCATCACCATTGCTACCGCTCACGTCGAGTACGAGACCGAGAACCGCCACTACGCACACGTAGATTGCCCCGGTCACGCCGACTACATTAAGAACATGATCACTGGTGCTGCACAGATGGACGGCGCTATCCTGGTCTGCGCAGCCACTGACGGTCCCATGCCTCAGACTCGTGAGCACATCCTGCTCGCTCGTCAGGTTGGTGTCCCCGCAATGGTTGTTTTCATGAACAAATGCGACATGGTCGACGACGAAGAGCTCCTCGAGCTGGTCGAAATGGAAATTCGTGAGTTGCTTGACAAATACGAATTCCCCGGCGACGACATTCCGGTCATTCAGGGTTCCGCTCTGAAGGCTCTCGAATGCGAATCCGTTGATGATGAAGCTGCAAAGCCCATCTTTGAACTGCTCGCAGCTTGTGACTCTTACATCCCCGAGCCCGAGCGCGACATTGATATGCCGTTCCTCATGCCCGTTGAGGATGTCTTCTCCATCTCCGGTCGTGGTACTGTTATCACTGGTCGTGTAGAGCGCGGTGTCGTCACCGTTGGTGAAGAAATTGAAATCGTCGGCATCAAGGATACCATCAAGACTACCTGCACAGGCGTCGAGATGTTCCGTAAGTTGCTTGACCAGGGTCAGGCCGGTGATAACGTCGGTCTCCTGATTCGTGGCGTAAAGCGCGAAGAAGTGGAACGCGGTCAGGTTGCTGCCAAGCCCGGTTCCATCAACCCGCACACCAAGTTCAAGGCTGAGGTCTATGTCCTCTCCAAAGACGAAGGTGGACGTCACACCCCGTTCTTCACCGGCTACCGCCCGCAGTTCTACTTCCGTACAACTGATATCACCGGTGTCGTCACTCTGGACGACGGTGTCGAGATGGTTATGCCCGGCGATAACGCCACTTTTAATGTCGAGATGATTGCACCTATCGCCATGGAAGTTGGTCTCCGCTTCGCTATCCGCGAAGGTGGCCGTACTGTCGGTGCCGGTGTTGTCACCGAGATCGTGGAGTAATCATGCGCGTCAATATTCAGCTGCAGTGCACCGAGTGCAAGCGTAAAAACTACGCAACGCAGAAGAACAAGAAGAATACTACAGGACGTCTGGAAGTGAAAAAGTATTGTCCTTGGGACAAGAAACACACGGTCCACAAAGAGTCCAAGTAGTTTCGATAGAGCAGGGGTATAGTTCCAACGGCTAGAACGCCGGTCTCCAAAACCGGATGTTGGGGGTTCGAATCCCTCTACCCCTGCCAACTTAGTCTTTGATAGCGGCGCGGGGTCTTGCTTGAAATATGGCAAGGCCCCGCAACCCGCTCAATAATTTGGGAAAGTGATATGGCCAGGAAAAAAAGCAAAAAGGTCTCTGAAAAGCAGGCCGCACAGGCTCAGGCAACCGGTCCGATGGGCAAAGTCAAAGAACTGATGCAGTTCTTCGAAGAGTCCAAGGTCGAGATCAAAAAGGTAGTCTGGCCCTCTCGCAAGGAGACAGTCACCACCTGCATCGCAGTGTTGGTCGTTTCCGTGGTCATTGCTATTTACCTGGGCGTGGTGGACTTGGCGTTCTCCAAGATCGTCGAAGTCGTCCTGTCCTAGGACCAAAGCTACTTGCAAAGGCTGGAAATATTATGGATGCCACAATGGAAAACGCTTCTCCTCGCGGTCGCTGGTACATCGTTCACACCTATTCAGGGTTTGAACAACGTGTCGAGCTGACTGTTCGCGAGATGATGCGGACCGGACAGGACAAGGGCCTCATTGAAGAGGTTGTCATGCCTACCGAAAAGATCGTCGAGATGGTCAAAGGTGAGCGCAAGACGTCTACCCGTAAGTTCTATCCGGGTTACATCATGATCAAGATGATCCTGACAGACGACTCCTGGCATCTGATTCAGTCCATTCCGCGTGTTACAGGCTTTGTGGGCGGCAAAAATCGTCCCACCCCTATGCGCGACAGTGAGGCGGAAAACATCCTCAACATGATGGAAAGCCGCCAGGAGAAACCCCGTCCCAAGTTCAACTTCGAGCGCGGAGATGAGGTTCGGGTCATTGATGGCCCGTTCAGCGGCTTCAACGGTGTTGTGGAAGAAGTCAATTACGACAAGGGTAAGCTCAAAGTCTCCGTCTCTATTTTCGGGCGTCAGACTCCTGTGGAGCTCGACTTCGTCCAAGTGGACAAGGGATAGCCCGGATATAATCGCTAACAGCGAATTTCTCATCGAGGAATACAATGGCCAAGAAAGAATTAGGAAAGATCAAACTGCAGATTCCCGCTGGCAGTGCCAACCCCTCCCCGCCGGTCGGTCCGGCTTTGGGTCAGCATGGTGTCAACATCATGGAATTCTGTAAGGCGTTTAACGCCAAGACACAGGACCAGAAAGGTCTGATTATCCCGGTTGTTATCACCGTTTATCAGGACCGTTCCTTCGATTTTATCACCAAAACCCCTCCGGCATCTGTCCTGTTGCTTAAAGCAGCCAAGTTGGAGAAGGGTTCCGGTGAACCCAACAAAGAAAAGGTCGGCAAGGTCACCAAGGCTCAGGTCCAGGAGATCGCCGAACTGAAAATGGTCGATTTGAACGCCAATGACATTGAGAACGCCATGCTTCAGATCGAGGGCACAGCCCGCAGCATGGGTATCGAAGTCAAGGGTTAATAGAGGAAATACACAATGCCTAAGCATGGAAAAAAATACCGTAACGCCGTCGGTGAACGTGACACCGCCGCGCGAGTCGGTGTCGAGGAAGGCGTCAAGGTCACAGTCGAAGGTGCATTTGCAAAATTCGACGAGACTGTAGATGTCGCTATCAACCTCGGCGTGGATCCCAAGTACTCTGACCAGATGATCCGTGGTGCAGTTAGCCTGCCCAACGGACTCGGCAAAGATGTTCGCGTTGCCGTTTTCTGTAAGGGAGAAAAGGAAAATGAGGCCAAGGAAGCCGGTGCTGATTTCTTCGGTTCCGACGAACTGGTCGAGAAGATTCAGGGTGGCTGGCTCGATTTCGATAAAGCTGTCGCAACTCCTGACATGATGGCAGTGGTCGGTAAAATTGGCCGTGTGCTTGGTCCCCGTGGCCTTATGCCTAACGCAAAGACCGGTACAGTCACTATGGATGTTGCCAAGGCTGTCACCGAACTCAAGGCCGGTAAGGTCGAGTTCAAGGTCGACAAAGCTGGCGTCCTGCATGCCCCCATTGGCAAAGTCTCTTTTGGAGCTGAAAAGCTTCTTGAGAATCTCAGGGCTCTGTTGGATATCGTCGTGCGCATGAAGCCGTCCTCTGCAAAGGGTACGTACATGAAAGCACTGGCTGTTTCCTCCACCATGGGACCGAGTGTCAAAATTGACCCGCTGACTGTCCGTAAATTCCTGGACGTCTAGCAATAATAATTGAATACCGGACTCCCGTTAATTCGGGAGTCCTGTAGATAATCGCACGGAAGGTTGAGTCAGAGACGGCAGGTGAGGGTTGTTACCCACTTAATACCCTGCTTAGACAACGCTTTGACCTGCTTTCCGGGCCGAACGACGAGGAGTGGTAGATGAAAAGGCAAGAAAAAGCCCAGATCATCGAGCAGCTGCACGAAAAAGCTTCGCGCGCCAGCATCGCCGTCGTCACTGACTTCAAAGGTCTTTCTGTTGAAGAAATGACCATTTTGCGCGCTAAGTGCTTTGAAGTTGGCGTCGACTACCAAGTCGTTAAGAATACCCTGGCCCGGTTGGCTCTCAAGGATACCGAACACGGTGAATTGAGTGAACACATGAAAGAGAACTGCGCTGTAGCTCTCGGGTACGACGATCCCGTCGCCCTTGCTAAAGCGCTGGCCGATTTCGGCAAGGAAAACAAAAAGTTTTCCATGCGTTTCGGTACTCTGGAAGGCCAGTTTCTTGACAGCGACGGCGTAAAAGAACTCTCCAAGATGCCCAGCAAGCCTGAGCTTCTGAGTTCTGTACTTGGCACAATGCAGGCAGTGCCCCGCAATTTTGTGTGTCTGTTCGCAAACATCGAACGCAAGTTCCTGTATGCTTTGACAGCGATCAAAGATCAGAAAGAAGCTGCGTAAACAAGGTTCAAAGCGAATCAATTTTTAAGGAGAATTTATCATGGCTGATATCACCAAAGAACAGGTTGTCGAATTCATCGGCAACATGACCGTCCTGGAACTGTCCGAATTCATCAAAGAACTGGAAGACGTCTTCGGCGTCGAAGCTGCTGCTCCCGCTGCTGCTGTCATGGCCGCTCCTGCTGCCGGTGGCGCTGCTGAAGCTGAAGAGCAGACTGAATTCGATGTCATCCTGAAGGGTGCTGGCGGCAACAAGATTGCAGTCATCAAGGCTGTCCGCGCTATCACCGGTCTGGGTCTGAAAGAGGCCAAGGCTCTGGTTGACGAAGCTCCCAAGGCTCTGAAAGAAGGCGTTGCAAAGGAAGAAGCTGAAGAAGCAGCCAAGCAGCTTGAAGAAGCTGGCGCCGACGTTGAAGTTAAGTAACTTCGACTATTTAAGCTAATATAGCAAAGAGCGCTCGCCCTTGCATGAAGGGTGTTGCGCTCTTTGCTCTGTATGTATATATACTGGTTTAATAGCCTTTTTATTTTTGGGTTCACACGCTGTAAGATATAAAGTCTGCTCCTCGTCGGTGTGCTGGGGTTTTGGTTCCAGCTACAGCTTATCTACCCGTTTTCCCGCGCCAAAATCATCATTTCGATGTGCGGTGCGCCTGACAGAGGGTAAGGGTCTCCCATAACCCCGCGCCCTAACCATCAACCGCTCATGCATGAGGGTACAATGGGTCAACTGAGAAAAAAATTCGGCAAAATCGTCAACACGCTCCCCATTCCGCATCTCCTGGAACTCCAGGTTGATTCGTACAATCGTTTCCTGCAGGAAGGCACACCGCCGGCCAGCCGTGGAGACTTTGGACTTGAGGGTGTATTCCGTTCCGTGTTTCCCATTGAAGATTTCAACAAGACCGCAAGCCTTGATTTCGTTTCTTATGAAATCGGCGAACCAAAATACGACGTCGATGAGTGCATCTCGAAAGGCCTGACCTACGAGACTCCCATCCGTATCACTGTCCGTCTCGTAGTTTTTGACGTGGATGAAGAGACTGACAACCGCACGATTCGCGACATCAAGGAACAGGACATTTACTTCGGAACGCTTCCGCTGATGACCGTAAAAGGCACATATGTCATCAATGGTACTGAACGTGTCATTGTTAACCAGCTCCAGCGTTCCCCCGGTATCATTTTCGAACATGATTCCGGTAAGTCTCACTCCAGCCGTAAGGTGCTTTATTCGAGTCGCATCATCCCAATGCGCGGCTCCTGGTTGGATTTCGATTTTGACCATAAGGATATTCTGTACGTCCGCATTGACCGTCGCAGGAAGATGCCTGTCACCATCCTGCTTAAAGCGATGGGACTTACTCGTGCTGATATCCTTGATTACTTCTACGATATTGAATCCTACTCTTTGCTTAAAACCAAAGTGCAGCGCAAGGTCGTGGAAGATCAATTCCGTAAGGAAGAAGCTTTTGCCGATGTAAAAATTGGTGACAAGGTCGTGGTCAAAAAAGGGCACAGCTTTACAAAGGGTGCTTGGAAGAAGCTCGTCAAGAACGAGGTTAAGAACATTGAGGTTGATCCGGTTTCTCTGCTCGGATTGTATTTGGCAAAGGATATCGTCGATAAAAATGGCGAAGTTCTGGCCGAGGCAGCCGAAGAAGTGACCGTGGAACTCCTCGAAAAACTCCGTGATGCCAAGATCAAGGATCTGGATGTGCTGCATACTCGCGGCATGGACGTTTCCTCTGCCTTGCGCGATACGCTTCTCTTGGATAAAACCACCGATCTTGAGACCGCACAAATTGAGATTTACCGTAGACTTCGTCCAAGCTCTCCTCCCACGCCTGAAATTGCGTCCAATTTCTTCGAGAACTTGTTCCGCTCTTCCGATTACTACGATCTGTCCAGCGTGGGTCGTTACAAACTGAACTCCCGTCTGAATCAGGATGTGGACCTGTCCACTCGTACCTTGACCAATGAGGATATTCTTCTCGCAGTCAAGGAACTTATGCGACTCAGGGACACTCACGGTCCTGCTGATGATATTGACCACTTGGGCAACCGTCGTGTGCGTCCTGTGGGTGAGTTGGTTGAGAATCAGTACCGCATCGGCCTCGTCCGCATGGAGCGCGCCATTAAAGAGCGCATGTCTTTGCAGGAAGTCGCCACGTTGATGCCTCATGATCTCATCAACCCGAAACCGGTTGCTGCAGTGTTGAAAGAGTTCTTCGGAACTTCACAGCTCAGTCAGTTCATGGATCAGACAAACCCACTTTCCGAAGTCACTCACAAGCGTCGCCTGTCCGCTCTTGGACCCGGTGGCCTGACACGTGAACGTGCTGGTTTTGAGGTTCGTGATGTGCACACCTCTCACTATGGTCGTATTTGTCCTATTGAAACGCCTGAAGGACCGAACATTGGTCTGATCGTTTCTTTGACGACATACGCCAAAGTGAACGATTACGGTTTTATTGAAACTCCGTATCGTAAGGTTGTGAACAAACAGATCACCAATGACATCTCATATATTGACGCATCCAAGGAAGCCAAGGAAGTAGTGGCTCAGGCCAATGCTCCTTTGGATGACAAGGGTGTGTTTGTTGATCAGCGTATTAATGCGCGCCTTGCTGGTGATATTCAACAGGTCGCTGCAGAAGAAATAACTTGCATGGACATCAGCCCGAGTCAGACGGTTTCCATCTCGGCTGCGCTGATTCCTTTCTTGGAACATGATGACGCCAACCGTGCGCTCATGGGTTCCAACATGATGCGTCAGGCTGTTCCCTTGCTTCAGGCTGAGGAACCCCTGGTCGGTACCAATATGGAAGGTCCGGTCGCTCGCGACTCAGGAGCTTGTGTGTTGGCCGAAGAAGACGGTGTTATCCATTTTGTGGATGCTGAGCGTATCATTATCAATTATGATAATGGAATTTCTCCGAATACCGGCGGTGCCAAGCATTATGAATTGCAGAAATGGCACAAATCCAACCAGAACTCCTGTTTTGGACAGACTCCTCGCGTACAGGTGGGGCAGCGAGTCAAGAAGGGTGCAGTTCTGGCTGATGGCCCCGGTATTGATCATGGTGAACTCGCTTTGGGTAAGAACCTGCTTGTCGCGTTCATGCCTTGGTGTGGTTTCAACTATGAGGACTCCATTCTCATTTCCGAGCGGATGGTCAAGGAAGACGTGTTCACCTCAATTCATATTGAGGAATTTGAATTAGTCGCCCGTGATACCAAGCTTGGACCCGAAGAAGTGACCCGTGATATTTCCAACGTCTCCGAAGAAATGCTTCGGAACCTGGATGAATGCGGTATCATTCGAATTGGTGCTCGTATCAAGCCTGATGACATTATGGTTGGTAAAATCACACCTAAGGGTGAGACGCAGCTGACCCCGGAAGAGAAACTCCTCCGTGCCATCTTTGGTGATAAGGCTCGCGATGTTAAAAATACCTCTTTGAAGGTACCGCCGGGAATTTCCGGTACAATCGTCGATGTCAAGGTCTTCAACCGTCGCTCCGGCGATAAGGATGACCGTACCAAGGCGATTGAGGATTCGGAACTTGCAGCCTTCGATGTCAAGGAGATGAAGCATATCGCTTCCTTGACTACTTCAACTCGAGACAAAGTTTGGGCAGCCTGCGAAGGTGGAAAGCTCAAGAAAGAGCTGATTGGACCCAAGAAGATCAAACTTGGCGCAGTCGGCGAAGTCATCGAGCGTGAAGCTCTGGATGCACTGCCTATTAAAAAGATGATCGGTATCTTTGATAAGGATATTAACGATCAAATCAAGCTGATCGCTGCCGATTACGAGCAGCAGGTCGCTTTTATAAAGAACATCTATGACGTCAAGCGCGAGAAAGTCACCGAAGGTGATGATCTGCCTCCGGGCGTCATCAAGATGGTCAAGGTCTATGTCGCCGTTAAGCGTAAATTGAGCGTGGGCGATAAGATGGCTGGCCGTCACGGTAACAAGGGTGTCGTGTCCTGCATTCTTCCTGAGGAAGACATGCCGTTCTTTGACGACGGCACTCCCATGGATATCGTTTTGAATCCGCTGGGCGTTCCCTCCCGTATGAATATCGGGCAGATTATGGAAACCCACTTGGGCATGGCCGGTCGCAAGCTTGGTCAGCAGGTGACAAAGATGATGGAAGAGAGCGGCAACGCACTCAAGGACATCCGTGAGGACGTCAAATCCATTCTCGATACACCTGACATGTACGAACTCATCGATTCAATGGATGATGAAGAGTTCGTGACAGCACTCAAGCAGTTGAAAAACGGTATTGTCGCCAAGACACCTGTGTTCGATGGTGCTAATGAAGATGGCATCTGGGGCTGGCTTGAAAAGGCCGGACTCGCCTCTGACGGTAAGTTCATTCTATTTGATGGCCGTACAGGCGAACCGTTCCACAGCCGTGTCACTGTTGGCATCATGTACATTCTGAAACTGCATCACCTTGTTGACGAGAAGATTCACGCCCGGTCCACCGGTCCTTACTCCCTCGTCACGCAGCAGCCTTTGGGCGGTAAAGCTCAATTTGGTGGCCAGCGTTTGGGTGAGATGGAAGTCTGGGCCCTTGAGGCCTATGGCGCTGCCTATCTTCTGCAGGAGTTCCTCACTGTCAAATCTGACGATGTGCAGGGCCGTGTGAAGATGTACGAGAAGATTGTCAAGGGTGATAACTTCCTGGAAGCCGGTTTGCCGGAATCCTTCAACGTTCTGGTCAAGGAACTCATGTCGTTGGGTCTGGATGTGACTCTGCACTATGAAGACCGTAAGCGTCCCGTTGCTCCTGCTGCCCCTGCAGCCATGAAGCCGCTGGTGGATTAAGACTGGACTGTTACAAGGTAATAGGCCCGGTCAGTCGAAAGGCTGACCGGGCATGAAATAACTTCTTACGATAGGGGATATCCATGACGTTGGACGATCTGTTCACATTGCGTGGAGCGCCGAATGCTGCTGCCCAAGGGCGTAACCTGAAGGCTATCCAGATATCCATTGCTGCGCCTGAGGTCATTCGCGAATGGTCTTTTGGCGAGGTTAAAAAGCCGGAAACCATCAACTACCGTACCTTCAAACCGGAGCGGGATGGCCTTTTCTGTGCCAAAATCTTCGGTCCAGTGAAGGATTACGAATGCAACTGCGGTAAGTACAAGCGCATGAAGCATCGCGGCATCGTCTGCGAAAAATGCGGCGTCGAGGTCATTGCCTCCAAGGTTCGCCGTGAGCGCATGGGCCACATCGAACTTGCTGCGCCTGTTGCACATATTTGGTTTCTGAAGACTCTGCCTTCCAAAATTGGTACATTGCTTGATATTACGATGGCCGATTTGGAAAAGGTTCTGTACTTTGACTCCTTCATCGTTCTTGATCCGGGTGAAACCCCGCTTAAGACGCACCAGGTCGTATCTGAAGATCAGTATTTTCAGGTTATCGACCATTTTGGTGAAGATGCATTGACCGTTGGCATGGGTGCAGAGACAGTCCGCACCATGTTGCAGGCATTGGATCTGCCGACTTTGCGTGCAGAATTGCGTGAAGAGTCTCAGACTACACGGTCCCAGACCAAGAAAAAGAAAATTACCAAGCGGTTGAAGATTGTCGAGGCCTTCCTCGAATCCGGCAATAAGCCGGAGTGGATGATTATGGAAGTGATTCCCATCATTCCACCTGAACTTCGCCCGTTGGTTCCGTTGGATGGTGGCCGTTTTGCTACTTCCGACCTCAATGATCTTTACCGTCGCGTCATTAACCGTAACAACCGCTTGAAAAGGCTGTTGGAACTGGGCGCTCCCGAGATCATCATCCGCAACGAAAAACGCATGTTGCAGGAAGCCGTTGACGCATTGTTCGACAACGGTCGCCGCGGCCGTGCCATTACCGGTACTAACGGTCGTCCGCTGAAATCCCTGTCTGACATGATTAAGGGTAAGCAGGGCCGCTTCCGTCAGAACCTTCTGGGTAAGCGCGTTGACTACTCTGGTCGTTCCGTTATTGTTGTTGGTCCCAAGCTTAAGTTGCATCAGTGCGGCTTGCCCAAAAAGATGGCTCTCGAACTTTTCAAGCCGTTCATTTATTCCGAGCTTGAAAAACGCGAGTTGGCCACTACCATCAAATCCGCAAAGAAAATGGTCGAGCGCGAAGATTTGGTCGTCTGGGATATCCTGGAAGACGTTGTTCGCGAGTACCCGATCATGCTTAACCGCGCACCGACCTTGCACAGACTGGGCATTCAGGCTTTCGAGCCTCTGCTTGTTGAGGGCAAGGCTATCCAGCTTCATCCGCTCGTTTGTTCCGCATACAATGCGGACTTTGATGGTGACCAGATGGCTGTTCACGTTCCGCTTTCGGTGGAAGCGCAGATTGAGTGCCGTGTTTTGATGATGAGCACCAACAATATCCTGAGTCCGTCGAACGGAACTCCCATCATCAACCCGTCGCAGGATATTGTCCTTGGACTGTATTACCTGACAACGCCGCGCTCATTTGAAAAGGGCGAGGGAATGACTTTCTCCAATTCGGCAGAAGTCATCTCGGCTTACGATTTTGGTGTTGTTGGTATTCATGCCAGAATCAAGGTCCGCATCGACGGTGAGATTATAGAAACGACGACTGGTCGAATTATTGTTGCCGAACTGCTGCCTAAAAAGGTGCCTTTCGCTCTGGTCAACTGCGTTCTCAATAAGAAAAATATCGCAGCCTTGGTTACTGGTGCTTACCGTTTGGCCGGTACCAAATCCACGGTTATTCTGTGTGATAGAATCAAGGATCTGGGTTACGAATTCGCAACCCGTGCCGGTGTGACCATCGGCGTTAAGGATCTCAAGATTCCTGATGCCAAACCTAAGATGCTCGCTACCGCCAACGTGGAAGTTGACGAAATCGAAAATCAGTTCCAGGACGGTATCATCACCCGTACAGAGAAATACAACAAGATTGTTGACGTTTGGACCAAGGTCACAAATGATATCTCGAACGAAATGATGCAGGAGATCTCCACTGACGTTTTGACCGATCCCAAGACCGGTAAGACCGAAGTTAACTCCAGCTTCAACCCCATCTATATGATGGCCACTTCTGGAGCTCGTGGTAACCAGGACCAGATGCGTCAGTTGGCTGGTATGCGTGGTTTGATGGCAAAGCCTTCCGGTGAAATCATCGAGACTCCGATTACAGCTTCTTTCCGCGAAGGTCTGTCTGTCCTCCAGTACTTTAACTCCACTCACGGTGCACGAAAGGGCTTGGCTGATACCGCGCTCAAGACTGCAAACTCCGGTTACTTGACCCGTCGTCTCGTGGACGTTGTCCAGGATGTGACAGTGTCCGAGATCGATTGTGGTACCGTGGATGGGCTTGAAATTGGTCACTTCATGAAGGGTGGTGAAATCAAACAGCGTTTGGCTGAACGTGTCCAGGGTCGTGTGACCATGTTTGACACTTTTGACGAAGACACTGGTGAATTGATCATTCCGGCCAACACTATTATTGATGAAGCTTATGCCAAGAAACTCGATAAGTCTGGCATTAACTCCATTCTTATTCGTTCCGGTTTGACCTGTAAGTCCAAGCAGGGCATATGTGCCATGTGCTACGGTCGAGACCTTGCACGCGGCCATCTGGTCAACGTCGGTGAGACGGTCGGTATTATTGCCGCCCAGTCCATTGGTGAGCCTGGCACCCAGCTGACCATGCGTACCTTCCATATTGGTGGTACCGCATCCAAGGAAATTGAATCTTCGAACATCGAATCCCAGCACAATGGTCGCATCGTGACTTCTCGTATGCGTACTGTTGTCAACACCGAGGGCCACAAGATGGTACTCGGTAAGAGTTGTCAGGTTGGGATTATTGACGAGCAGGGCCGTGAGCGTGAAAAATACACGCTGCCTTCCGGTTCCCGTCTGTTGGTAGAAGAAGGACAGGATATCAAGAAGGGTACCCCTCTGGCCGAGTGGGATCCGTACATGGAACCGTTTATTGTTGACGTTTCCGGTGCGATCAAGTTCAAGGATATCATTGAAGGTAAAACCGTGCAGGAAGATCGTACTTCCAAGGCATCCTTTACCATCATGGAATACCGTACTACCAACTTCCGTCCTTCGGTCGGACTGTTGGGTGAAGACGGAACACCTGTGCAGCGTCCCGGCACCGAAATCGATGCCAACTTCGCAATGCCTGTGGGTGCGATTCTGATGGTCAAGGACGGCGACATGGTCAAGGCCGGTGATGTTATCGCACGTAAACCGCGTGAGTCTTCCAAGACGAAAGATATCGTTGGTGGTCTGCCGCGCGTCGCCGAGCTGTTCGAGGTACGCAAGCCCAAGGATATGGGCGTTGTCTCCTCCATTGACGGCATTGTCACCTTTGGTGCTGAGACCAAGGGTAAGCGCAAAGTCGTTGTCACGCCGGAAACCGGTGACGTTCAGGAATTCCTCATTCCCAAGGGTAAACATATCACGGTTCAGGAAGCTGACTTCGTGGAAGCAGGTGACCTGCTGACAGAAGGCAACCCGGAACTGCATGATATCCTGCGCATCAAGGGTGAAAAGCACTTGGCACGCTACCTTGTTGAAGAAATTCAGGATGTGTATCGTTTCCAGGGTGTTAATATCAACGATAAGCATATTGAGATTATCGTGCGTCAGATGCTCAAGAAGGTTTCCATCCTCGAGCCTGGTTCCACTTCTTTCCTTATTGGAGAGCAGGTAGATAAGATCAGGTTCATGCTGGAGAACAACAAGGTTGCAGCTGAGGGTGGTACTCCGGCTGTGGCAGAGACTTTGGTTCTGGGTATTACTCAGGCATCTTTGTCCACAGACTCCTTCATCTCCGCAGCTTCTTTCCAGGAAACAACCAAGGTTTTGACCGAGGCTTCTTTGAAAGGCAAATGCGATCATCTGCGCGGCTTGAAAGAAAACGTTATTGTTGGGCGTCTGGTACCTGCCGGTACCGGCTTCCGCAAGTACACCGAATCCGGTATTGCTGTGCCGGAGCAAACCGAGCGCCCGGATAAGTTCCTTGAGGAACTTGAAGAGAGCCCGTTATTGGTCGACGTTGAACAGGCCTAGGTACGAAAAGAAAATAACACAGTACCAACTGTGTCTAATTGATTGAAAAGATTGGAGAGGTCCGACCTCTCCAATCCTTTTTGGTAAGATAACCGAAAAGTATCTGATAAGTTCGGGGCGAATCACTTGACAAGCCCGGAGTTTTTGGATTACTTGCGGTCCTCTTTGCGCAATCTTTGCGCGTGGGTAATCTATTAACTATTGATTGGAGGATGAATGCCCACCATTAACCAACTCATCCGTAGAGGCCGCAAAGCGCAGCCCAAACGGAAGAAGACCCCGGCTTTGATGGAATGCCCTCAGCGCCGTGGTGTTTGCACAAGGGTTTACACTACAACCCCTAAGAAGCCGAACTCCGCGCTTCGTAAGGTTGCTCGTGTTCGCCTGACCAACGGCATGGAAGTAACTGCCTATATCGGTGGTGAAGGCCATAACCTGCAGGAACACTCCGTGGTTCTTATTCGTGGCGGTCGTGTAAAAGATTTGCCCGGTGTCCGTTACCACATTGTCCGCGGTACTCTCGATACCTCTGGTGTCGATGATCGTCGTCGTGGTCGTTCCAAGTACGGCACCAAGCGTCCTAAATAGGTTAGCCTTTTTCTAAATGCCCGGGGAGGGATGACAAAGTAGGGCGGAGGCTGCCCCAAATAATGTCCCCCCGGCGGAACTTCAAGGAGAAAAAAATGCCTCGTAAAGGTCCTGTCCAAAAAAGACAGATCCTGCCGGATCCTGTATACGGCAGCAAACTCATCACTCGTTTTATCAATCGGCTCATGCTGGATGGTAAGAAGAGTACTGCAGAAAGAATTTTCTACCAGGCCATTGAAACCCTGGCTAATAAGACTAACGAAGAGCCTTTGAGAGCTTTCGAAAAGTGCTTGGACAACATTCGTCCTTCTTTGGAAGTCAAGTCTCGTCGCGTCGGTGGCGCCACCTATCAGGTGCCCCTGGAAGTTCGCCCGGACCGTCAGACCGCTCTCGCCATTCGTTGGTTGATCGGTTATGCACGCGGTCGCGGAGAGAAGGGCATGGTCGCCCGTCTGTCCGGTGAACTGCTGGACGCCTTCAATAACCGTGGCGGCGCCGTCAAGAAGCGCGAAGATACCCACAAGATGGCAGAAGCGAACAAAGCTTTTGCTCACTACCGCTGGTAGTCACGGAGTATTACAGTGGCGAGAAAAGTACCCAGAGATAAACAGCGCAATATCGGTATCATGGCCCACATTGATGCGGGCAAGACTACAACGACAGAGCGCATTCTGTTTTACACCGGCGTTTCCCACAAGATCGGTGAAGTTCACGACGGCGAAGCGACCATGGACTGGATGGTTCAGGAGCAGGAACGTGGTATTACCATTACCTCTGCTGCAACCACCTGTATGTGGCGCGATCACCGTGTCAACATCATTGATACTCCTGGTCACGTCGATTTCACCATGGAAGTTGAGCGCGCTCTGCGTGTTTTGGATGGCGCTATAGCCGTCTTTGACTCCGTGGCAGGTGTCGAGCCTCAGTCTGAGACTGTCTGGCGTCAGGCGGACCGCTACAGCGTCCCCCGTATGGCGTTTGTCAATAAGATGGACCGCGTCGGCGCGGATTTCTTCCGTTGCGTTGACATGATGAAGACCCGTCTTGGTGCCAAGGCCGTTCCCGTTCAGCTGCCCATCGGTGCAGAGGACGAATTCGAAGGCGTTGTCGACCTCATCGAGGGCAAGGCTTACATCTATGATCATAAAGATCATGGTGCCAGCTTCTCCACCGTTGACGTACCTGAAGATCTTCAGGACCAATATGAGTTGATGCGTTCCGAGATGATTGAAGCCATTGCAGAGGAAGACGAAGTCCTTCTCGACAGATATATGGCTGACGAGGAACTCACTCCTGAAGAACTGCGCGAAGGCGTGCGTAAGGCTACCAATAGCCTGACCATCTGCCCCGTGTTGTGCGGCACTGCATTCCGTAACAAGGGTGTTCAGCCGTTGCTGGACGCTGTTGTCGATTACATGCCTTCTCCTCTCGATATTGAGACCATGAAGGGCATTGACCCGCACACCGAGGAAGAAATCGAGTGCCCCTGCGACGACGATAAGCCGCTCGCAGCTCTTGCCTTCAAACTCATGACCGACCCCTTTGTAGGTCACTTGACCTTCCTGCGTATTTACTCCGGTAAGATTGTCAGCGGTGACACCGTCATGAACGCTGCTACTGGTAAGAAAGAGCGCATTGGTCGTCTTTTGAAAATGCACGCTAACAAGCGTGAAGAAATAAAAGAGGCATACGCTGGTGACATCGTCGCTGCCGTCGGCCTCAAATACGTAGCCACCGGTGATACCATGGCCGATCTCAAGCACGCTGTCGTTCTTGAGTCTCTTGATATCCCCGATTCAGTTATTGAAGTGGCTATCGAACCCAAGACCAAGGCAGACCGTGACACATTGTCCTCTGCTCTCGTCAAGCTTGCCAAGGAAGATCCGTCTTTCCGAGTCAAGGGAGATGAAGAGACCGGGCAGACCCTGATCGCCGGAATGGGCGAGTTGCATCTCGAAATCATTGTTGACCGTCTCCTCAGGGAGTTCAACGTGAATGCAAATGTGGGTGCACCCCGCGTTGCGTACAGAGAGACCATCTCCGCACCGAAAAAGGTTGATGTCAAGCATGCCAAACAGTCTGGTGGTCGTGGTCAGTATGGCCACGTAGTCCTCGAAGTCGAACCTAATCCTGAGAAAGGGTACGAGTTCGCGGACGAAATCAAGGGCGGCGTGATTCCGAAGGAATACATTCCCGCTGTTGATAAGGGCATTCAGGATGCCATGAAGAACGGTATCGTCGCCGGTTTCCCGGTTGTCGATGTGAAGGTCAAGCTTGTTTACGGCTCCTACCATGAAGTCGACTCCAGCGAACAGGCCTTCTACATTGCCGGTTCTCAGGCAATCAAGGAAGCTTGCAGAGGCGCCAAGCCGGTACTGCTTGAGCCGATTATGTCGGTTGAAGTTGTGACCCCCGAGGATTACCTCGGTGATGTCATGGGTGATTTGAACGGCCGTCGTGGACGCGTGGGTGAAATGGAAGCCCGCACCGGTGTCCAGGTTGTTCGGTCTTTTGTCCCGCTGTCCGAAATGTTCGGATACGCCACTGATCTTCGTTCGAAGACTCAGGGCCGCGCGACATTCACCATGCAGTTCGATCACTACGAAAAGTTGCCGAACAGCTTGGCCGAAGAATTGATGAACGGAAAAGATTAACGTAGAGCCGAGGATTTTCCCTTTGCTTGACACTGCGGCGAGTCGGGTGTAATCAACCCGACCGCTGCAATGAACCGTGCCATTATCAATTTTGGCGCGAGCAAAGATAAATCCTTTGAGGAGAAAGCACTATGGCTGCTTCGATGGCGAGCGATCGCATCAGAATTAAATTGAGATCATACGATTACCGTATTTTGGACAAGGCTGTCACCGAGATCGTTGACACCGCCCGGAATACGGGTGCGGCAATTGCCGGCCCCGTGCCGCTGCCCACCGACATTCATCGTACTACTGTTCAGAAGTCTGTTCACGTTGACAAAAAGTCTCGTGAGCAGTTTGAAATGCGTATTCATAAGCGTCTTCTGGATATTCTTGAACCCACTCAGCAGACTGTTGACGCTCTTGGCAAGCTTTCCTTGCCCGCAGGCGTGGACGTCGAGATCAAGCTCTAGGAGTATAGTTATGGCTAAGACTCTCGGATTGCTTGGCAAGAAGCTGGGCATGACACGCATTTTCAAGGACGATGGTACAATCTGTCCTGTAACCGTTATTGAGGCTGGTCCTTGTTCGGTTATGCAGATTAAGACCACGGACAAGGAAGGCTACAACGCTTTGCAGCTCGGTTATGATTCCATCGCCGAACGTAAAGTGAACAAGCCCATGAAAGGCCATATGGCCAAGGCCGGTAAGGATCTCTATCGCACACTCAAGGAATTTCCTCTTGAAGTGGTTGAAGAGTACGAGCTGGGCCAAGAAATTACCGTCGACATTTTTGCCGCCGGTGAAAAGGTCAAGGTTACCGGTACCTCTAAGGGTAAAGGTTTCCAGGGTGTCATGAAGCGTCACAACTTCGCTGGCTCCCGCGCCTCCCACGGTGCTGAGAAAGTTCACCGCGTTCCCGGTTCTGTCGGTAACGCCACTTTCCCGGGCCGCGTTTGGAAGGGCAAGAAAATGCCCGGCCAGATGGGTAATGCACGTGTGACCTTGAGCAACGTGGAAATCGTCGATGTCAGGCCCGAGGACAATGTCCTGTTGGTCAAGGGCCAGGTGCCCGGTCCCAACAACGGCCTCGTGATGATCCGCAAGAACGGCTAAGAGGTATACGTCATGGCTAAAATACAAGTTGTAGATCAGAATAATAAGAAAGTGGGCGACTTCGAGTTGGCTCCTGAGGTTTTCGAGGTAGAAATCATGCCTGAAATCCTCAACCACGTTGTCCGTGCCCAGCGCGCTTCTGTGCGTCAGGGAACCCACGCTACTAAGAATCGTGCTTTGAAGACCGGCGGTGGCCGCAAGCCCTGGCGCCAGAAAGGCACCGGCCGCGCTCGTGCTGGTTCCGTCCGTTCGCCTCTGTGGCGTGGTGGTGCTACCACCTTCGGCCCGCAGCCTCGCGATTACTCCTTCAAAGTGAACAAAAAAGTCCGCAAGCTGGCTTTGAAGATGGCTTTGTCCTCTCGTGCTTCCGAAGAGAAGCTCACAGTGGTCAAGTCCATCGATCTCGCAGAGATCAAAACCAAGGCCTTTGCTGATGTTGCTGAGAAGCTCGGCATGACCAAGACCCTCATCGTCGCAAAGGGCGTTGACAAGAACCTGGAGCTTTCCGCACGGAATATGCCCCATATCAAGGTCATCGAAGCCGATAAGCTGAATGTTTACGATGTGCTGCTGTACCCCGAGCTGGTAATGCTCGAGACCGCCGCTCAAGACGTTCAAGAGAGGTTGAAGTAATGGATTATTCACAAGTACTGCTCAAGCCCGTTGTTTCTGAAAAGGCCAACGAAGCCAAAGAGCAATCCAATCACGTCTCTTTTTACGTCCACCCCGACTCTAATAAGGTCGAGGTAAAGAAGGCCGTTGAGGCAGCCTTTGACGTTAAAGTCGAGTCCGTGAATATTGTCCGGAAGAAAGCAATGCCGCGCATGAAGTTCGGCCGTGCCACCGGTGGTCGCATCGCCGGTTACAAAAAGGCATACGTCAAGCTTGCTGCCGGTGACAAAATCGAAATATTCGAAGGAGTGTAACCATGGCAACCCGTAAGTTGAAGCCTACTTCTCCGGGCCGCCGGTTCCAGACGATCTCCGATTTCGCAGAGATCACCAGAACCACTCCCGAGAAGTCGCTGACCAAGGGCCTGACCAAAAAGTCCGGTCGTAATAATAATGGTCGTGTCACCATGCGCCGTCGCGGCGGAGGACACAAGACGCTGTACCGCGTCATCGATTTCAAGCGTAATAAAGTTGGCGTTCCCGCCAAAGTCGCTGAGATCGAATATGATCCGAACCGCAGCGCACGTATCGCTCTTCTGCATTACGCAGACGGTGAGAAGCGCTATATCCTGGCTCCTGTCGGCCTGAATCAGGGCGATTCCATCGTCGCTGGCGAAGGTGTTGACATCAAGCCCGGCAACGCCATGGATCTGGCAAAGATCCCGACTGGTACCATCGTGCATAACATTGAATTGCATCCTGGAAAGGGTGGACAGTTCTGCCGCGCAGCCGGTACATATGCACAGCTGATCGCCAAGGAAGGCAAGTACGCCCTCCTGCGCATGCCTTCTGGTGAGGTCCGTAAGGTCCTGGCCACTTGCTGCGCCACTGTCGGTCAGGTTGGTAACATTCATCACGAGAACATCAAGATCGGTAAGGCTGGCCGTAACCGCTGGCTCGGTCGTCGCCCGAAGGTCCGTGGTGTGGCAATGAACCCGATCGATCACCCGTTGGGTGGTGGTGAAGGTCGTAGTTCCGGTGGTCGTCATCCGGTGTCCCCGTGGGGTACCCCGGCCAAGGGCTACAAGACCCGGAACAAGAAGAAGGCTTCCTCGAAGCTCATCGTCAAACGCCGCGGCCAGAAGTAGGAGTATAACTAATGCCTAGATCTCTTAAAAAGGGCCCGTTCCTTGACGGTCACCTGATCAAGAAAATCCAAGTGGCTGGAGAAAATCAGGATCGACGCGTGATCAAGACTTGGTCCCGTCGTTCCACGATCGTCCCCGAGATGGTCGGTATGACTTTCGCTGTCCATAACGGTCGTAAGTTCATCCCTGTGTTCGTTACCGAAAACATGGTCGGACACAAACTGGGTGAATTCTCCCCCACCCGTACCTACTTCGGCCATCTTGCCGATAAGAAAAAGTAGGGTAGGAGGACATTATGGAAGCTAAAGCAGTCTCTAAGTTCATTCGTGTGTCTCCGCGCAAGACTCGTCTTGTAGCCGAGAACATTAAAGGCAAGGGCGTCGAAGACGCTCTCAATATTCTTCGGTTCACTCCGAAGAAAGCCGCGAAGATCCTCAGCAAGGTCCTCTTTTCCGCCGTTTCCAACGCGGAACAGATGCCCGGTGTTGATGTTGATTCCCTGATCGTTGACACGGTCATGGTTAACGAAGGTCCTACCTGGAAGCGTATTCAGCCGCGTGCCATGGGCCGCGCTTACCGCATCAGGAAGCGTACCAGCCACATTACAATCGTAGTGAAGGAACAGTAATATGGGACAGAAAGTACATCCTTACGGTTTTCGTCTGGGGTATAACAAGAACTGGCTGTCCCGCTGGTACAGCAAAAAGGACTATCCTGCGTTCGTTCTTCAGGACGACCAGGTCCGCAAGTTCGTTAAGAAAAAATTGTTTCAAGCTGGCGTGTCCCGTATCGAAATCGAGCGGGCCGGCGGTAAGATTCGCCTGATCATCCACACTGCGCGTCCCGGTATTGTTATCGGTCGCAAAGGTGTAGAGATAGAAAAGTTGCGTGAAGAATTGCGTAACAAGTTTCAAACTGAATTCACCATTGAGGTCAACGAGATTCGTCGACCGGAGGTTGAAGCTCAGCTCGTAGCTGAGAACATTGCCCAGCAGCTTGAACGTCGAATTGCCTTCCGCCGTGCCATGAAGCGTACGGTGGGCCTTGCCAGGAAATTCGGCGCCGAGGGTATTAAAGTTGCGTGTGCAGGTCGCCTGGCTGGCGCCGAGATCGCACGCGGCGAGTGGTACCGTGATGGGCGTGTGCCTTTGCACACACTCCGTGCCGACATCGACTATGGTTTCGCCGAAGCAGCTACTACTTACGGCGTTATCGGAGTCAAGGTCTGGATTTTCAAGGGTGAGATTCTGGACAAAGAGGTAGAACAGTAATGCTTGCTCCAAAAAGAGTAAAATTCAGAAAGCGGCAGAAAGGCCGCCTCAGAGGCAAGGCCCAACGGGGTAACAGTGTGTCCTTCGGCGATATCGGCCTGAAGGCATTGGAGCACGGAAAGATTACAGCCCAGCAAATCGAATCCGCTCGTGTCGCTATCATGCGTCACATCAAGCGCGGCGGTAAAGTCTGGATTCGCATCTTCCCTGATTTCCCCGTCACCTCCAAGCCCGCGGAAGTCCGTATGGGTAAGGGTAAAGGCGCACCCGATGGTTGGGTTGCACCGGTGAAACCGGGTCGTATCATGTACGAAGTTAAAGGCGTTGACATCGAACTGGCTAAGGAAGCACTCAAGCGTGCTTCTTACAAGCTGCCGATCAAGACTGCTATCGTTGTGAAGGAGGGTATGTAAATGCTGACTTCCAAGGAACTTCGTGAACTGGATGACGCCAAATTGAACGAGAAGCTGACCGAGTCCCGACAGGAGTTGTTTTCCATGCGTTTCAAGCATGCTACAGCTCAGCTCGAGAACACCCAGCATCTCTCCGGCGTCAAAAAGACTATCGCCCGTATCCTGACTATTCAGCGGGAACGACAGGGAGCGTAGAGAAATGGCTGAGTTTAAATACCAAGGCAACAAGCGTGTGCTCACCGGTCTGGTGATCTCCGACAAGGCTGACAAAACCATTGTCGTCCGCGTCGAGACCCTGGTGAAGCATCCGCTGCTGAAGAAGTACATTCGCCGCCGCAAGAAATTCATGGCCCATGATCCGGCTAATGATTGTGGTGTTGGCGACAAGGTGCAGATTGTCGAATCGAGGCCCATGTCCCGCCGTAAACGGTGGCATTTGGTGCAAATTCTCGAAAAGGCCGTCTAGGTTTAGGAGGAAACATGATACAAGTTGAATCCAGACTCGACGTTGCTGACAACTCCGGGGCCAAACAGGTCCTGTGCATCAAGGTTCTTGGTGGTTCCAAGCGCCGTTACGCCAGCGTCGGTGATATTATTGTAGTGTCCGTCAAAGAAGCCATGCCCCATTCCAAAGTGAAGAAGGGCTCGGTTATGAAGGCGGTTGTCGTTCGCACGAAGAAGGAACTTGGTCGTCCCGACGGTTCCTACATCAAGTTCGACAACAATTCCGCTGTGCTGCTTAACGCTAACATGGACCCCGTCGGTACCCGTATTTTCGGACCCGTGGCTCGTGAATTGCGTGCAGCCGGTTTCATGAAGATCGTTTCCCTCGCCCCCGAGGTCCTGTAAGGATATGATGATGAAGACTAAAATTCGCAAAGACGACAAAGTCATGGTCATCGCCGGAAAGGACAAGGGTAAGATCGGTAAGGTGTTGAAGATTCTCAAGAAGCAGGACAAAGTCCTGGTTGAGAAGGTGAACATGGTCCAGCGCCACACCAAAGCCAACCCCTATGCCCAGCAACCCGGCGGTATCATCGAGAAGGAAGCCCCGATTCATGTATCCAATGTGGCTGTTGTTTGCGATGCATGCACCAAGCCCACGCGGGTCGGGTACAAGAAGACTGAAGATGGAAAGAAGGTTCGCTTCTGCAAGAAGTGCAACGAAACCTTCAAGTAGGTATCAGTATGACACGTCTCGAGACAGTATATAATGAAAAGGTCGTCCCCGAGCTCCAGAAGGAGTACGGTTATTCCTCTTCCATGGAGATTCCTCGTATGACGAAGATCTCCTTGAACATCGGACTTGGTGAAGCGAGCCAGAATAGCAAGCTCATCGAACCCGCTGCCGAGGAATTGACCGCAATCGCAGGCCAGAAGGCCGTTGTCACTCTGGCAAAGAAATCCATCGCACAGTTCAAGCTGCGCGAAGGTATGCCGGTAGGCACTCGCGTGACTTTGCGCGGCGATGCAATGTGGGATTTTTATGACAAGCTCGTGAGCTTTGCTCTGCCCCGTGTCCGCGACTTTCGCGGTATCCCCGATCGTGGTTTTGACGGTCGTGGTAACTTCACAATGGGCATCAAGGAACACACCATCTTCCCTGAGCTTGACATCGATAGAGTTGAGATGGTGAAGGGCATGAACGTGACAGTGTGCACGACCGCTAAGACAGATAAAGAAGGCAAGTCCCTTCTGGATCTGCTCGGTATGCCCTTTAAAAAGTAGGAGGACGGAAAGTGGCCAAAACAAGCTTACGTGTTAAGGCACGCCGCAAACCCAAGTTCAAGGTCCGCGCATACAATCGTTGTCCGATTTGTGGCCGTCCTCGGGCTTTTCTGAGGCGCTACGGCATTTGTCGTATTTGCTTCCGTAACAAGGCTCTCGCTGGTGAACTTCCCGGCGTCCGCAAGGCGAGCTGGTAATTAAGGAGAATTGAAATGGCTGTTGTTGATCCTGTAGCCGACATGTTGACCCGCATCCGGAATGCGTATGGTGCATATCATAATGATGTTGCCATCCCGACTTCCAAGATGAAGTCTTCCATCGCGGGTATTTTGAAGGAAGAAGGTTATATCACCGACTACGCTGTCGAGGACAGGGACATCAGTATTACCCTCAAGTACGTTGACGGAAAACCGTTGGTTACTGGCCTGAAAAAGGTCAGTAAACCCGGTCGTCGAGTGTACGTAGGTGCATCTGATATCCCCCGAGTCCAGAACGGCATCGGTATTTGTATCGTGTCCACATCCAAAGGGTTGCTCGAAGGCGCCAAGGCCAAAGAGGCCAACGTCGGCGGCGAGCTTCTCTGCGAAATCTGGTAAAGAGGTTCCACTATGTCTCGTATAGGAAAGAATCCCATCGACATCCCCTCGGGTGTTGAGGTATCTGTTGGAGCCTCCGAGATCCAGGTTAAGGGCCCTAAGGGGACCTTGCAGACTCCGGTCCACCCGACCGTTGAGTATAAGATCGAGGATGGCAAGGTGTATGTCTCCCGCATTGATGATTCCCGTCAGGCGCGCGGTCAGCATGGTCTTCGTAGGACCTTGCTTGCCAACTGCGTTGATGGCGTGACCAAGGGCTTTGCTAAGACCTTGGAAGTTATCGGTGTAGGTTACAAGGTGTCCGTGCAGGGCAAAAAAATCGTTCTCAATGTCGGATTTTCACATCCGGTAGAGTTCGATCTGCCTGCCGGTCTCGAAGCTAAGGCGGAAGGCATTAAGCTGACCATCGAAGGCCTCGATAAGCAGCTTGTCGGAGAAGTCGCGGCACAAATCCGCCGCGTGCGTCCGCCGGAACCCTACAAGGGCAAGGGCATCAAGTACGCTGACGAATACATCCGCCGCAAGGCTGGTAAGTCCGGCGCTAAGTAGGGGTATAAGTCATGAGTAAAAGCAAGAATGCACAGAGGCTTCTTCGGAAGCCCCGCATCAGAAAGAAAATATCCGGTACTGAAGTTCGCCCTCGTTTGGTCGTCTATCGTTCCAACCAGCATCTTTATGCCCAGTTGATCGATGACGTGAACGGCGTGACTCTGGCCTCCGCAAGCACTCAGGTGCTGAACAAGGACGGCGAGACTCTCAAGGCAAACAAGGATTCTGCAACCAAGGTTGGCAAGGCTATAGCCGAAGCCGCTCTGGCAAAGAAAATCGAATCCTGTGTCTTCGACCGGAGTGGTTACATCTATCACGGCAAGGTAAAAGCTCTTGCCGACGGCGCCCGTGAAGCCGGGCTTAAATTCTAGGTAGCTAGGAAAGAACAATGGAACAGAATGATAGTGGATTGATTGAAAAAATCGTCTACCTCAATCGCGTCGCCAAGGTTGTCAAGGGTGGCCGCCGTTTCAGCTTCAGCTGCCTGGTGGTCGTCGGAGACGGTGAAGGTGGAGTCGGATACGGTCTGGGTAAGGCCAACGAAGTGCCTGAAGCCATCCGCAAGGCGTCTGAACGCGCCAAGAAGAACATGATTAATGTTCCTCTGCTGGACGGAACCCTGCCGTATGAGGTTTTGGGACGCTACGGTGCAGGCCGCGTTATGCTGAAGCCTGCTAGCCGTGGTACTGGTATTATTGCTGGTGGTCCCGTTCGTGCGATCATGGAAGCCGTTGGCGTCCATGACATCCTGACCAAGGCTATTGGCACCAATAATCCGCACAACGTGCTGCGTGCCACCATGGCTGGTCTGGAGTCCCTGCGGAGTGCCGAGGAAATGACCGCCCTGCGCGGTGTCCCGGTATCTACGCCGAGAAAGTAAAGGAGATCGCCGTGATTAAAGTAAAACAGATCAAAAGCAAGATCGCGTGCAAGCCTGACCAGGTCAAAACCCTGGAAGCATTGGGCTTGCGTCGCATCAGCCAGGTCAAAGAACACGAAGATACTCCGGTTATTCGTGGTATGATCTACAAGGTCAGACACCTGGTGGAGGTAGTAGAATAATGAAACTGCATGAACTCTACGCCTTCCCGGAAGAATATAAGAATCGTAAGCGCATTGGTCGTGGTTCCGGTTCCGGTTGGGGTAAAACCTCCGGTAAGGGCCACAAGGGTCAGAACGCCCGCTCCGGCGGTGGCGTTCGTCCCGGCTTCGAAGGTGGACAGATGCCTCTGGCACGTCGTCTGCCCAAGCGTGGATTCAAGAATCCCTTCCGTGAAGAGTACCAAGCTGTGAACGTTGGTCGCCTTATGGCCATGTTCGAAGGCAAGGACGAAATCACCCTGAGCGACATGTATGAACGTGGTGTTGTTGAGAACAATGCTCCGGTCAAAGTCCTCGGAACCGGTGATGTCGCGAAGGCAGTGACCATTGAAGCACATCGCTTCAGTGCGTCTGCAGCCGAGAAGATTGCCAAGGCCGGCGGTACCGCCAAGGCCATTGAAGCCTAACTCTATACTCGAAGGGTATTGATACGATGTCAGGAGTTGATAATATTGCCCGGTTGCCAGAGTTGCGTAACAAGCTGCTCTGGACGTTCGCACTGCTTGCTGTCTACCGGATGGGCATCCATATACCTATTCCCGGCGTCGACAGTGCGGCTCTGACGGAGTTCTTCGCTCAGGCGCAGAACACCCTCTTCGGGATATTCGATATGTTCTCGGGCGGTGGACTGTCCAACATGTCCATCTTCGCACTGGGCATCATGCCCTACATTTCGGCCTCAATTATTCTTCAGCTCCTGACCGTTGTGTCTCCTGAGTTGAAGCGCCTCCAGAAGGAGGAAGGTGAGGCCGGAAGAAAAAAAATTACCCAGTACACAAGGTACGGGACAGTTCTCATTACCATTGTGCAAGGCTTTGCCATTGCCACTGGTCTTGAGTCCATGAGCAGCCCCACGGGCGCGCCCATGGTGCTGTTTTCCGGCATCGGGTTCAAGTTGATGACCATCTTGACCTTGACCGCCGGCACCGTTTTCCTGATGTGGTTGGGTGAGCAAATGACTGAAAAGGGGATCGGAAACGGTATCTCCCTGATCATCTACGCAGGTATTATTGCGGGCCTTCCAGCTGCAGTGATCAATACCATTCAGTTGATGACCGTGGGCGAAATCACCCTGTTCATCCTTCTTTTCCTCGTGATAGTGATGGTTGCCACATTGGCTTTCATTGTTTTCATGGAAAGAGGACAGCGCAGAATACCGATTCACTATGCCAAGCGTCAGCAAGGACGTCGCATGTTTGGTGGGCAGACTACGCATCTGCCTTTGAAGATCAACACCGCTGGTGTTATTCCGCCGATCTTTGCTTCTTCTATCCTGATGTTCCCTGCAACACTCGCTCAGTTCTCGAACAATGAGTTCTTGCAGGATTTTGCAGCCTTCATGAGTCCGACTTCCATTGTTTACAACTTGTTGTTCATTGGAATTATCATATTCTTCTGCTACTTCTATACGGCGATCATGTTTGATCCCAAGGGTATTGCAGAGAATATTCAAAAGCAGGGTGGCTTTATCCCGGGCATTCGTCCAGGTAATCGCACTCGTGAGTACATTGATAGAGTGCTGGCCCGCATTACGTTGTGGGGAGCCTTCTATGTATCTGCGGTCTGCGTGCTTCCCATGTTTTTGATTAGTAAGTTTAGTGTGCCGTTTTATTTCGGCGGAACTTCACTTCTGATCGTGGTCGGCGTGGCCATGGACTTCATGGGGCAGGTCGAGTCTTATCTGATCTCTCGTCAATACGAGGGGCTGATGGGCAAGGCAGGCAAATTGAAGGGCAGGCACTAGCCTTGAAAAAGTTTAGGGGTGTCTTCCTCAAAAATGATAAAGAGATTGGCCTCATGCGTGAGGCCAATCGCATTGTTTCCACCATTCTTGATGAGTTGGCAGAGAACGTCAAACCTGGCGTTTCCACCATGCTTTTTGAGGATATTTGTCGGTCCATGTGCGACCAATATGGCGTACGTCCGGCATTTTTAGGGTACCAAGGTTTTCCTTTTGCCCTATGTTGTTCAGTGAATGAAGAGATAGTACACGGCTTTCCTTCCAAGGAACGCATTCTGAATGAAGGCGACATTGTCAGTGTTGACATGGGCGTCGTGTATGAAGGGTTTTACGGAGATTCTGCGAGGACCTTTGCGGTTGGAGCAGTTTCTGACGAAGCGAAAAAGCTTATGGACGTAACCCGAGAGTCTCTTTATAAGGGTATTGATAAAGCCGTTCCCGGCAACAACTTGTATGATATCTCCGCGGCAATACAGTCATACGTTGAAGGGTTCGGTTTTGGTATAGTCCGTCGTTTTGTAGGACACGGGATCGGCAGTCATCTCCATGAGAAGCCTGAGATCCCCAACTTCGTACCCAAGGGCATGCCCGGCGTTCCTCTTAAAGCCGGTATGGTGCTTGCCATTGAGCCGATGGTCACGGTTGGGAGCCACGAAGTTGAAGTTCTTGAGGATAAATGGACAGCGGTGACTAAGGACAGGAAACTGTCTGCTCACTTTGAGCACACCATTGCCATTACCTCCGATGGACCGATGATATTGAGCTTGTCTGATTAGCTCCCATGGAGATGGGCAAATTTAGACTTGCTTATTGTCGTAAAACGCTGTAGAAAACACAGCTTCGTTTAAAAGGCCACCCCCGAATGGGGGCATAGGCATTATTGTATTCAGACAATGGAGATGGTCATGAAAGTAAGACCTTCTGTTAAGAAAATGTGTTCCAAGTGCAAAGTAATCAGGCGCAACGGTGTCTTGCGGGTGATCTGTGAGAACCCCCGGCATAAGCAGCGTCAAGGATAGAGGGAAATAACTATGGCACGTATTGCTGGTGTTGATCTGCCGAAGAACAAGCGCATTGATGTTGCGCTGACGTACATTTACGGCATCGGCCGGACCATGGCCCTGCAGATTCTCGATACCACGAAAGTGGACTGGAAGACCAACAGTGATGACCTCACTGCTGAAGAAGTCAGCCAGATTCGTCTCGAGATTGAAAATAACTACAAAGTTGAAGGTGACCTCCGTCGTGAGATCACTACCAACATCAAACGTCTGATGGACATCGGCTGCTACCGCGGTCTGCGCCATCGTCGCGGTCTGCCCGTTCGCGGTCAGAAATCCAAGACCAACGCTCGTACTCGCAAGGGTCCCCGTCGTTCCGTCATGGGCCGCAAGAAGAAATAAGTACGCGACATCGCGAAATATCGCTTTCTGTTTAAGACAGTGAGCGTTTTATAGACATTTATTCAACGGAGATTAAGGCAATGGCTAAACCCCGTCGATCTGGGAAGAAGAAAGAGAAGAAGAACATTCCCGTCGGGATTGCCCACGTCAAAGCCACGTTCAATAACACGATCGTGACTTTTACAGACGTTAAGGGCAATGTCGTCAGTTGGGCTTCCGCAGGCGCTCATTTCAAGGGCTCCCGTAAGTCCACTCCTTTCGCGGCACAGATGGCAGCAGAATCCGCCGCCAAGCGCGCTCAGGATTCCGGTATGCGTACCGTCGGCATCTACGTCAAGGGCCCCGGCTCTGGTCGTGAGGCCGCTATGCGCGCCATCAACAACGCAGGCTTCAAGGTTACCTTCATTCGGGACATCACTCCGATTCCCCACAATGGTTGCCGTCCGCCTAAACGCCGCAGGGTCTAATTAAGGAGAAGTATCGTGGCAAGATATACTCAAGCAAAATGCAAGCTGTGCCGTCGCGAGGGAGAAAAGCTCTTCCTCAAGGGCGATCGCTGCTACACTGATAAGTGCGCTTACGAAAAGCGTCCATACCCACCGGGACACTCCGGCCGCATGCGTCACAAGATGAGCGATTACGCCATCCAGTTGCGTGAAAAGCAGAAGGTTCGTCGTATGTACGGCGTGCTGGAAGGCCAGTTCCGTATGTACTACCATCGTGCCGACGGCATGAAGGGCGTCACCGGTCATAACCTGTTGATGCTCCTCGAACGTCGTCTTGACAACGTGATCTACCGTCTTGGCTATGCCAACTCTCGTGATCAAGCTCGTCAGTTGGTACGTCACGGCATCTTCAAGCTCAATGGCCGCCGCGTGAACATCCCGTCCATGCAGGTCCAGTCTGAGGACGTCATCGAAGTTCGCGAAGAAGCTCGTAAGATCCCCGTGATTAACGAAGCTCAGGAAGTCATTGCCCGCCGCGGTTGTCCTGAATGGTTGGAATCTGACGGTGCCAACTTCAAGGGCACGGTTAAGGCCATGCCGAGCCGGGAAGATATCCAGTTCCCGATCAACGAGCAGCTTATTGTCGAATTGTACTCCAAGTAAATAGGGGACTTCATGCTTATTGAGAACGGCGACAAACTCATCAACACCCGCAATTGGAGCGAACTGGTCAAGCCTGAGAAATTGGTGCGTGATCCCAAGTCCTCCGAGATGTACGGTAAATTCATCTGTGAACCTCTTGAGCGCGGTTATGCTACCACTATTGGTAATGCCATGCGCCGGGTTCTTCTTTCCTCTATGCAGGGGTGTGCCATTGTGTCCGCCTCCATTGAGGGAGTACAGCATGAGTTCACCACCGTGCCTGGTGTTCTTGAGGACATGACCGAGGTCGTGCTGAACATGAAACTTGTTCGCATGGCAATGACCACGGACGAGCCTCAGCGCTTGACACTTGAAGCTAACAAGAAGGGCCAGGTTACTGCTGGCATGATTCAGGAAAATCAAAACGTCACAGTTTTGAACAAGGATCAGCTTATTGCCACCCTGACCGAGAACCGTAGCTTCAAGATGGAGTTGGAAGTCCGCATGGGCAAGGGCTATGTCCCTGCCGACATGCACGAAGGACTGACCGACGAAATCGGCTCCATGATCCTCGACGCCAGTTACTCCCCAGTCAAGAAGGTCGCATACTCCGTCGAACAGGCGCGTGTCGGCCAGATGACCAACTACGACAAGCTCATTCTTGAGGTCTGGACCGATGGTTCAGTTTCCCCCGAGGATGCCTGTGCATACAGTGCCAAGATTCTGAAAGAGCAATTGTCCGTCTTCATCAACTTCGATGAACTCTCTTCTGAGACTCAGGAAGAAGAAGATGATTCAATTGATCTGAACCCGAACCTCTTCAAGTCCATTGATGAACTCGAACTTTCAGTTCGTGCTACCAATTGCTTGAAGGCCGCCAACATTCAGTTGGTTGGTGAACTGGTTCAGCGTACTGAACAAGCCATGTTGAAGACCAAGAACTTTGGTCGTAAATCCTTGGACGAGATTCGTCGCGTTTTGGATGCCATGAGCTTGAAATTTGGTATGACGGTTGAGGATTTTGACAAGAAATACCAGGAATGGTTGAAGAGGAAAGAGAAAAATGAGGCATAGAAAGTCAGGCCGTAAACTGAATCGGACCAATACTCATCGTGCCGCCATGTTTAAGAACATGGCCCGCGCATTGCTGACTTACGAGCAGATTCGCACTACTGAACCTAAGGCCAAAGAACTCCGTGGCATTGTTGATAAGCTTATCACTTTGGCTCTGCGTAACGACCTGCATGCACGTCGTCAGGCTTACAAGGTTCTTGGTAGCCATCAGATGGTCCAGCGTCTCTTTGATGAGATCGGCCCTCGCTTTGAAGGCGGTACGGGTGGTTACACTCGTATCATCAAGCTCTCCCAGCCCCGCAAGGGCGACTGCGCCCCCATGGTCATCATTGAGCTGACCAAGTTGGCCGCAGAAGCTCCGGCTGAGAAAGAAGAAAAGCCTGCCAAGGAAGAGAAGAAGGCCGCTCCTAAGAAGAAGGCAGCTGCTAAGAAAGAAGAAAAGGTTGAAGAGAAGCCTGCTGAAGAAGCTGCTTCTGAAGAAACCGAAGATAAGTAATATTAAAAGGGCAGGTCAAAGACCTGCCCTTTTTTTGATTACAGCTATAGAGATACTCAATGAAAAGGATAGATAAAAATGGATGTGCGAAAACTTGAAGCATTTTGCAGAGTTTATGAATTGCAAAGTTTCTCCAAGGCTGGCGATGTCATGTTTTTGTCACAGCCAACGATTAGTTCCCATGTAGCGAATTTGGAAGAGGAACTCGGTGTCAAACTTTTTGATAGGCTGGGTCGCAAGGTAATGTCGACTCAGGCTGGAGAAGTTCTTTATGCAAGTGCGATGAAGGTTTTTGCGAATCTTGATCGGGCCAAGGCCTCAATTGAAATGTTGAGAGACAGAGTTGTGGGCGATCTTGGCATTGGGTGTAGTACAATACCTTCTTTGACCCTTTTACCGGAATTGCTAGCAGCTTTTTCTCGAAAATACCCTGAAGTCAGTTTTTCTGTTCATACACATGACTCTTCCGAGGTCATCAAACGTGTACTTTCTGGAGAATGGCCTATCGGTATCGTCGGGCAAAAGCCGGATGAGGCCGACCTCGTCGCACAACATATCGCTGATGATGAGATAATGGTCGTTGCAGCGCAAGGAGCTTCATGGCTTCCTGGCAAGGAATCTGTTTCGCTTACAGAAGCCGCTTCTTTGCCATGGATTATGCGGGAGAGAGGGTCAGCTACGCGCCGTGTGTTGGAAGAGGCTCTGGAAGGTGTTGGACATTCTATTCAGGACCTCCTCATACGTTGTCAGGTTGAAGGAACCTCAGAAAGCCTTGCTCATGCTGCTCATGGTGTCGGTATTTGCTTCACATCACGCCTTGTCGCGGAAGATATGATCTCGCGTGGAGTACTCACAGCTTTAGATATACCAGAGCTTTCAGGGACGAGACAGTTCTACCTTATCTATCATCGCGGTCGACACATGTTTCCGGCCCTGAAAGCGTTCGTCGATTTTAATACGAAGTAATCAATACACTATGGGATGAAATGTAATTCGGGTATGTGGTTAATCAAGCCATTCTTTTTGAGGTGTGAGTAGAAAAGAGTGAGACCAGCTATTTCGTCTTCGGCAAGATCGTAGACCAGACCGTCAAAGTATGAACACATTTCTTCGTCGGATAAACAGCTTTCATCTGCTGCCAGTGTGCACATTTGCTGGATATTCTCGATGCCCCATTTTTTTGCTTCGATGAGCTTGTTGACTGCCTTGATGAGCATGTCTTTTGATGTTTTCCAACTTTCTCGTTGAACAATCCAAACTCCGAAAATGAATGGCAATCCTGTAAGCTCTCTCCAAGCTTCACCCAGATCAATCCTGTGTGGATAATCGGGGTGAAACCGAAGGTTCAATGCTTCATCTCCAATAGCTAATATGGCATCTGGCCGTTCTCCCTTTGCAAGGGTTTCCGTCGCATTGCCTGTAGTGTATCCAGTTTCAATTTTCCAAAGTTCGTTTTGCAATACGGAGAGCAGAGCTGCTGATGTATGTGTTTGTGAGCTCACTAAAATTGTTTTCTTCTGAAGTTCTTCAACCGGGTAGCGACTCAAAAGAAGAACACTTTGGACAGGACCACGGCTTCCAATGGCAATGTTGGGAATGAGATAGTACTTCTCCGGGTGGCGAGCATATTCAATGGAAGAGGCCGCTGAAATATCCAGTTTGCCTTCGTCCATAAGGTTGTTCAATGCCGCTGGTGGACCTGATTGTATTTCAAAGTTGTTGGCAATCAAGCCAGATTCCAACGGATGATAGATAGGTAAGACGTTAAGGTAGCCGATTTTTCCGAGCTGAATGGACATTAACAATTCTCCAGAATGGTATAATTCATGGACCGTTGCTTTGGTATGAATCCGGCAGCCATGACCAGACGATCAATTTCTTCGCGTGAAAGTCGAAATGAAATGCCAGCCGCTTTGACCACATTTTCTTCGAGCATGGTTGACCCAAAATCATTACCACCAAAAAAGAGTGCAAGCTGGGCGATTTTTGGCCCCATTGTTACCCATGAAACCTGGATGTTATCCACGTTGTCGAGCACAATGCGGGAAACTGCCAGCAGTCGTAAATATTCGATGCTTGTCAGTTTGCGGCAGTGGGGAAGTTCGGTGTGATCCGGTTGAAAGGTCCATGGTATAAACGCTGTGAAGCCACCTGTACGGTCCTGTGTCTCACGCACGGCGAAAAGATGTTGTAACCGTTGGGCCGGAGTTTCTTCGTGGCCAAACATCATGGTTGCAGTGGTTCTTAATCCTTGATTGTGCGCTTCTTCCATGACCTCAAGCCATTGCCCTGCAGGACATTTATTGGGCGCAACTTTGGATCTGACAGCATCTACAAGAATTTCGGCACCACCGCCGGGGATTGAGTCCAAACCAGCTTTGTACAAGCGGTCGACAACTTCGGCGATAGGGATACCTTCCTTTTCGCTCCAGAAGACAATTTCTGGAGGGGAAAAAGCGTGGATATGGACCGTATAATTTTTTTTAATATACCGAAGCATTTCTTCGTACCACGTCAGTGGTAAATCCGGGTGATGACCACCCTGCATAAGAATTTGGGTGCCACCGAGATCGAGTGTCTCCTGAATTTTGTTACCGATTTCTTCATACGTCAGCACGTAGCCGCCGTCTTGGTCCGGTTCACGGTAGAACGCGCAGAACTTGCAGCAACATACACATATATTTGAGTAATTGATGTTGCGGTCTACGACATACGTGACAATCGGTTCAGGATGTTTCTTTAATCTAACATGATGGGCTAATCGCCCAAGATCATGAAAATTGGCATCATCATAAAGAAGTTGAGCTTCATGAAAATCAATACGCTCTCCACCCAGAACTTTTTTAAAAATATCTTCAAGCTTGTTCATTTTTTACTCGCTTGGATCCTATTTAGTTAGCCTTCTCTCATCAGTCGGAGGCATTAAACTTCGTTAAAAAAACCGTCGCGCTCTACAGGGGTGCACCCGCATCCTTTGATCATTTCGGTCAATTCAGATCGTGTCATTCCCTGTTCGGAGGTGGCTCCAGCTTCGTGCCCGATCTTTTCCTCGACCACTGTACCGTCGAAGTCGTCAGCGCCGAATTTAAGGGCAGCCTGCGCTTGCTTTACGCCGAGCATCACCCAGTAAGCTTTGATGTGCGGGATGTTGTCGAGCATTAAACGACTGATGGCGATGGCACGTAACTCATCCAATCCCGTCAGGGGATTTTCGATAGTCAACTGGCTGTTTTCAGTCAGGAAAGGCAATGGAATAAAACAGGTGTACCCGCCGCCACGGTCTTGGGATTCACGTAATTGAATCAAATGGTCTATGCGATCTTCAATGGATTCGATGTGACCGAAAAGCATGGTGCAGTTTGTTTTCAACCCCAGTGCGTGAGCTTCTTCGTGGACTGCCAGCCATTCTTTGGCCGTGGATTTGCGAGGACAAATTTTTTCCCGAGTCTCGGGTGCGAATATTTCGGCACCGCCACCGGGTAACATATCCAACCCTGCGGCTTTGAGTCGAGTCAGTACTTCGCGTGTGGATATATTTTCGAGTTGTGCAAAGTGCGCGATTTCAACGGCTGTGAAACATTTGAGGACAACTTCAGGCAGTCGTTCCTTGATGGCATTGAGAATTCCTTCAAAGTAATCCAGTTTGAGTTTGGGATGACAGCCGCCGACGATGTGTATTTCACGTGGAGTCAGTGCAGCACTATTTATTTTTGCAATGACATCTTCCTTGCTTAGTACGAAGCCGCCTTCCTGTCCTTCTTCTCGTTGATAGGCACAGAATACGCAGCCGTTGACACACACATTGGTGTAGTTGACGTGTTGGTTGACCACGTAGAAGGCTTTGTCGCCGTGCAGTCGTGTGCGGACCATGTGGGCGAGTGCTCCTACAGCAAGTGGTTCTGGACATTCAAAAAGTTTGATGCCGTCTTCGAAACTCAGTCGTTTGCCGAGCTCGACCTTGTCCCTGATGTCGGCAAGGCCCATGTTCTCATAATAATCGCTGTTGAATAGACGCATAATTCCTCCCGTATTCAGGATGGATTACCCAGTCCACGCCGAAGAAAATCTGTTATGGCGCGGGCTTTGTTTTCCGTTGTTTGTCTGTCTGTGTCGTACAGGGTTATGGGGCCGTCCAGATGGGGGACGGCGTGGGCCTGAAAAAAACGATCCATGATGGAGTCCAGATGAAAAATCACCATATCCGGGTCAAGGTCATTTCGTAGTTCGCCTGATTCCATGGCTGCAGTGACCAATGATCGGAGATATTTTGATGATCCCCGGCGTACTTCACTGAGGAATTTGTCACGCATGGGGAAATTTTCTTGGAAGAGCATCTTCAGGTAAATTCGATAAATGTGCGGGTGTGCTTGTATGAAGTCCACACCGGCCAACAGGCTTTTTTCAATGCGTTCGAAAAAATCCTTGTCCGAGGTTGTTTCTCGGATATGCTTGAGCGGCTGTTTGAATTGATTGACTGCATGACCGAATAGGTATTCGAACAGCCCTTGCTTATTGCCGAAGTATTTGAACAGTGAACCTTTGGCTATGCCAAGTCGTTTGACGATGCGGTTGATGCTGGCCTGATGATATCCATACTCAGCGAACTCCGAGGTAGCTTCGTTCAATACGCGTTCCTGTTTGGCGTCGGGTAGATTTTCAAACGTTTTTGAATTTTGTGTCATGTGGTTGCTCTTGATTTCACCGCGTGGTTCGACTAGTGGTGACCGGGTGGTCACTATCTCTATAAGCGGTGGTCTCGCCTGTCAATAGGCGTGAAGTTATTTTATATGCTAGGAGGATTTTATGAAGAGAACATTGACAATTGGGTATTCCCCTTGTCCAAATGATACGTATATTTTTCAAGCGCTTGCATCCGGTGTGGTGTCTTGGCCGGGCGACCTTGATATTACTTTGGCTGATGTTGAGGATTTGAACGGTCAGGCCGCTTCCGGTTTGCTTGATGTGGTTAAGGTATCTGTTGCCGCCGCTTCCGGGATTCTGGATGAATATATCCTGCTTCGGGCCGGTGGAGCCATGGGATATGGCGTTGGTCCTATTCTGGTGGCAGGAGAAGCGTGTGACCTTGCTGCATTGGACGGCAGGAAAGTAGCAATTCCGGGTCGAAATACTACGGCCAACCTGTTGTTTGGGTTGTGTTGTCGTGAGGCTGGTATACACGTTGAATTGGTCGAAATGGTTTTTGATGAAGTTATGCCTGCGGTCGTGTCAGGCGAAGTCGCTGCCGGGGTTGTCATTCATGAGGGGCGTTTTACTTTCGCAGATCAGGGGTTGACGCGAATCCTTGATCTCGGTGCATGGTGGGAGAAATATACTGGGCTGCCTATTCCGTTGGGAGCCATAGCCATCAAGCGTTCACTTGGACCTGAAGTGGCTCGTCAGATGAATGAGGCTATTCGGCAGAGTCTGATTGCTGCACGGGAGCATCCCGAAGCCGGACGTGAATATATTAAGTCGCATGCACAGGAAATGGATGATGCTGTGATTGCAACGCACATCGATACGTTTGTGACAGAGTATAGTTTGGATGTCGGCGACGGCGGTGTAGAGGCTGTGTCCAGGCTGCTGAAAGAGGCAGGGTGTACTCGCGAAGATGTTTTTATCCCAGTGTAGAAGATTTCACGGAATGATTTTTAGATGGACGGGAAGGCTTATGTTGCTTTCTCGTCTTTTTTATTGCCGCCCTGACTTACATATACGCCAACAATCACTAGCGCTGATGCTGCATATTGGATCCAGTTGAGTCGTTCGTTGAGAAATATCATTCCCAGAATGAGTGTGATGACCGGGATCAGGTTGATAAAGGATGAGGCCTGACCAACCGGGATTTTTGACATGCCGTAGTTATAAAGACCGTAGGCCAGGATAGTGACCATGATACCGAGGTAAAAAATGGTGGAAATGCCGAAAAGATCAAATGATGTTGGCAATGTGGTCGAGGGCAGAAAGAGGAGAGGGAAGTAGAAGATGGCTCCGATGAATGCCTGTATCATAGTCAGAAACCACGGATTGTAACGCGGTGTTAGTTTTTTGAGAGAGATCATATATCCCACAGCGCAGACCATGGCCATGAATTCCAGAAAGTTGCCAAGGATTGGATTGGACGCTGTCGCAGTGGATTCTGCTGCGGCAGAGAGTATGACGGCACCGATAATGGCGAGTCCGAAGCTGACGGCCATGCGGCGAGTAAGTTTTTCGCCAAGAGTAAATCGAGCAACGACTGCAGCCATGAGTGGAAGCAGGGCGCAGATCATTCCTGCCTGTGATGCGTCTGTATATGTCAAGGCCATTGCTTCGAAGACGAAATAGAATCCTGGTTCACAGACACCCATGAAGACAAGGAGTTTCCAGTCGCCGGCTTGATATTCGATATTTTTTAATTTCTTGAAAATAAGAAGAAAGCAAAGGCTGGCAATAAACATGCGACCAAAGATAACCACCATTGGGTCGAATCTTTGGAAAGCGAATTTGAGAACGATGAAGGAACTGGACCAGAGCAAGACTGCTATGCCGAGAGCTAGAAATGCTTGGGTTTTTCCTGATATTTTGCGCAATGTGTGAACCTCTTTTACAAACTGTTCCCTGATTTACCATTGATCATATGGGATGGAAATAGGATTTGATCCATAAAACGTGAAAAGGGTTCCGCATAGCGAAACCCTTTTCACGGTGTTCTATGAAAAAAACTTTAGTGAGGGCAGACGGCAAGGACGTTGACCGGCTTGAACCCATTGGCCGGGTCTTCAGCATATCGGCATCCCAAGTGGGAGTCCTCGCGTTTATGAAGGATGTCCTCTTCGGAACCAAGATAATGCGGACAGTTGTTATTGTTGCAAATAAGGATGACATTCCACCCGGTTTCGGGCGGTGCGAGCCACGCTTCCATCGTTTTGCCGCAATGCGGACAATCTCTGTCAGGCAACTCGGTGACTACTCCGGCATATTCGTGAATGACCATGGTTATCTCCTTGCAGTACGACGGAATCTGCCGTCGATCATGTTCTGTCGGCAATAGATAAAACCTGTTTGGCCTACGTCAAGAGGGAAGACCCTAATTTTCCCTATCAAAGGGCAAAGTTCGAAGGAATTTGAAGAGAGCTCGAGAATCTTTCGGTGGTTTTTCTTTGGCTTTTTCCCTGCGTGCGCCCAGTGTAAGCTGGCGGAGTCTCTGTCCGCTTTCGGGATGGGTCTCAAAAAGTTCTTGCAAGAGGTCATCATCCCCATCAATCAATCGTTCTCTTATTATTTCAAGTCGATGGAATTCTGCTGTTTTAATGGAATGTCCATTTTTAGCAGCTTCGACAATCTCTTGTACATGACTGGTGTCAAAAGTGCGCATGAGTTTGCCCACGTACTGCATATGGCGACGTGTAGCTTCATGTTTGGGTATCTTCTTGATGAGTAACAGCGCCGCTTCTACTTCGGGAGGGAGATGAGCCTCTTTGATTGTGGCATCACCCAGTGCTGCGAGATCTGCACCGAGTTGTTGCAAATCTTTCATGTTCTTTTTTAACTGGGTACGACTTGGGCCGTCATGGACTTCGTCGAATTCCTCGGGGCGATATATTTTGTTTTTCTTTCCCATTATTACTTCAGGCCTGCGGTTCCCAGGTCGGTTTCAAGATTGGTGTAAATGGTCTGAACTCCCTGAGTCATGGCGCTGACCAGGGCTGTAGCTGAAGATTCGGGCATGGATATACGCTCGGCATATGTGCTGGAGAAAATGATTTCATTATTCGCCGAAGCTTCATCAACTACGAAGAACTGCATTTCCACTACTGCGGCGGGTGTGTCAAGGGAATAGTCTCCATAGAGAGAGTTGATCACACCTTCAAGCGTTAATCCGGGGACGACCATGCTGCCGGGTTCGATGATGTGGGTAAAGAGTTTTGTACCTCTGAGCCACTTGCGCAGTTCCGTGGTCAGCATGTCTGCCGGGGGGACAAAGAACATATTATAGAAGTCGGATTCGATGCGTCCCTGCTTGCCGCGATACACCAGTTCTCGGGTGTTATAGAGGTTCGATATGGACAGTCTGCGAACCTTGAGCACGAAGTCATACCCTGATTGGGCCTGTTCTACCGAGCGGGTTGGTGTGATTTGGAAATACCTTTTATCCAAAGGTTTTCCACCCAACTTGACGCAGGCTGCGGTTGTCAGGCCTACTGCCAATATGAGGAAGAGAAGAGAGGTTTTTTTCATGGTGTTGATCCCGGTTTATTGGTCTTCAGGATTGGGCTTGCTTGGCGGAGTGCCGAAGATCATGCCGGAGGGGTAGCGTTTGGCGTCCCCTGTGAGTTCTTTGATGTTCTGCATGACTTCGCGAGTATCTCCGATAATAGCGTGAATATTTGCTTCTTCAGAGGCGACAACGCCATTCAGACGGTTAACAAGTATATGGACCTTGGCAACTGCTGCGGTCAGGTCTGTCGAGGCCTGTGAGATGTTTTCCAGAGTCGGTGCTATTTCACCCATTGCCTTGTCCATGCGTGGGTCGCTCAAAGTCTTGCCGAGAACAACAGATGCCTGTTTGAAGCTGGCGATAGCTATTTTGGCTTCATGGGCTGCCGCAATAATGTCGTCTGCGGATTCCGTGATGATTCGATTGACGCCTCCAATGGCTCCGGCAGTATTGGGAATGATCGTATCTAAAGCAGGATCAGCCATGAGTGTGTCTGTTCGGGCCAGAATATTACGAGTACTATCAAGGATGTTGAGCATCCGTTTACCGGCTTGTTTACCTCCATCGGTGTTCATGAAGTTGTCGATGGATTCAACAATGGATTTGACGTCACTGATGATGGATTCAAGGTCTTCCTGCTTGAGGCTGCTGAGTGTTTTACTGATGGTGGCGATGGCTCCTTCAACCCTGCTCAGCGTGGAGGGGACGGACGGGATATAAGCATGTTGCGGGGTCCATTTGAGAGGCAGAGGTGGGTTGCTCTTTGGATCGTCATAAACGATGTTCAGGAAAAGTTGGCCGGTCAAGCCTAGTGATGTGGGCCGTATACGCAGACCACGGGCAACATCTTTACGCAGAACTTCAATAAATTTCTCTTCATCAATGAATTCGAAGAGATCTGGGTTGATATCGCATTCCACATAGACATATCGAACTTCTCCGATATTTGCGGGGTCGTATTTGTTTGATACAAAATTGATTTCAGCCACTCGGCCGACGTTAACGCCTCGGAGTTTGACCGGTGAACCCACGGCAAGTCCATTGACCGATTCGTCAAAGTAGGTTTCCAGCGTATAGGTCGTCTGGAAATATCTTCCGGCTCCGAGGACAAGCACCATCGCGACGAGCATACTAATGCCGACGATGATGAACATGCCTAATTTGAAATAATCTCGTTTTCGTACCATTCCGTATCCTTACTTTGCCGTTTGGGCGTGTGTACCTTCAGCGGCTTCCAACTCCGGTTGGCGGAGGAAAAAACGTCTAACAAACTGATTGTCCGAGGTGTCCCTGAGTTTTTTGGGGTCTCCTTCGGCAACGATGGATTTGACGTCTTTGTCGAGCATGATAACCCGATCCGCGATTTTGTAAATGGATTCCAGTTCGTGGGTGACTATGACAAAGGTGATGCCAAGATTGCGTGACAGGTCGAGAATCAGTTCATCAAGTGCAGCGCTGGAAATGGGGTCAAGTCCAGCCCCTGGTTCATCCAGAAAGAGTATGCCCGGGTCCAAGGCCATTGCTCGAGCAATGGCGGCACGTTTTTTCATGCCGCCGGACAGGGCCGCAGGCATTTTATACATGGCATTTTCCAGACTGACCATGGCGAGTTTGGATTTGGCAATGAGGGTCATGGCTTCTTGTGGTAAGTCAGTGAACTCTTCCAATGGTAGCATGACGTTTTGCAATAGGGACATGGATCCGAACAGGGCGCCCATTTGATACATCACGCCGAATTTGCGAATGATTGCGTCCCGTTTGGCTCCAAATGCGTTTGTCAGTTCTTCGTCACCATAAAAAACTTCACCAGCCATGGGATGTATAAGCCCGATCATATTCTTGAGCAACGTTGATTTGCCGCAACCTGAACCACCGAGGATAATGAAAATTTCACCTTGCTTGATGTCGAAGCTGACGTCATCGACAATGACCGTGTTGCCATATCCGCAGGTCAAGTTTTGAACACTTATGACGGTATCTCGTTCGCGCATGTCTTATATCCCCAGATAATAGAAGGCCATGGCGAAAATGCCGTCGGCGAAAGCTATGAGAATAATGCCTGAAACCACTGCACTGGTGGTGGACAGGCCAACCGCGCTGGCACCGGATCGAGTTTGTATGCCGCGTAAACAACCAACGCCAGCTACCAGAAAACTGAAAACCAGCCCTTTACCCATGCCGCTCCAGAAATCCCCGTAGTCGAGATAAGAAAAGACTCGGGAGGTGAATGTGACGAGGGGGTATCCCATGGAGAGCATGACAATAGCACCGCCAACCAGCGATGCCAGATTGAAAAACATGATCATCAAAGGAACGACAAGCATGGTAGCAATGATTTTGGGTACGACCAGAAAACGCATGGGGGATAATCCCATGGTGGTCAGTGCGTCCAATTCTTCATTGATTTTCATGGTGCCGATTTCGGCGGCAAAGGCTGAACCTGATCGGGCGGCCAGTAATATGGACGTAACCAATGGACCCATTTCGCGGAACATGACGAGGCCGAGCATGTTGGGGACGAAAATTTCGCCACCGAAACGTTGCAGGCTGATCGCAGATTGAAATGACATGATCAACCCCATGAGAAAACCGATGAGGGTGATGATGAACAAGGATTCAACGCCGACGTTGATGCAGGAGAGCAGCACATTTTTCCAGCGAACTTGACTTGGGTGCAGAAGAGCTTCAGTGAGCAATGCCGTTGATTCTCCAACGAATGCGATCAATTCGCGGATACCGGACCAGACTTCTCCGATGGCTTCTCCGATGGCGGAGGGAATATCTCGACGATTTTGTTTTTTTGTCTCGCGTGCTGGGAAGGAACTGTCCCATGTTAGGTTGATAAGTTTACGATCTTCTTCTCGAAGATTCTTCAGCGTGAGTTGAGCTTCTTTTTGGGCTGCAAGTTCCTTGATTTTGAGCAGCAGAGCAACCCCGGCTCCATCAATATAGGTAACATCGGCCATACCAACTTCAATGGATGTGAAGTTGGTGGAATTACCCGCTTGCACTGCTCGATCCCAGATGTTGGCAATTCCGGGAGCATCGAGACGACCGGTGAGCGCAATGACAAGAGTTCCATTTCGGTCGGAAATGGAAATTGTGGCATCGGAAAATTGGGTTGTCTGCGGTTGGTTTTTCACACCATATCATCCTGATTATGAGCAAAGATCAAAGTTAATCGACTACTCTAAATAACTGAGGTTTTGATAAAAAGGAAGGTAGTTGTGTGTATTTATCATGGTGTTTTTTAGGAGGTATTGACAGAAAGTGAAAAGAATATTATTCATTTAAAGTATGAATAACAGAAAAATCGACAAATTGGACTTGGAAATCCTGAATATCCTTCAGGCAGATGGCAAGGTTTCAAATGCAGAAATCGCTCGAAAGGTAGGCAAGGCGCCATCTGCCGTGCTTGAGCGTGTTCGTAAGCTCAAAAAGAGCGGTATTATCGAGGGCTACGAGTGTATCGTCAGTCATAAGTCGCTTGGACGGGGACTAACAGCATTCACTTCCATACGAGTAGAAGAGGGTGTTGGGGCCACAGAGGTGGGCCAGAAACTTGCCGAATTTCCCGAAGTTCTTGAAGTGCATTATACCGCCGGACGTGATTCCTATTTGGTCAAGGTTCGAGTTGAGGATACTGAAGCGTTGCAGGCGACACTGGCAAAGTTCGGAACTATCGGGCCAGTGCGTGACACCAACTCAACTATCGTACTGACCACGGTTAAGGAATCCCGCGTTATTCCACTTCCCCTTGAAAACGACTAACCTTCGAGGAGCCACAGATGACAGTAAGTATTTCCTCCCTGGACCCGCAGATTATTTCTCGGGGCAGGGAGTTTTTTGCATCCATTTCCGGTGAATCCCCCTCAGTTTTCAATAAGGGGTGGTGGACAGGCAAGGTCATGGATTGGGCCATCAAAAACGAGGACTTTAAAGTCCAGATGTTTCGTTTTGTGGATGTACTGCCATATCTCAATACTTCTGAGTCACTGTCTCGGCATATCGAAGAATATTTTTCCGGCGAAGACTCCAATATCCCTGATGTGCTTAAATGGGGAGCCACCAAAACCAAGATTGGTGGCGGACTGGTCGCCAAGGTTCTGAACAAGACCATTCGTTCCAATATTGAGTCCATGGCCCGTCAGTTCATCATTGGTCAGGTCACCAAGGAAGCGGTTAAGGGCATCAGAAAACTTCGCAAGGACGGCTTTGCTTTTGTTCTTGATCTGCTTGGTGAAGCCACAGTGTCCGAGGTCGAGTCCGATGCGTATCGCGACGGATATCTCGAAGTTCTGGAAGCCATTCAGAAGGAACTCGGCAAGTGGAAGCCGCTTGATGGCGGGGCCAATGATCTTGATTGGGGCCACGCTCCCAAGGTCAATGTGGCCGTGAAACCATCCGCTTTTTATTCTCAGTCCAAACCAGTGGACCTTGACGGGACTGTCGTGGGCATGATGTCCCGCATCGAACCCATCTACAAGAAGACCATGGAAATGGGCGGATTCATGTGCATTGACAT